>CAZLUL010000015.1:0-17163 GCA_964562635.1 uncultured Fibrobacteraceae bacterium | reverse complement strand
GCGGCGCGGGTCGCCAATGAGTTGCGTGATCTGGGGGTCAGCGGGGCGATCGATGCCGGCACCTTCGACACACTCGTGGCCGACGCCAAGAATATCTTCCTGACCAAGGCCAACAAGACCAGAAGCTTCACCGCCATCCGCAAGGATGCCGAACTCAAGGAACGCTTCAACGCACTGGTCAGCACCCAGGCGCTCGGTGTGCTGGGTGTGCTGCACCGCCTGGGCTATATCGAGTTGTACAACCAGAACCGAGCTCGCCTGCAACTGGGCCTGCGCCTGTTTGACATCTACGACGGCCTCAAGAAACGCGACCGGGTCGTTGACTTCCAGGACCTCGAAGACATGGCCTGCCGCCTGATGGGCGACGAAGGCAGCGTCGGCGCCCTGTTGTTCCGCCTGGACGATTCCCTGAGCCACATCCTGCTGGACGAGTTTCAGGATACGAACTTCAACCAGTGGGACATGCTCAAGCCCTTCGTGGACGAGTTCCTTTCGACCACCACCGACGGCGGCGCGCGCACGCTCTTTTTCGTGGGCGACGTCAAACAATCCATTTACGGTTTTCGGGGTGCCGAACCGTCGATCTTTACCGACGCCTGTGACCTGTTGCAGAGGCACGACCTTCAGGTGGAAAATTTGCCGACAAATTTTCGCAGTCTGCAGAACGTGGTCGATGGCGTGGGGTGCCTGTTCCGGGCCGAACCGTTGAAAAACACGTTGTCAGCGGAAGAGCAGCAGAACGTGCACCAGAAATGGGCGCGCGGCGAGTCTGCCGGCGAGGTCCTGCTGCTGGAACCGTTTGCGGCCGCCGAAGCTGATGAAACCGACCCGGACGCACCCATCGACGAACGCAGTGGTGACCAACTGGCGGCCCAGGCCACCGCCCAACTCGTGCGCCGGATGAAAGAAGATGTGGCCCACGGCACCTGGGAAGGATTTGGCGACACGCTGGTTGCGCGCCCCTTGCGCTGGGACGATTTCCTGATCCTGTCGCGCACCCGTACTGAAATCAGTCTCTACGAAAAGGCCTTCCGCGACGCCGACATTCCGTTCGTGCCACCGGGGCGCGGCATGCTGGCGGCCAGTCGCGAGGTGCAGGATATTTTGTCTCTGTTGCGCTGGCTGCTGTGGCCCGATGACGACGCGGCCCTGGCCTCGGTGTTGCGCAGTCCGATATTTCGAATGGAAGACAAGGCCTTCCAGAAACTGTTGGGCGCCCGCGACCTTTTTAAGCCCTCCGATGTGGCCGACCGTTACCGGACACCATCAAACCTTTGGCCCACGTTGAAGAAGAAGGCTGATCAGGAGCCATTTGCGCGCCCGGTCCGCCTGCTCAAGGAGTGGCGCAAGCATCTGGGCTTCGATACGTGCCACGACCTGCTGCGCCGCATCTACCGCGAAGGTGAGGTTCTGGAACGCTACCAGATCGCGCGCGGCGATCAGGCCCGTTACAACCTGCTGCGGCTGTACGACCTGGCTTTGAGCCCGGAAATCGCCGGCACACCAACGGTGCGCCAACTTGCTGACTTTATTGGGGTTGCTGCCAGCCGTGGGGGCCAGGAAGAAGGCGCGTTGCCCCGCGATGGCGGCGAAGGACGCGTGCAGTTCATGACCGTTCACGGCGCCAAGGGGCTGGAGGCGCCGGTGGTTTTTCTGGTCGACGCCAATCGGCCCGCGGGCAAGGAGAGCCCGCGGGTTCGGGTGCGGCCCGAGTCGCCCGATACACCCCTGCTGTTCAAGGTCGTCAAAGCCTATCGCGACGGCTTCAAGGTGCCCAAGGGCGTGACCTGGCCCCAGGACCCACTGCAAACCGTGAGCGCCCAGGCCCGTGAGCGCGACCTGACCGAAGAGGCGAATCTGCTGTACGTGGCGATGACCCGGGCCCGCGATCGCCTGGTGTTGGTGGGCAGCCAGCGGGAAACCGGCGAAGAGAACGACAGCCCAATGCGCAAGATCGCGACTGGTCTTTTGGCCGACGGTTGTGCGGAACACTTCCAGACCGATGATCCGGCGGGAATGATGCGGCCACCCGCGCCGGTGGCGCCCAAGGCGGCGGCTGTGCCGACCCACGTTGCCGACGATACCCAGGCCTGGCAACCGCCCCCGCCGCGCGAAACCATGAAGGTGATCACGCCTTCGGGTGTGCACGACGAAAACGCCGATGACAATGCGCCGCTGTCGGCTGGGCCTCGCGTGCAGCAGGACGAAACCGACCCCACCGAACGGGGTCACCAGGTGCACCTGATGCTGCAATTGGCGGCCGATCATGGGGCCATGCCGGCGGGTGACAGCGCCTATCATGCCGAGGCCGAAACAGTTTTCGTTGAGAGTAGCCTGGATTGGGTCTTCCGTCCTCAAGGCGAAGGTGGCCAAGGCTTAAGCGAAGTGCCCGTTATCCATCGCCGCCCTTCAAATGGCCCGGACGCCACTGAAGAACGCATTACCGGCATCATCGACCGGCTGGTTGTTCGGCCTGATCGGGTGGACATCATCGACTACAAGACCAACCGCTTTGGTGGCGATGCTGCGGTGCGCGCCAACCTGGTCGAACACTACCGACCGCAACTGGCAACCTATGGTGAGGTGGTGGCCGAACTCTATCCCGATCACGACATCCACACCTGGCTGCTGTTCACCGAACCGGGTTTGCCCAATGACCAACGACTGGAAGAGGTGACGGTCTCATGACGGCGTTTCTGAAGGGCTTTGTCTATGCGGCGCGGGGAATAGCCGCGGGCAGCAGGGGCCGCAATTTCCGGGTGATGATACTGGCGACCGTTGTTGTGACGGGGCTCGCGTGGTGGCTGCACGCCAGTACAACCCAGTGGGCCCTGCTGGCGTTGAGCATGGGATTGGTTTTGGCGCTGGAACTGGTCAATACCGCTGGCGAGATGCTGGTGGATATTCTCAGTCCGGAGCACGACGCGCGCTATGGACGGGTGAAGGATATGTTGGCCGGGGCGGTGCTGGTCGCAGCAGTGGCTGCGGCAGTGGTCGGCTTATTGGTCCTGGCGCCTTTGTGCCTCGCTTTACCTGGTCTCAGTATTTGAGAGAACTTTTGTCGGTTTTGGTATATGATCTGTAGAGACTAAAGACCCCAAGCCCTCCCCATTCGCCCAAGATCGACTGGTCGAAAATCTGGTTTCGGGAATCCGACAACACTGAGAATTGAAGGGTGCTCATACGATGCAACAGGGCAACAATCTCGGCCATTTTGAAATCCGAAAAAAACTGGGTTCCGGGGGCATGGGTGAGGTCTATCTGGCCCAGGACACGCGCCTTGGCCGACTGGTCGCCATCAAGATTCTCCCCGCTGATGTGGCCGACGATACCGACCGTCGGGCCCGGTTTGCCCAGGAGGCCCGGGCGGCGTCGGCCCTGAGCCATCCCAATATTGCCCACATCTATGACGTTGGCGAAGATGACGGCACCCACTTCATCGCCATGGAATATGTCGAGGGCACAGACCTGAGCCAACGCCTTTCCGGCGCTTCGCTGAACCAGACAGAAGTCCTGGAGATCGCCAGCCAGATTGCCGGAGCCCTGGAAGAGGCACGCAGCAAGAGCATCGTCCACCGCGACATCAAGCCCGCAAATATTGCCCTGACAACCCGGGGCGAAGTGAAGGTTCTGGATTTTGGCTTGGCCAAGACCATGGCTCATCCGGAACTGGACGCTCTGGACCAGACGATGACCATGTCGCAGACGGCCGAAGGCACTGTCCTGGGCACTGTGCACTACATGAGTCCGGAACAGGCGCTGGGAAAAAAGGTCGACACCCGCAGCGATCTGTTCAGTCTCGGTGTGGTTCTGTATGAAATGGTCACCGGTCGTCGGCCATTCCAGGCCTCTTCGGCCATGGGTGTTATTGAAGCCATCGCTCACCAGACCCCCGAAGCCCTGGCCCGCTACAATTACGAAATGTCGCCTGAGCTGGAGCGGATCATCCTCAAATGCCTGGAAAAGGATCCCGACAACCGCTACCAGACTCCGCGCGACCTGTTGGTGGATCTGCGCAATCTTCAGCGCGCCGAAGCCTCGGGTTCCACCGTGGTGCTTGACGCGGCGCGCAGGGGTCGGGGCCGCCGCCCGGGACGTCTCATGCCTGCGGTTCTGGCCCTCGTGGTCGCCCTTGTTGTTGCCGCCTATTTTCTGATCCCCCGGGCTGGAGCCGAAGTGGGCGCCCTGGCGGTATTGCCCTTTGAAAACGCGACGGGCGATGCGGAGTTGGACTACCTCTGCAACGGGGTCACCGAGAGTCTGATCAATACCATGTCCCAGTATCCCGATTTGAAGGTGATTTCCCGGCGTTCGGTCTTTGCCCTGATCGACCAGAATCCTGATGCGGAGCACGCTGGCCGGGAGCTTGGTGTCGACGCCGTCCTGTTTGGGCGCGTTGTTGAACACAACGGCGAACTGACCATCAGCACCGAGCTGGTCGACACCAGGGACGGTCGCCAACTGTGGGGTGAGCGGTACATCCGCCAGCTTCGGGAAATTCAAGCCGTCGAGAACGAAATCATTACGATGATCGCCAAAACACTGCAGGTGGAGCTGGTTGGCGGCGTGGCGAACCCTCTGGCTCGCCACGCCACCGACGACCCCGAGGCCTATCGTCTTTACCTCAAGGGCCGGGAGTTCACCACCGGCACCAAGCGGGAGATGGACAAGGCCATCGAGTATTTCGAACAGGCCATCGCCCTGGAGCCCAGCTACGCCCTGGCCTATACGGGGCTGGCCCAGGCCTATGTCACGCAATCCTATCTGCGGGGCAGCGAGCGCACCGAACCTGTGGCCAAGGCCCGGGCGGCAGCGCAGCAGGCGATGAAGATCGATCCGAATCTGGCCGAGGCCCACACCGTGTCCGGCATGATCAAGATGGTGTTCGAGTTGGATTGGGCGGGTGCCGAAGCCGACCTCAAGAGGGGACTTGAGTTGGGGCCGGGCAGCCTCGTGTGCGTGATGTCGTATGGCGATTATTTTTTGTACACCGGCCAATACGATCTGGCTCTGGTCCAGTATTCCCGTGCTATGGAGTTGGACCCACTTTCGGTGGGCGCGGCCCACGATCTGGCCATCGCCTACATGGTTCTGAAGGACTACGAACAATGTGTCATCTATTTCCAGCAGGCCATCGCCTTGAACCCCAACTGGACCTGGGGGCACATCAAACTGGCGAAGACCTATGCCCACATGGGGCGCTGCGTCGAGGCGTTGGCTTCGACCGAGGTTGCCGAGTCGTTGCTGGCCGGCAGTGGCACGCCGGCGGCCCGGTGCTGGCTCGCCTACACCTACGCCAAATGTGGCGAGCAGGATCGGGCCCGATCGGATCTTGATGACCTGCGCGCCCGGTCGGTTTCCGAATACGTGGATCCGGCGCTGTATTCGGTCATTTATCTGGGGCTTGGCGAGTTGGAAAATGCCATTGCGGGTTTCGAGCAGTCGCTGGCCGAGCGGTCGCCCAATATGGTGCTCCTGAAGGCCAGCCCGGCGCTCTATATGGATGAACTGGGAACTGATCCCCGCTATCTGGCCATGTTGAAGGCGATTGGTGTGGAGTAGTGGCCCGCGGGAATACTGAACTCTCGGATTTCGTTTCCCCAAGGATCGGAATTTCCCGCCGGCCTCCGTCTCCTTGAAACGGAAAGATTGTTCCCCCACACCCACCAAGGATTCTTCCATGACGCTGCGGATTGCCACCATACTGACGATCGCCCTGCTGATCACCTTGACCTCGGCCGAAGATTCCCGGGGCGGCCCCCTGCAACTTCACTTGTCCTGGAGCTCGACCACGCAGCAGGATTCTCTTGTGGTGGCCGAGAGCGGGTGGACTCACTGCTACCTCTGGGTCAATCCCGCCGAGGCCCGCGACGGCTTTTTCGGATACTGGGGCACGCTGTTCGAAACAGGCGCCGTGTCGGTGCAGCGCTGGCGGTATCTGGGCGCCGGAGCAGGCGAAGATTTCGAGTTGGCGATGAACGAAGGCCAGCAGCCGATCGCCTATCTTGAAGCCGAATGCGATTACCTTGGCCAGCCCACTGCTCTTTTTGAATTTGATGTCTATGTGGATGCCGAACTGTTGGCCGAAGTCGGTTCTCGCACAGCGCAAATCCGCTTGTTTCCTCTCGGATCATCGGATTGGGATCCGCTGGTGTTCTATCGGGTGAACCCTGGCGATCCCTGCGGGCTATTGAGTGAAGGGTTTGCTGCCGAAACGAACGTGATCACTGCTGTCGCCGCCGCTGTCCCGATCCGTCGGTCGTCCTTTGGCAGCCTTAAGGCATTGTATCGTTGAGCAAGCCGCAAAAAAGGCCGGGAGATCGAATCTCCCGGCCTTGGCTTCCTTGCGCGTGGGGTGCGCCTCCTGCTGATCGTCCTTGAACCCCGGTCTAGTTCTTGAGTTCCTCTTTCAGTGCCTTCAATTCTTCGCGCAATACGTCGAGCTCTTCGCGCACTTCTTCGAGGTCTTCGGTGTCTTCGTGTAGGCGATGGATCTCGCGAATCTCGTGTATGCCGCGGGGTGTGGCCCCGCGGATATCGTGGGTCATGCCGTGGGGGAAGTTCCCTTTGGACAGGAATTCCATCGTCATGTTGGGAGCGTGCGGCACCCCCATGAAGCGGGGAAATTCGCCCTCCGGCATCTCGCCGAGGGTCACCTTCAGGGTCTTGCTCTTGCCCTTGCGCACGACCTTCACTTCGATTTCCTGCGCGGGCTCGGTGTCGTTCATGGCCTCGTGCACTTCGCCGGAATCTTCGACCGACTCACCGTTCACGCTGATGATCACATCGCCGGCCTTGAGCCCGGCAGCCGCTGCGGGGCTGTCGTCGCGCACTTTGCTGACCAGGGCGCCTTCGCCGTCTTCGATGCCGAAGTACTCACCCAGTTGGTCGTTCAGGTCATCCAGTTCCACGCCCATGAAGCCGCGGTCAGAGCCGAACGCCATGTTTTTCATGACCAAATCAACGGTGACACCATCTTCGCTGAACCACACGTTTTCGTGATCGCCGTCTTCGTCACCGGACATCACAATGACCTTGGTGTGGCCATCTTCATCAGTCCAGGAACGGGTGTGACTGCCATGCTTGCCGCCCATGACCATGACGTCGTGCTCGCCTTCGCTGAAAAATTCGACATCGGGAGCATTACTGTCGGAGTTCATCGAGTAGGTGAAGCTGTTTTTCTCGGCCTCACCGAGTTCGACCTCGGCGGTTTGGCGTTTGCCATTGTGCAGAATCTCGATGGCGACCTTGTCGCCGGGGCTGGTCTTTTTCATGGCCTTGTTCAGGTCGCCGAAACTTTCGATGGCCTTGCCGTCGAATTTGAGAATCACGTCGCCATCCTCGAAACCGGCTTTGGCGGCAGGCCCATCGTCAACGACCTGGCTGATCATCACGCCTTCGTCTTCATCGAGTTGCAGGGCCTTGGACATGCTCGTGGTGATTTTCTGGAACATGACGCCCAGGTAGCCGTGTTGGTCGTCCTTGGCCAGGGCGGAGGTGGTGAGAATCAACAGAAGAGACATCATGACCAGAGTCATGCGCTTGGTGGCCGATAACGCGTTCATTTCAGGGGTCCTTTCAAGCAGGGTCAGGGCAAACGGGAAAACTCCGTCAAGTGGCCCTTAGTACTGGGAAATTGGCGCCGGTGTTCCCCGATTACGAGTTAACAATTGTTAAAATGGACCGATACTTGAGATAGGCTCTTTTTGCCTCCCGCCGCAGGCGGGCCAAAACACCACCAGGATTCTCATTCGGGAGATGTCGCAGACATGGCACTGATCAAGTGGACAGACGAACTTACGCTGGGCATCGCAAGCATGGACGAGCAGCATCATCACCTGGTCGACATCATCAACGAATTCTCCGACGCCGCCCAAAAAGGCAAGGGCTCGCGGGTGATGAACAAGATCCTCGATGAGTTGGTCGGCTACACCCAGGAGCATTTCGCCGACGAAGAACGCCTCCTGGCCGAGGCGGGCTATCCCCAATTGGCGAAGCATCAGGCGCAACATCGGCAGTTGATCCAGAAAGTCGAGCGGTTCCAGTTCGACTTCAACCAGAGTGGCAAACGTGTGACCAGCAAAGTGGAAGAACTCCTGGCCTATTGGCTCACGTCCCATGTTCTGGGTGACGACAAGGCCTATGCCGAATTCCTGCAGACCGAAAAGGTGGATTCCTGAGTCTCACTGACGAGAAACTCTCCAACGACTCCGGCGCACCTATGGAGGTGCCCTTTCTTTTGGCCCCACCTTTGCAGATTCCCCTCATAAGTATACAGGGAACCAAGCCTTGGGGCCGCGGTCCGTGTCTGATATCCGGGTGTCCAACACCCTGTCGAATAATCAGATGCCGCCATTGCCGACACCACGGCTGAGCCAATCCGAGTCCACGGCGCCGTTTTCAGCGCCGCATCCGGGAGTTCGCCATGTCGGGATTCAAGTCACGTCTGGTCACTTTTTTTGCCGTCCTGCTGGGTCTGCTGGCCATTGGTCTGCTTTCGACCCCAGCGGCCCACGCCCGCGATTGGCTGGTGCCGAATCAGGCGCCAACGATCCAGGCGGCCGTTGATTCGGCGATTTCCGGCGATGTGGTGGTCTTGGCGCCCGGCATCTACACCGACTGCACCAATTTGAACAGCAACAACGTGGCCCACATCGCCATCATGCGCAACGGCATCGATATCCGGGGCGAGACGGGCAACCCGGATCACGTGATCCTGGACGCCGGCTGGCAGGGGCGTGTCCTGGAAATGCGTGGCTTCGCCGATACGACCCGCGTCACCGGAGTCACCTTCCGGCGCGGCAAGGCCTCCAACCCTTTTGGCAGTGGAGGCGGAGCTTTCGCCTACGACGCGAAGCCCTATTTCAAGGACTGTGTCTTTGACAGTTGCAGCGCCGAATTTGCCGGCGGCGGCATCAACGTTCTGGCCGGTGAACTGACCGTCGAAAACTGCGTCTTTGTCGACTGCAGCACCGACAATATCGGGGCCGGGATCCGCACTTCCACGACGCCCCTGACGATCACCTCAACCACATTTTTTCGCAGTCACGGGCCGTCTTTGCAGTACGCCAACGAGGCGCCGGTCATCAGCCAGGCGATTTTCACGGGGGGCGATGCGCCGCCGATTGCCCGCAATAATTCCGGTGACCCGGTGCCGGAGATCACCTGCACCAATATCTGGGACAACGAGGAAGATTGGACCGGCTTTCTGACCGCGATGGCCGACGTGGACGGTAACCTCTCGATCGACCCCCTGTTTTGCAATCCGTTTTTTGGTGACTTGAGCCTCTATTCGGTGAGCAATTGCGCGCCGGAATTCAATCCCGATTGTGGCCTGATCGGAGCGCGTCCGGTGGTCTGTGGCCTGGGGTCGGCCACTTACGTTGTTGAACCGGATGGCACGGGAGACTTTCCCACCATCCAGGCGGCGCTCAATGCCGTGGCCACCGCCGATACCATTGCTTTGGCCGATGGCACATTCACGGGTGTGGGCAACCGGGATCTCGATACGCTGGGCAAGGGCGTCGTGGTGCGTGGCTTGAACCGTGACCCGGACCTGGCGATCATCGATTGCGGCGGTTCGGCTCTGGAGCCTCACCGCGGTTTTCATATTTTTCGGGGCGAAAACAGTTTTATGGTCGTGCGCGACCTGACGATCACGAACGCCGATGTGGCCGATGATGGGGCCGCGATGCTGATCGAGAATTCGTCGCCGCGCATCATCAATGTGACCTTTGTGGCCAATCACGCGGCCATGGGTGCGGCGGTGTATGCCAACGGGGGCGATCCGGAAATCAGCGCCTGCGAAATCGTGGCCAACGAGGGCCGCAACTTTGCCGGTGGCTTTGCTTTCGACAACTCTGATGCCACGATCACCGACTGCCTGTTTCGCAACAACTGGGGCGCGCGGGCCAGTGCCCTGTTCATGCCCGATTCGTGCCATGTGACTGTCACCGGCACGACTTTCAACGCCAACAACAGCGCCGGTGACCGGGCCTGCATCGAGGTCGAAGGCAAAACGTTTCTGACCTTGAACAACTGCCTGATCACCAACGGCAATCGCAGCTCGGTGCGCTGTTTCGGCAATGCTTCGGCGACGGCCAGCAATACCAATATCCACAACAACGCCGAAGGCGACTGGGTCGATTGCCTCGCGAGCCAGGGGTTCTCGGAGGGCAACACCTCGTCGGATCCGCTCTACTGCGATCTGGCCGGCCTGGACTTCACGGTGCGCAGCGACTCGGAGTGCGCGCCTTATAACGCGGCCAACAACGAACGCATCGGCGCCTTCGACGTGGCTTGTTATGGGGATGACTCATTCACCGACATGTCCAGCGGATTGCCCCAGGTGGCGTTGCGCAGCAAGGGTGTCTCGTGGGTGGATTTTAATGGCGATGGCCTGTTGGATATCCATGTGGTGAACCCTGAGGCCCGCAACGAGGCGCTGTTGGGCTCGGGCATCGGTGTGTTCAACGATCTGGGCGATTCGCTGGCGAACTATTCGGGCCCGTCGGTTTCGGCGGCCTGGGCGGACTACGACAATGACGGCGACACGGATGTCTATTACAGCAACCGGGATCTGGCGAGTGTCCTGGCCGGCAACCAGGACGGGCAGTTCACCGACCTGGAAAACGCGGACGTTGCCGACTCGGGCGCAATCCGCGGTTCGAGCTGGGCGGACTACAACAGGGACGGCCGTCTTGATTTGTTGGTCGTGCACGACGACTCGACCTGTGTGTTGTACGAACAAAAGAGCACGGGCGAATTTCAGGATATTTCGGAGGTTTTGGGGCTGACTTTCACGGGGTCCTGGATGGGCAGTTCCTGGGTTGATTACGACGGTGATGGCCGCCGGGACCTCTATCTGCTGAATGACGACGGGGCCAACAAGCTGGTGCGCAATACCGACACCGGATTCGAAGCGACATCTTCGCCTTTGGCCGAAAACATTGGCAAGGCCAGCAGCGCGGCCTGGGGTGACTACAACAATGACAACAAGATGGACCTCTTGCTGACCAATACCGGAACCCGCAGCAAGTTGCTCAGGTACGCCGGCGCCGGCGCTTTCACCGACGTGGTCAGCGGGCCCATTGCCGAGATCGGCCAGAGCGCCAGCGGCATCTGGGGCGACTACGACAACGACGGGGACCTGGACATTTTCCTGACCAATACCGGGACGCGCGACAAGCTGATCCGCAACGAGGGCGCCAACAGATTCGTGGATCTGGGCGAACTGGTATTCAGTGCGCCGGACAGCAGCACCGGCGCTGCCTGGGGCGACTACGACAACGACGGCGACCTGGATCTGGTGGTGGCCGACCAGGGTGGCGCGACGCGGGTCTACCGCAACGACTATGCGGGCACCAATCACTGGCTGAAGGTGCAGACCAAGGGGCTGAACAACGCCGGGGCCGTGGCGGGCACCCAGGTCAAAGTCATTGTGACCGACGGGACCAACCAGCGCCGTGAGTTGGGAACCGGGGGCGGACACTACAGCTCCGATGCGATGATTGCCCACTTTGGCCTGGGTGACGTGGCGTTGATCGATTCCCTAAAAGTGGTGTGGCCGTGGGGCAGTTCCAAAATTTTGACTGACGTGGCGGCCGACCAGTTGGTCGTGGTTGAACACGCGGCCACGGCGGTGTCCGATGACGAAATCGCTGACGGCGTGCCACGTCTGACCACGGGCCTGCGCAGTATCGCACCCAATCCGTTCAATCCGGCCACCCAGGTGCGGTTTGATCTGGCCCAGCGCGGCGTAGTCCGGGTGCGGGTGTACGATGTGGCGGGACGCCTGGTGGCCGAGCCCTTGCACAAGGTGATGCCCGCCGGATCCCACCGCGTATTGTGGCGGGGCCGAGATCGGGCCGACCGCACCGTGGCGGCCGGGGTGTATTTCGTCCAACTGCAGGCCGGCGGTCAGGTCTGGACCCAGGGGGCGGTTCTCGTCAAATAGGGCCGCTTCATTTCTTCCCGGGCCGGGCGACTGCTGGACAGACGCCCGGCCTTTCCTCTATCCTGAGGGCATCACTGCGTGTCTGTATACCGCTTGAAATTGGAGATTTTCATGAGCACGATCCCTTCGATCGCCATTATCGGCGCCGGCAACATCGGCACCGCCATCGCGCGCGGTCTGGTTGAAACCGGCACTCTGGGTGCCGACCAGATCACGCTGACCCGGCGCCATGCCGACAAACTGCAGGATCTGGCGGCCGAAGGCTTCGCCACCACAACGGACAACGCGGCGGCTATCGCGGCCAGCGAGTTGGTGATTTTGGCCGTGGAACCAGGTCAGTTGGACGATTTGCTGCAGGCGGTGGGGGCACATTTCGACCCGGCGCGGCACACGATGATTTCGGTGGTTTCGGGCGCGACGATTGCCGACATGAAGCGGCACTTGAAGGATGGCGTGGCCGTCGTGCGCGCCATGCCCAATACGGCCATCGCGGTGGGCGAGTCGATGACGTGTTTGTCGGGCACGGCCGGTTTGGACCTGGCTGATCAGGTTTTTCAGGCGGTGGGCATCACCCTGGTCATCGACGAAGAACAAATGAGCGCCGCGACGGCGTTGTGCGCCTGCGGCACCGCCTTTTTCCTGCGCGCCATCCGGGCTGCGAGCCAGGGCGGCATCGAGATCGGATTTCATGCGCGTGATGCGTTGGCGATGGCGGCCCAGACAGCCAAGGGCGCCGCGTCGTTGTTGCTGGCGCGCGGGCTGCATCCCGAACGGGAAATCGACCGCGTGACCACCCCCCGGGGGGCGACCATATCAGGCTTGAATGAGATGGAACACCAGGGGTTCAGTTCGGCCTTGATCCGGGGCATCACGACTTCGGCGGACAAGGTGGACCGGTTGTACAAGAAGGACGAATGAGTGCGCGGACAGGCATGAGATTGTTGGGGTTGGTTCTGGTGATTGCCGGAGCATTCCCGGTGTTTGCCCAGCAGCCTTTGGATCCGGATCTGTTTCAGGTGGGGATTTATGCCGATGAAGCCCGCACCGCCACCTGTGTTGCCGGTGAACCCGGCGCAACATTCGAACAATCCCTGTGGGCGTGGGTGCCACAGGAATTGGGCTTGGCCTATATCACGATTCGTTTCCGTTTTCCGACCAACCTGGATTTGACCCGCCGGCCCGTGTTCCATGATCTGGTCAGCGATGTGATCTATACCGACTACGCGAGTGAGACCGTGGAGTGGAACATGTTACTGACTGAGTGCCCGTCCGGATGGGTGCGGATCTTCAGGCAGGAGTGTGCCCTGCTCGATGGTGAGCCTTCGCGCATCGAGATTCTGGCGGACAATTCGATGATGCGGGACTGCGAATTTGTATTGAATGATATCACGGTGTTGAACGAGTTGACGGTGAATGATCCGGGCTGTGAAACGGTGTCGGTGGAGGGTGTGAGCTGGGGGCGGGTCAAGGCTCTTTACCGGGACGGCGGCGGGTGAGGTTGTGTCGCTGCAATTTGCTGGATGATGTCATTGCTGCCGGCCGTGTCTCCGGTCAGCGACAGGATCTTGGCATAGTTGAAGGCCAACAACAGGTCTTCCGGATGACGTTGGTAAGCCTGCCAGTAGCCTGCCAGCGTGGCCCGCTGCACTTCGGGTGTGGCCAGGGCCTGCAGTCGGCCCAGATCCTGGTCAAACAAATCTAACTGCGCCTCGTGCCCCAACTGGGCGGTGAACGGATACGGCGTGATCATCGTGCGCATCTGGACCAGGTTCAGGTAGGCATTGGCCGAAGTGAACATCAATTCCCGCCCGCAATCCGCCACCGATTTGCCCTGACACCCAATATGGAGTAAAATCATAGCCTATGCGGTGGTGGTCACCGCTGGGACAAGGGGGACTCCATGTTTGGCTCCGCGTTTCGCCCGCGTTTGCCTGCGCCGATGATGTGCGTGCTCGCACTCCTTCTTTTGACGACACCGGCCTTTGCCCAATCCGGCACCATTCGGATCGAATGGGTGGACGGCGACACCGATGTGCTGATCACGCCGCCCAATCTCCCGGCATTGGTCACGGGCAGGCTGCTGGTCGAGAATCCGTTGCCGGCCGGGGATCTCACGCGAATGGGGTTGACCCTCTATTCGTACGACGCGGAAATTTTGAGCGTCACGAGCTCGTTTGGTCCCGTCGCGTTCATCGGCGAAGTGGGCCGATACGAGATCATCCCGCCGGTTCCGACTGCTCTGCCCGCCGGTCAGATTACTGAAATTGCCACCTTTACCGTCGTGGTCCCGACGCCGGATCAGATCACGATCGGACTCGGCGATGCCTACTACGATCTGGTCGGCGACTCGAACAATACCCTTGAAGCCGCGGGAAATTGGATCTGGGGGGCCTGGATCAATCCCGCTCCGCCGCAGTTGACCATCAGCACGCTGGTCTTTCCGCCGCGGGGCACCAACCGTGGCGCGATCAGCGAGTTCGCCGTCATCTCGAACGACATTGACGCGGGGCCGTTCTTTTTTGACCCCAATGGCCCGGGCGATGCCTGTGGCCCTTTCCAAATCTGGAACACCTCTCAATTGGATCTGATCGAAAACGGCTTTTTTGCCAAGGTGGGTGTGTTGTTTGACCTGGCCGCGCCGGGTACATACAGCTGCAGCCTGCCACTTGGGGGCGGGTACACCCTGCCGGTGGAGGGGGTTTGGCGGGTCCCGATCCACGCCATGACCGCGACGCCGGACAGCGCTGATTTTGGTGAGGTGCCGGTGGGTGGATTCGGGAGCATCCAACTTACGCTCATCAACGAGGGCGACTATGGTGAGGCGTCGGTTCCGGTCATCACCGGCGATGGTGAACTGCTTGATTTTTTCAAGACCTACGACTTCAGCCCGAGCTCGACTCTTTACCAGACAGTGACGTACGGGGCGCCGGATTTTGACCCGCGCACCTGGCAACTGGACTTCGGTGGCCTCGCTCAGGTTAGCCTGGCCGGACGGGGCCGCGAGGGGACGGCGGCGATCAGTGTCGTTGTTGACACGGTGCGGATCTTTCCTGGAGAGGGAGATACCGGGACGGCCATTCTGGGTATTCGGAACACTGGCGAGGTGACGTTTTTTCCGGCGTTTGCGATCGACGATCCGAGCGGGTTGTTTGCGGCGGTCGACGTGGCTCCCGCACCTCAGTTGCCCGGCAGTTACGCCAATTACTCATTTTCATACGAGGCGCTGGACAGGGAGATTCGGACCGCGACGGTGGACATCGGGTCGGGGCTGGGCCAAGTGGTGCTGCTGGGCCAGGGGATGCTGCCCTATCCGGCTGCCACGGTGACGCCGGCGCTGTTGGAACTGCCCACCGCGGCGGTGGGCGAGCATGTCACAGGCGAGTTTACGGTGCGGAACCTGGGCAATACCACCCTCTCGCCGGTAAATATCTCTACGGCCACCGAGGTCTTTGTCAACGGTTCGACATCCCTGGCCCCTGGTTATGCCAGGACCTATACCGTGAACTGCACGCCGGTCATCTGGGGGCAGGTCACTGGCCGGATCGTGGTGAACCAAAACCCCGACTTGGAAGTCGAATTTGTGGTGCCGCCGGTGTTCAACTTTGGTCCGGATGAAAACCGGCTCAGCGTGTTTTTCGATCCTGCCTACAGTGTTTCCGATACGACGGTGCCCCTGGCCCCACAAGTCATTCCAGCCTACCTGGTGCTGAGCAATCCCACCGATGCCGGGGGAGTCGCAGCCTGGGGCTGTCGCCTGGATTTGCCGGACGGCGTGGCTTTGACCAGCGCGACACCCACTGGTGCAGTGTTCGATGCGGAGAGCGCCATGGAGGATTTTGCCATCTCCCTGTTGGGCTCCCCACTGCCCTCGGCGTCCGCGGTTCTATTGGCCGAGTTGCAGCTGTTGGCGTGGGATCCGGCCCTGACCGAAGTCGTTGTTTCGGTGCGCCCACTGGCTGATCCGGCATTGCCGGGGTTGGCGACCTGGACGCCCGGGACGCCGGGAGCATTGCCGTTGCCGATGGTTGTCGAGCCCGGCGTGTATGCGGCAGGGACCATCCGGCTACAGGATCCGACCAGCGGCGCGCCGGATCTGCCGGCACCAGGTCAAACCCGCCTGCTGGCCAACGTGCCCAACCCGTTTAATCCGCAGACAGAAATCCGCTTTGAAATGGAGACTGCCGGCGAGGCGCTGATTCGTATCTATGACGTGCAGGGGCGTTTGGTGCGTGAACTAACCACCGGGAATTATGCGGCTGGTCGTCATGCGGTGGTCTGGGATGGCAGCGACCGTCACGGCCGGGCTGCGGCCAGTGGTGCCTATTATGTGCGGCTGGTCACCGGGGGACGGGTTGATCGTGGGAAGATTCTTTTGCTGAAGTAGTTGGGGCCATTGGGGGAGTTTTCTCGACGATTGGTGGGCAAAAGTTTGGCCAACGGAAGGCGCAGCCATCCAGAATGCCCGTACTATCCTTTTCTTCTCCTGATTCCGATATGGTGGTACTCTGCCGTTTCCAGATCCCATCAACCAAATACAGGCGCATTCCCCTTGATCGTAGGGCACGTAGCCAGGAAGATTTCCCATGCCACGCTGTCCATCCTGTTCCGCCGATATGCCGGCTGCCAGCCGCTTCTGCAACGCCTGCGGCTCCGAAGTCGAGGCGTTGTCGGACGGGGCCACGCGGACCGTTCCAAGTCGCACCAGTATGCCCAGCTCCATCGATCAGGCCCGCTTTACGGCCGGCACCCTGTTGGCCGGACGCTACCGCATCGTCGGGATGTTGGGCCGTGGCGGCATGGGCGAAGTGTATCGCGCCGAAGACCTGAAACTCGGCCAGCCGGTGGCGTTGAAGTTCCTGCCGGTCGCCATGGAAAAAGACGACTCCCGTCTGGCGCGCCTGCTGAACGAGGTGCGCCTGGCGCGACAGGTATCGCATCCCAATGTGTGCCGGGTTTACGACGTTGACGAGGTGGACGGATCCCATTTCATGGCCATGGAATATGTCGACGGCGAGGATTTGGCCTCCCTGCTGCGCCGCATCGGACGGCTGCCCCATGAAAAAGCGCTGGAGATCAGTCGCCAGATTTGCGCCGGGTTGGCCGCCGCCCACGAACAGGGTATCCTGCACCGCGATTTGAAGCCGGCCAACGTTATGATCGACGGCCGTGGCCGGGTCAAGCTTGCCGATTTCGGCTTGGCCAACCTG
>CAZLUL010000014.1:0-33116 GCA_964562635.1 uncultured Fibrobacteraceae bacterium | reverse complement strand
GGCTGATGACGCCTTCCTGGGCAAGGGCACCTGCACCATCAGCTGGATCGGTTGCCAAACCCCCAGCCTGTGCGCGGTGCCGGATGAGGCCGAGTTCCACATCGACCGCCGCCTGACCGTGGGCGACAGCCGCGAGTCGGCCGTGGCCGAGGTCGAAGCCGCCATGCGCGAAGCCGGCGTCGAGGCCGAAGTCTTCACCCTCGTCTACGAAGAGAAGGCCTGGACCGGGCTCGTTTACCCCATGGACAAGTACTATCCGACCTGGGTTATGGAAGAGGATTATCCGGCGTTACAGGCCGCCTCGCGCGCGTATGCCGACACCAGCGGCAGCGACCCGGAAATCAGTTGCTGGACCTTCAGCACCAACGGCGTGACGATCATGGGCCTGCACGGGGTGCCCTGCCTGGGCTTTGGCCCCGGACTGGAAAAAATCGCCCATACGGCCAACGAATACGTGCCCATTGCCGATGTGGTGGCCGCCAGCGCCTTTTACGCCGCTTTGCCCGGTGAGCTGCGCAAATAGTAGCTGGGATGCTGAAATTGCAAATTCGCCAAAAACCCCTGAATATCCGGGTTTTGGGGGGATTTGTTTGACAAGTCAGTGGTCAATTTGATATAATCTGAGGATCGTCCCCCTCCTGCGCGGCAGGAGAATCTCTCAGGATGTTGTTTAGGAGCCCTATGATGCCTAAGTTAATGTTTGTGGTTTTTTGCGTGATCCTTGGCGCCGGCAATGCCCTGGCCCAAACCACCGACCTGATGATCAGCGAGTACGTCGAAGGCTCTGGCAATAACAAAGCCCTGGAGATCTACAACGGCACCCTGGATGTGATCAACCTCGGTGGCTATTCCATCGAACGATACTCCAATGGCACGACCGTTGCGGTTACCATCGCCTTGAATGCGGTGGACCTGCAATCGGGCGCCGCCTATGTGATCACCAATTCGTTGGCTGATGCCGGCCTGCTGATGCTGGCTGATCAGACCGACAGTGACATCAATTTCAATGGCGACGATGCCCTGGTGTTGGCCTTTGGCGGCAGCATGGTCATCGACAGCTTTGGCCTCGTAGGCGAAGATCCTGGCAGCTTTTGGGCCTGCGCCGACGGCAATACTGCCAACCACACCATGCGGCGCCTCAGCGGAGTTTGTGCCGGCGATGTGGATACCGGTGACGTGTTTGATCCCTGCGACCAGTGGGCCTTCGCACCCAGCGATGTTTTCAGCGGCTTGGGCGATCACATTGCCGACTGTGGCGCGGTGGCCAACGAGGCGATGGTCTGGGGAGAATTCAAGGCTTTGTTCCGTTAACAACCGGCTCCCGGTTTGTTTCGATTCAGGCTCCCCGAATACGGGGAGCCTTTTTTGATATTATCCATTGGCATCCTGGCCCCCGAGGTCCATAATTTCCGAACCCCCTTAACCAAACATTTGTGAGGACCAGCCATGAGCAAACCGATGCAAGGACGCGACTTTATCACCACCCAGGAATGGGCCGATCACGAGATCGAGATGTTGCTCGAAACCAGCGGTGACCTGAAACGCAAATTCTACCGCGACGAGCCCCACGCCCTGCTGCGCGACAAGACCCTGTTCATGATGTTCTACGAGCAGAGCACCCGCACCCGCAACAGCTTCGAGGCCGGCATGACCCAGTTGGGTGGCCATGCCCACGACCTGACTCCCGACAAGTTGCAGGTCAGCCACGGCGAAACCGCCGAAGACACGGCGCGCGTATTGAGCCGCATGGGTCACGGCATCAGCATCCGCAACTGCAACTGGGGCCAAGGCAACAAGTTCATCCGCAGCGTGGCCGAGATGAGCAGCAAGCCCGTGCTGAACATGCAGTGCGACCTGTACCACCCCTGCCAGGCGGTGGCCGACCTGATGACCATCCGCGAAAAATTCATGAACGAGGTGCGCGGCCGCAAGATCGTCGTCAGCTGGACCTACGCTCCCAGTTACGTGCGGCCCATCTCGGTGCCCCACTCGGAGATTCTGCTCATGAGCCGCTTTGGCCTGGATGTGACCCTGGCCCATCCGCCCGAGTTCAAGCTCAAGCCCGAAATCATGGCCCAGGCCGCAGCCAACGCCAAAAAGGCCGGCACCAAATTCGAAGTGGTCGACAACATGGACGCCGCCTTTGAAGGCGCCCACGTGGTGTACCCCAAGAGCTGGGGCTGCCTGGTGCACGAGCCGGACCGCGAAGCTGCGGTGCAGCACATCGAGAAATATCCGGACTGGATCTGCAACGAGAAGCGCATGGCCATTGCCGACCCCAACGCGATTTACATGCACCCGTTGCCCGCCAGCCGCGGCGCCGAAGTGACCGACGCGGTCATTGACGGGCCGCAGTCGGTGGTCTGGGACGAAGCCGAAAACCGCCTGCACACCGCCAAGGCCCTGATGGCCTTGACGATGTAGGAGCAGTTATGTCCAGCATGTCCAGCGACGTCACCAATTTGCCTGAAGTGCAACTGAACCCCCACTTTGTAGGGTTCAGTTGCGTGATCTGTGGCCAGGAGCAGGCGCGGGACTATGCCGCCTACGTGTGCCCAGACTGCGGTGTGGATGGCATCCTGGACGTGGTCTACGATAAGGATAAAATGCGCAGGGAATGCTCCGGCAGCGGAGCATTTGCCGACGCCGGTGCCGGAGGGCTGTGGCGCTTTGCGGCCATGATGCCGGTGCAACCGGCGGGCTTCCATACCGCTTGGAGCCTGGGCGAGACGCCTTTGCACAACGCTCCGCGTCTGGCCCAACATCTGGGTCAAAAAGGGCTCTGGATCAAGGACGACACTTGTCTGCCGTCGGCCAGTCTGAAAGACCGCGCCGCCGCCGTGGCCATCGCCCACGCGCAGCTTTTGGGCGTGGAGCATCTGGCCTGCGCCTCGACCGGCAACGCGGCCGCCAGCCTGGCGGTGCTCTCGGCCCGCGCCGGATTGCGCAGCACGATCTTCGTACCGGCCAAGGCCCCGGCGGCGAAGCTGGCCCAACTGTTGTTGCACGGCGCGACGGTGGTGACGGTGGACGGCACCTACGACCAGGCCTTCGATCTGTCGCTGGCCGAAATCGAAAAACACGGCTGGTACAGCCGCAACTGCGCCCACAATCCGCTGCTCGTCGAAGGCAAGAAAACCGTTGCCCTGGAAATCGGGTTCGCCCTGACCAACGGCTTCAGCAGGCACCCGGTCAACTGGCCCGACGCGGTGCTCGTGCCCGTGGGTGACGGCTGCATCGTCTCGGCGGTGGCCAAGGGTTTCGCCGAAATGCACCAACTGAGGTTGACGCCAACGGTGCCCAAAATTATTGGCGTGCAGGCCGCCGGGGCTTCTCCCCTGGCCCAGGCCTGGGCGCGCGTCGATGGCGGGCAAGACCAGATGACGGGTCCCGAAATCCGGGCCGCCATTGCGCCCACCACTTGTCAGACGATCGCCGACTCCATCAGCGTGGGCATCCCGCGCAACCGCATCAAGGCCTGGCGCCGGGTCGCGACCACCGGCGGCGGGTTCCTGGCGGTGCCTGATGAAACCATCGTCGAGGCCATCGGGCTGTTGGCGGCCAAGGCGGGCGTCTTTGCCGAGCCTTCGGGTGCGGCCGGATTGGCGGGTTTGTTGGCGGCCAGGGAAAAAGGTTGGCTTCGGGAGAGCGACAAGGTCGTTTGCCTGGTCACCGGTCACGGCTTGAAAGACCCAGGGGCTGGCCTGAGCAGTGTCACTCTGCCGGCAGCGGTGCCGCCTCTTCCGGCCGATTGAGCACTTCGTCCCATTTGCGGGAAAGATCACCTTCGGCAACCGAACACCTTCACGCCCGGCGCAACAGGTGGCGCACGGCGGCCGAGACCAGATCACCCACCGCCACCAAGATCATCCCGCAAATCACGAAGAAGAGCATCTCGTCGTAGGCGTTGGCCGCCCGGGATTCGACAATCCAGAAGCCCAGCGAGGCCATACCCAACATGCCCAACACCGTGGACTCGCGCACGCAGGTTTCCCACCGGTAGAAGAAATAGAGCAAAAACCGGGGCAGCGACAAAGGCACCAACGCCGCCGAGACAATGGCCAACCGGCCCGCTCCCAGGCCCCGCAACGCCGACGGCGCCCGGTTGTCGACATTTTCGATCACCTCGGCGGTCAGCTTGCCCAGAATACCGGTGTTGTGCAGGGCGAGGGCCAGGATCATCGGCCACATCGAAGGGCCCAGCAAAGCCAGCAGCAGGAAGGCCCAGATGTACTCGGGCAGGGCCCGCACAGTGGTCAGCGCCCCACGGGTGGCCAGGAAAACCGCGCGCCACAGCCAGCGCACAAGCCGCGTAGGACGGCGTCCGGCCGGCAAAAAAGGTTCGGGCGTGGCGAAATTTCGAGCCGCCGTCAGGCTCAGCACACCGCCCCATAGTCCAGCCAGCAGGATCGCCACCAGGCTGACCGCCAGAGTACTGGCCACCGCAACGGCTCCTTTGCTTTGCCACATCTGGACAAACCACCGACCGGCAATTTGCAGGCGTTCGGTGCTGGCGGCCGGAGCGTCGGCTTGCTGCAGGGGCCACGGCTGCAGTTCTCCCAGAAAACGGGCGGCGTTGGCCTGCTGACGGGGCGAAAACAGGCGCTCGGGATAAAAATCGCCGACCAACCAACTGACCACCACGATCAGCACCAGGATCGCAATGCTGCGGGTCACAAAGGGACGCCGCGGGCGATCGCGGTGCAGTTGGGCCAGATGCGCGCGCCGGGTATTCATGACAGCAACTCCTGCCGCAGCCGACCGCTCCACCAGTCCACCGCCAGGATCAGGGCCAACAGCACGTACAGGTAGGTCCACACTTCGCCGTAGTAGAGATTTTCAAAAGAGGCCGCGATGTAATAGCCCAAAGTCGGAAAACCGAAGAACCCCAACACCGCCGATGAGCGCAGGGCACACTCGAAGCGATAAAATGTGTAGGCGGTCATATCAGGCAGGGCCCGCGGCAGGATCCCAAACACAAAACACTGCACCGACGACGCGCCGGTCAGTTCCAGGGCACTGGCGGCATCGTCCGGGGCCTCGTCCATCATCTCGGCAAAAATCTTGGCCAGGGTGCCGGCATAGGGCAAGGCAATGGCGATCACGGCCACCAGAGGCCCCAGGCCAAAAGCTGCCAGCAGAAACACCGCCCAGATCAACTCATGGACCGAGCGCACCAGATTGCTCACCAGGCGGGCCGCCACCACGATCGCGCGCAGGAAGCGCCCCCGCATCAGACTGAAGGAACTGAGAAAACCGAGGCCCAGGCCACCGACCAGGGCCAGCGATAGAGAAGTGGCGGCAAAGATGATTGTCGTGCCGGCGGCCCGCACCGCCTGGGCCGGCAACGACGCGCTGCCGGTGCCTTGAAACGACCCTTCGAAATGCCAGGCCGGACGCAGGGCGCGTCCGAAAAAATCCGCCGCCAGTTGCCAGCCCCCGCGGCCAGGCGACAGTTGGCTCAGCTCAAGTTGCAGGTGCCAGGTGGCCCAAATCCCCGCGATGAGCAAGGCGGTCAAGATCAGGCCGGCGGTGCCCAGCGATCCCAAGCGGGAGCCCGGCCTGTGACCGGACACCGGGCCTGCACCAGGCCCCGGACGCCGTTCAAAGCTCACGGTCGGCCTCCAGGTCGTAGAGATCGGCCAGTTGTTGATCATTCACGGCGCCGGCGGGTGTATCAAAGACGATTTGCCCGGCGCGCAAGCCCACTAGGCGTGAAAAATAACGCCGGGCCAGTTCGGGGCTGTGCAGACTGACCACCAGGGTCAGGTTTTCTTCAGCGCAGATTCCAGTCAGCAATGCGAGCAGGTCGGCGGCCCGGGCAGGATCCACACTGGCGACCGGTTCGTCGGCCAACAGGATACGGGGTGACTGGTGCAGCGCCCGCGCGATGGCCACCCGCTGGGCCTGGCCACCGGAAAGACGGTCAACCCGCTGGTACATCTGGTCGGCGATGCCGACACGCTCCAGCAGGCGGTGCACTGCTTCGAGTTCGGCCGCCGGCGGTCGCAGGAACATCCGGGCCGACTGCCACAGGGACAGGCGCCCCAGGCGGCCACTCATCACGTTCTGGGACACCCGCAGGTTCGGCACCAGGCGCAGGTCCTGGTGCACAAAACCGATGCCCGAACGCAGGCGGCGCAAATCAGCCGGCGACAGATCACCCAGCTCGGTGCCCGCCACACTGACCCTGCCGTGTGCCGGTACCGCCGCTCCATTGAGCAGGCGCAACAGTGTGGTTTTGCCGGCGCCGCTGGGGCCCACCAGAGCCACGGCTTCGCCCGGTTTCACGTTCAGGGACACCGCTTGCAAGGCGTTGACCTGGCCGTACTTGACGGCCACGTCCACCAATTCAAATCCACCCTGCGAAACCTGTGCGGACACTTTAGCGCACCATCCCCAATTCTTTGGCCACAGCCGCGATGCCGGCAAATTCAGCATTCTCCGCGGCGATCAATTTCTGACGCGGCAGGGCTTCGAGCAACGCTTCGTCTTCGATACCCAACAGGACCCCCTGCAGTGTTTTGGTAAAACCGGGGCCGAACGTTTTTTCCAGGTCCGGATGAGCCGTGAAGTTGTAGTCGGTAAATTCGGGCGTGCGCCAGATGACCCGGCACTTGTTGGGATCAGTGGTGCCCTCGGCCACGCGACGGTCATAGACCTTGTAGTTCACCACGCCGACTTCGAATCGCCCGGCTTCGACCAACTCGCAGGTCTTGTCGTGGCTGCCCGAAAACCCGAATGGCTGGCTGAAAAATTCGGTCGGCGACAGGCCGCTGTTGGTCTTGATGAAATGCTCAGGCATCAGACGGCCCGAAGTCGAGCTCTCCGAACCAAAAGTGAACGTGTGGTTGGCAATGGCCGCCGGAAAATCTTCGTCAGCCGACAGCTTGGTCTCAGCATTGGCAATAAAGTAGGAATAATATTTTGGATCGGCCTCACCCTGGGCGATGGCCAGGGCTCCGGGCACCGCCGCGCGGGCCTGCACACCGGTCAGTCCGCCAAACCAGGCCAACATAATATCGCCATTGCGGAACATCTCGACCGAAGCCTGGTAATCGCGGGCTGGCACATACTCCACCGGTACGCCCAACTTTGCAGACAGGTAGGCGGCAAAGGGGGCAAAACGCTGCTCCAGTTCCGTCGTATTCTGATCCGGGATTGCCGTAAACCGCAATACCGGCTGATCGGTCGATTTGCTTTTGCCGCAACCGATCATCACAACCAATGCCATCATTACACACACAATCATCCGCTTCATCGGGCATCAACTTTCGTCAAAAAGGTCCAAATTCCCAACCATAGGGCCGGCCGATTGCGGCCCTCAGCACAACATTGTCTTAGAAAAAGGGTTCGGCCGCAAGAGCCGAACCCACTTTGAGTTGACGAAGTCGGGGCTATTGAAAATCCCAGATCGAGCCCTCCGGGCCATCCTGCACGCCCACACCCAACTCATCCAGTTCGCCGCGAATACGATCAGCCGCGTCCCAGTCTTTTTCCTGCCGGGCGTTGACCCGGTCGGCCACCAACTGTTCGACCCGCGCCAGATCCAACCCCATGCGGGCCGCCTTCATGTCGCGCCGGCCCACCAGCCAGGCGTCCGGGTCGTGGTCGAAGCAGCCGAGGATCCCGGCCACCACACTCATGTCCTGCACAAACCTCTCAAGGGTCAGATAACGGGTGGCTTTGCTCACGCCCTTGCCCGAATCCAACAGACCGTTGGCCTCGGCCAGCGGTTTGCTCAGCGCACCAAGGCCACCGCTGGTATTGAAGTCGTTCTGCATGTGCACCACAAAGGTCATCAACATGCCGGCCACGTTTTCGAGCACGGGTTCTTCATTGCCCGGCTTCTTGGCCGTGGCCAGGAAACGCTTCGCCCCCGACAATGTCCGGTAGATATAAGCCAACCGCTCGTCGGCTTCTTCGAGACCTGGAAAGCGCACCCTTTGGCGCAGTTCATCGCGCCCGGTGGTCACGCCACACCGGCACTCGCCGCTCTCCTGCTGGTCCTTGTCCATCAGCCCTTCGCAGGCGGGGCAAGCCACTTCGATCTCAAAATTCAGGCCGCTGCGGTAGTGCACCGTCAGCAGGAAATACCGCACCGATTCGGGATCGTACAGTTTGATGATCTCACGCGTGGTGAAGAAATTGCCCAGCGACTTGGACATCTTCTCGCCCGCAAAATCAATGAACCCGTTGTGCACCCAGTACTTGCTGAATGTGTCTTCACCATGGGCGCCCTGGCTCTGGGCGATCTCGTTCTCGTGGTGCGGGAAAATCAGGTCGCGCCCGCCGCCGTGGATATCGAAGCAATCGCCCAAGTGGGTCGAGCTCATGGCCGAGCACTCGATGTGCCATCCGGGGCGCCCCGGGCCCCAGGGACTGTCCCAGGCCGGCTCGCCGGGCTTGGCCGATTTCCACAGCGCAAAATCCAGGGGCGTTTCCTTGCGCTCGTCCACCTCGACCCGGCTACCCGCGCTTTCGATCATCTCGTCGACGTTGCGCTTGCTCAACTTGCCGTAGCCGCTGAAGGCCTTCACCCGATAGAAAACGTCGCCGTTCACATCGTAGGCCAGTTCCTTGGCGATCAGGTCCTCAACCAGGGCAATGATCTGGGGCACGTGGTCGCTCACCCGCGGGGTCACGTCCGGCTCCAGCAGATTCAGCGCCGCCATGTCACTGGCGTATTCGGCGGCGTACTTGTCGGCCACCTCCTGGGCCGGCAGGCCTTCTTCCTGACTGCGCTGGATGATCTTGTCGTCGATGTCAGTGATGTTGCGCACGTACTTCACTTCGTAGCCGGCGTAACGCAGGAAACGCACCATCACGTCAGGCACCAGAGCGGCCCGGGCGTTGCCCAGATGGCTCAGGCCATACACCGTCGGGCCACAGCAGTAGACGCCACACTTGCCGGGCTCGAGGGTCTGCAGTTGGGTTTT
This sequence comes from uncultured Fibrobacteraceae bacterium, assembly GCA_964562635.1. GTDB lineage: Bacteria > Krumholzibacteriota > Krumholzibacteriia > LZORAL124-64-63 > LZORAL124-64-63 > JAGRNP01. The sequence continues at coordinate 24,177 of CAZLUL010000014.1, read as the reverse complement.
TTGGCCGGTGAGGGTGTCATAAAGAGTGATCGGCGTCTGGCGCATGGAATTCCTCTGGTTCGCTGGCGGCGTGGTTTTGCCAAGGGCGGGCTGGAGCCCGACAATCTAACCCCATCGGCAGTCAGCATCCAGTGCCAAAATCGACTTCGCGGCGGGATTCAGGCCACGGCGCGGTCCTTGGGCGATGGGAATGCCGAGCACCTAGGGCAGCGCGCCCAACACACCACAGATCGGATCGCGACCTGGTGAATCGGACCGCAGCGAAAAATTGCCGCCGGCCGCGTCGACAAAACCCGGGTCTTCCCCCAGGTTGTCGTTCTGGTTCACCATTTCGGTCGCGCTGTGGATCCAGTCGCCATCGGCGTTGCCATAGACCAGAGTGCACTTGACACTCAGTTCGGCGTCCAGCACGCCGGCAATGCCCTGCCCCCTGGGGCTGAACGCCAGGATCGAGTAGGAGATCTTGGCCCCCGACTCGCCGCGCAGCAACAAAGCTCCGCCACTGCCCCCGGAATTGTACGCCAACGTGCAGTGGTTCATTTCGATATCCGACTCGGCGATTTCAACACCGCCCCCATACGATGCATAGTTGCCCGTCAGCACCGAACGGTCCAACAGCAACCGCGATCTCTCCTCGCAGGCGATGGCCCCACCCAGGCTGGCGGTATTGGTCTCGAAGGTGCAGGCGGTGATCACCATGTCGGCCAGCATGCTGTAGACTGCACCGCCCCGGGCCGCGTGGTTGTCCTGGAATCGGCACTCCTTCAGCACCGGCGCCCCGAAGGCCACCATGACCGCGCCCCCCATCTCGGCCGAATTGTTCTCGAAACGGCAGCGCGTGATTTCGGCATTGCTGCGCTCAAGCCGGATGGCGCCGCCACTGTAGGCCCGTCCGGTCCGGAAGACGCAATCGCGAATAATCGGCGAAGCGCCCCGGCACAGCAACAGCCCGCCCGCGGTGTCCAGAGGTTGGGCCGCCGCCATCTGGCTGCCGACAAAAGTGATCCCTTCGACCACCGTGTCCCGGCCTTCGCCGTTTTCCATATGAATGGCCCGCTGGATTTCATCCCCGCGGCGGCTGCCGGCACAATCGATCACCCGCGAGCCGGGGTTGGCCGGATCGCCGCGCAAGATGATCTTCAGACCCAGGAAATCCAGATTCCTATTGCCCCGCCCCCGGTAGGTGCCGCGGGCCAGCTGGATGACGTCATTTTTTCCGGCTTCGTCCAGCGCAATCTGAATGGTCGGAAAGTCTCCGCTGCCATCGGGCCGCACGACGATGGTGCGGGCTGAAGCCTGCCAGGCCGGCAGCGAGCAGGCCAGGCACATGGTGGCGAAAACCAGCCGCCGCACCGGTATTGTCAGATCCGGTATCTTTATTTGCCGTAATTTCACGAACCGCCTCCTGTGGATTTCCGCGGCAGTTCGACCACCATTTCGTCCCCTTCGCGCACCGCATAGGCCCGGCCGGCGGCCGGAATGGCAAAGACCTGCTGCGTCCCCCCGGCCCAGCGGATCTGCAGCCGGTAGGGCCCTTCGGTCCGCCCGACGCCAAAATGCAGGGGCAGAACCGCAGTGCCCATGCCGCCAACCAGACTTTGTGACCAGCGCACCTGCCTCGACTCACCGGCAACCAGGGTCGCCACCGCGCCCAGCCCGTGGGGCGGCCCGGTGCTACTGACCAGCTGAATCGTGAGGCCCAGGTTGCCGCCAGCGGCGGCCGCCGCCGCCAGGGCCTTTTCATCCCGCGGGCCATCATCACTGTCCGGCGGCAACACGCCCCCGGTACCCAGATTTTCGTAGACCGTCACCCCGCGGTGCAGGCTGGTCGGCAAGAACGGTTCGCCGCCATTGAAGGTCACCAGATCGAGATCCCCATCGTTGTCCAGGTCAACGGCCCAGGCCGATTCCGGCGCCGAGTCGGGTGGTCCCCCACCGCCCCAAATGGTGGAAACGTCGGAAAATGATTCGTCACCGTGGCCCTGGTACAGCAGGTTGGGTGAGGTGGCCTTGACTTCGGCCGGTTGCACCACATACAGATCCAGGTGGCCGTCGTTGTCCAGATCGGCCAGGATGGCACTCTCCGGTTTGCCCACCTCGGTCAGCAACGTATTTTCCTGCTCACCGCGTTCCACAAAACGCTTCCGCTCGAACGCCGGCTGCCCAGGTTGCGAGTCATTGCGCCAGATTTCCAGGGGAGCATAGTTGCGCGTGAACTCGTCGGAGGTCAGATAGCAGAAGACCAGGTCGGGCCGGCCATCCTCGTTGATGTCCCCCATCGCCACATGGCTCGGGGTCTTTGGCCACAGGGCATGCTTGAGTCCGCTGACGGCAGTGCGTTCGGCCAGGACACCGGCCCCCTGGTTCATCAAGACGCCCGACCAGCCGGGACGGCCAATGGCCAGCAGATCCTGCCGATGATCGCCATCCAGGTCAGCTGCGACCGCTGTGTGGATCCAGCCCGACCGGGCCCGCAGGCGAGCCTCGGGCGGCGGCCCGTCGAGGTTCATTTTCACCGCCGGTGGCCAGGGCAGTCTCGTGGTGACATCACGCCATCCCGCAGACGTCGCAGCAGCCATCCGGACCTGGCTCTGGTAGTTGAAAATCAGCAGTTCCGGCTGCGCGTCGGCGTCAAAATCCGCCCACAAACCGCCCTGGCCCCGACCGATGGGATCGCTCAACACGGGATCGTCCCCGCCCACATCAACGAAATTTCCGGCTTTTTCCCGGCGCCAGAGGTGGTTGCGGCCGAAAGCTCGTCCCCTGTCGGTATCAGCGGCCACAAAAACATCCCAGTCGCCGTCGTTGTCGAAGTCGCAGGCCGCCATGCCGTGGGCCGCCGAGCGGGCCAAACCGGCGTATTGGCGTCGATCGGTCTTGAAGAAATCCAGGCGTCCGCCGTTGCGAAACAGATCAATCCGACCGACCGGATCGGGTGCCAGCAGGTCCAGGAAGCCATCGTTGTCCAGATCCAGAAAAGTGCCGCTATGGCTCTCGCCAAGCACCGGCAGATCACCGATGGTCACCTGGCGAAACAGCGGTGGCGGCGGGAGCTCCTCGTCGCCGCCACAACCGGCGCAAACGAAGGCCACCACAGCCAGCAGACTGGTCAACCACCAACGCAAAATCTTGTAGGCCATATTTTGATATTCCCGCTTGAATCGGATAGTTCAGATGATCAGGGACCGGTCAGATTCTCCGTTTCCGACCCGACCGGTGCCGATCTTCTCCCTCTTGATTGGCCGCTACCGTAGCACGGAGCCGCCAGATGGGCAATCACGGGGATTTGCCGTGCCCATCACCGAAAAGGTCGAGCAACCGCGTGGCCGCAACCGTGGCCGGCATCTCCCCCCGGGCCACTTTGTCCTCCAGTTCGGCCCGCGCCGCAGCCACCGCCGGATGGGCGGCAATCTAACCCCAAATGGGATTTTTCCCAGTTTCAATGGGCTGGGCAAGATAAGCTGTCCGATTTATTGCTCCCAGCACCTCCTTGAAGTAGTATGCGGGTTGTCGCCTCAATGCACCTGTTTGACTTGGACTCTCGGGGGATGAGTTAATGGATGACAGCGCGAATAAAGCCGCCTTGTTGCAAGAAATCGCGAATTTGACCAGGGAAACAGCAGAATTGCGTGCAGCCAATGGCTCGCTCAATGACGACAATCTCAGCCTTCGGCAACATCTTGAACTGCCGGGTATCCTTTTTATCGCCTTGGACAAAAATGGCTGCGTTCAGGATGCCAACGAAACAGGACTGCACATCCTGGGCTATAGCCGTCAAGAGTTGCTCGGCAAGAACTGGTTCACATCCTGCCTGCCACGCAAAGATCAGGTCCCGGTTTATAGTCATTACAAGAAGTTGATGAGTGGCGAAGTTGCCCCCGACGACTACTTCGAGAATTCGATTTTGCACAAAGACGGCAATGAGCGAATCATGAGCTGGAACAATACTTTAACCCGAAACCGAGCCGGTGAAATACTGGGAACATTCAGCTCGGGAAGAGACATCACCGATCGCCTGGTCGCTGAGAAACGCCTCCGGGATGCCTACGAGATCATCAACAGGAGTCCGGCTGTCACATTCCTGTGGAAAAATGAGAAGGATTGGCCGGTTGAATTTGTTTCTGAAAATGTCCTGACCTTGCTGGGGTACACTGCGGCCGAGTTCACTTCAGGCGGCATGTCCTACGCAAACTTGATCCACCCCGAGGATCTTGAAAAAGTCAGCCGGGAAGTTGCAACTTTCAGTGCGGATTCGCAGTTCACCAAAATCGCCCACGCCCCCTACCGCGTCATCTGCAAGGACGAGCAAACCAAATGGCTGGATGACCAGACCTCCGCCCGAAAAGACAAAGACGGTGCCATCACCTATTTCCAGGGGATTGTGCTCGATATCACGGAGAAAAAACTGGCCCAGGAAGCTCTTGTGCACGAAAGAAATGAGCTGCAATTGGCCCTGCAGGAGGTCAACACCCTCAGTGGGATGCTGCCCATTTGTGCCAGTTGCAAGAAGATCCGGGATGACAAAGGCTATTGGAACCAGATCGAATCCTATATTCGCGACCACTCGGAAGCCGAATTCACCCACGGGATTTGCCCCGAATGTTCAGATAGGCTCTATCCTGAATTGTCAGACCAAGACTGAGGCTGCGGGCCCACTGCTGGTGATTGTTCTGATGGTTTGCGCAGATATTATGCGGTGGGTTTGTTGAAGAGATCCAACAACCGGGCCGCCGCCACTGTGGCTGGCAATTCGCCCCGCGCCACCTTTTCCTCCATCTCGGCCCGCACTGCCGCCACCCCCGCATGCTCGGCAAACCGATCGGCGAGGCCTTCGGTCACCAGCGCCCGCACCCACATTTTCTCCTGCTCGCGGCGGCGGTCTTCAAACGTGCCCGATGACCGGCCCAGCTCACCAAATTCTTCCACCATCTGCCAGACGCCCGCCACCCCCTCACCCTTCAGGGCGCTGCAGGCGTAGGCCTTGGTCGTCCAACCGGTCGTCGCCGGCCGCAGATAATGCAAGACCCGCTCGAATTCCGAACGCGCCATCTCGGCCGCCTGCAAGCCCGGGCCATCGGCCTTGTTGATGATGATCGCGTCGGCGATTTCCACCACGCCCTTTTTGATGCCCTGCAATTCGTCCCCCGCGCCGGCCAAAAGAATCAGCAGGAACACATCGACCATCGAGCGCACCTGGATCTCGCTCTGCCCCACGCCCACGGTTTCGACCAGAATCACATCATAGCCCGCGGCCTCGAACAACACGATCGACTCACGGGTCTTGCGCGCCACCCCGCCCAGGGTACCGGCCGTCGGCGAAGGCCGGATGAAAGCGTTCTCGTCGGTGGCCAGTTTTTCCATGCGGGTTTTGTCGCCCAGAATCGAGCCGCCGGTGACGCTCGAACTCGGGTCAACCGCCAGGACGGCCACCTTGTGACCCGCGGCGGTCAATTGCCCACCCAAATTTTCGATGAAAGTGCTCTTGCCCGCACCCGGCACGCCGGTGATGCCGACGCGGATGGACGGCTGCCGCTTGGGCAGCAGCGCCGTCAACACTTCCTGCGCCTGTGCTTGGTGGTTCTGGGCGTTGGATTCGATCAGGGTGATGGCTCGCGCCAGCAGCGTGCGGTCGCCCGAGCGGACCCCCTGCACATACTCATCGGTAGTCATGGCACGGCGGCGGGGACTGGATCCACTGCCGGCGTTGTCCGCCGAACCCGGCAATCCATCGTGCCCGCCTTCGACACCAGGCCGCACATTGAGGGCCGACTTCTTTTTGCCGCCGCGTTCACTCAAACTAGCAGTACCCCAATCGCTTGTTCAACTCTTCCAACAGCTTGCGCGCCGCCACGGGAATGACCGTGCCGGGGCCAAAGACCGCCGCCGCCCCGTTTTCCCGCAGGTAATCGTAATCCTGGGCTGGGATCACACCGCCGCAGATGACCATGATGTCTTCGCGGCCCAATTTTTTCAACTCGGCCATCAGTTGGGGCAACAGGGTCTTGTGACCGGCCGCCAGGCTGCTCATGCCCACGATGTGCACGTCGTTTTCCACCGCTTGTCGCGCGGTCTCTTCCGGCGTCTGGAACAAGGGACCAACGTCGACATCAAAACCCAGATCAGCAAACGCGGTCGCCACAACCTTGGCGCCGCGGTCATGCCCGTCCTGGCCCATCTTGGCCACCAGGATGCGCGGCCGGCGGCCTTCATGGCCCGCAAAGGCGTCGATCATGATCCGGATCTGTTTCACTTCGTCGATGGTCGTTTCCTCCTGGCCAAACTCGGCCGAATAAACCCCGCTGATGGTGCGGATTTCAGCCTGATGACGGCCGGCGACCGCCTCCATGGCGTCGGAGATCTCACCCAGGGTGGCGCGGCACTTGGCCGCCGTCACGCAAAGGGCCAACAGATTGCCGTTGCCGGTCTCGGCGCAGCGGGTGATCGCGTCGAGGGACAGTTTCACCGCGATGTCTTCCCGCTCGGCTTTCAGATCATTCAGGCGCGCCACCTGCTGCCGGCGCACTTCGGTATTGTCCACCTCGAGAATTTCGAGGGGTTCTTCTTTTTCCAATCGGTAGCGGTTCACGCCCACGATGATTTCCTGGCCCGAGTCGATGTGGGCCTGGCGTCGGGCGCTGGCCTCTTCGATGCGCATCTTGGGCAAACCGGTGCTGATGGCCGCAGCCATGCCGCCGTGGGCTTCCACCTCTTCTATGTGAGCCCACGCTTTGTGCATGATCTCATGGGTCAGGCTTTCAAGATACCAGGAACCGCCCCAGGGGTCGACCGTGCGGCAGATTCCGGTCTCTGCCTGCAGGTACAACTGGGTATTGCGGGCGATGCGGGCCGAAAAATCAGTCGGCAAGGCAATGGCCTCATCCAGGGCGTTGGTATGCAGCGATTGGGTGCCGCCGAGGGCCGCAGCCATGCCTTCAACGCAGGTGCGGGCCACGTTGTTGAAGGGATCCTGCTCGGCCAGCGACCAACCCGAAGTTTGGCTATGGGTGCGCAAGGCCATTGATTTGGGGTTCTGGGGGTCAAACTGTTTGAGCAACTTGGCCCACAGCAGGCGCCCGGCCCGCAGCTTGGCCATCTCCATGAAGTAGTTGGTGCCTTCGGCCCAGAAGAAGCTCAACCGTGGCGCAAACTTGTCAATTTCCAGGCCCGCCTTCAGGCCCGTGCGCACATATTCGAGACCATCGGCCAGCGTGTAGGCCAACTCCAGGTCAGCCGTGGCACCAGCCTCCTGCATGTGGTACCCGCTGATGGAAATGCTGTTGAAGCGCGGCATGTTTTCGGCCGTGTAGGCAAAAATATCCGCGATGATCCTCATGCTGAATTCCGGCCCGTAGATGTACGTATTGCGGACCATGTATTCTTTGAGGATGTCATTTTGGATCGTGCCCGTGAGCTGATCCAGAGCCACGCCCTGCTCCTGGGCCGCCACGATGTAGAAAGCCATCACCGGCAGCACCGCGCCGTTCATGGTCATCGAGACGGACATCTCGTCCAGGGGAATATTATCGAACAGCACCTTCATGTCTTCGACCGAATCGATCGCCACGCCGGCCTTGCCCACGTCGCCGACGACCCGCGGGTGGTCGCTGTCGTAGCCGCGATGGGTCGCCAGATCAAACGCCACCGACAACCCTTTTTGGCCCGCGGCCAGGTTGCGGCGATAGAAGGCGTTGCTTTCCTCGGCCGTCGAAAATCCGGCGTACTGGCGCACAGTCCAGGGCCGGGTCACATACATTGAGGCATAGGGGCCACGCAAATACGGCGGCAGGCCCGCCAAGAACCCCTGGTGCTCACAAGCAGCCGTGTCGACCGCGCGGTAAAGGGGTTTGACGGCAATTTGTTCGTTGGTTCGCCAGGCCAGATCGTCCGGCTCCCGGTCCGTGGTGCGGCGCACTTCGGCTGTCCACTCATCGGGGGCGACCGGGGTTTTATCGGCGGCCAGGAAGCTCAGTTTGGCAAAATCCGGGATGCGGCTCATGACTGCCCCTCCATCTTGTCGAGCACGGAGTTCAGTGCAGTCAATACGTTGCTGCGCATATGGATAAAGCCGCTCAGGCCCGCGCCCCTCAGTTCTGTTTCGGTTTCACCAGGGGCACCGGCCAACAGAATCAATGGCGGTTCGGGCCCTTCGGACAAGGCCTGAGCCACCGCCGCGGCCTGGGCCGCGTAGGTTTCATCCAAGCCGACCAGCACAACAGTGCGGGCCCCGTCGGCGCGAGCGGCGCCAACGGCGGCCTGGGGCTCGGTGTGGAACTCGTCGCCGGTGACTTCGAATCCTCCGACGCGGAAGAATCCCCGCACAAATTCCAGGCGCGGCATGTAGCGGGCATAGTCGCCCAGGCAGACGGTATGGACCCGGCCTGCTGCCGGCTGTTGCTCGGCCACGGCCGCCCGACGGGAGACCAACTCTTCGAAAGGTTCTCCGTCACGCCGCAAGGGCACCGGTTCGGTATCCAGGCCCGGATCCCCGCCGTCGCGCAGCACCCCGGTGATTTCGCCCAGGGTCGCGCCGGCCTCGGCGGCATCCGTCATCCGTTCAAACAAGACTTCCGGCGGACAATCCATGAGTTTTTCCAACCGGGCCAGGACCAGCATGTGGGCTTCCTGGGTCTCGGACTGGCGCTGGCCGGCCAGGGCGGCGGACCGTTGGCCCCTCAGCTGCTCGCAATCCACTTCCCCCTTCGGCCGCGGCGTGGCCGCCGGGTCAGGGTACATGTTGGTGCCCACCAAAACGTGTTTGCGCGAGGCGTAGCCCTCGGCCCGTTCGGCCGCGGCCGCAGCGACTTGTTGCTGGGCCCACCCGGAGGCCAGGACCTTCGGCATGCCCCCGGCAGCTTCAGCAGCCTGGAATTTCTGCCACGCGGCTGAAGCCAGATCCCGGGTCAGGCTGTCCACATACCACGACCCGCCGGCCGGATCGGTCACCTGGTCCAGATGGCACTCTTGAGCCAGAATGAGCTGCACATTGCGGGCGATGCGGCGGCTGAATCGATCAGGCAGGCGGTCCACCGCATCAAAGGGACTGACGTGAAGACTGTCAGTACCACCGAGCACCGCACTCATGGCCCCGGTCGTGCCGCGCAGCAAATTCACATGGGCATCCAGTACCGTCTGGCTGCGGCGAGCAGTGCGGGTATGGATAAAGGTGCCCGTGTCAGCCGCTGGCACTCCCGAGGCGGTCAGGATGCGGGACCACAACAGGCGCAAGGCGCGCAGCTTGGCCATCTCCATGAAAAAGTCGGTGCCCACCTCGAGGTTGAACTGGAAGCGGGGTGCGGCGGTTTCCAGGGCAATCCCCCGGGCTTCCATGGCCCGCAAGGTGGCCACGGCGGAAGAAAGTGTGAGCCCCAGACTGAGGGCAAGATCGGCGCCCCCATCATGCCACGATCGTTCGAAGATCGGCAGAGTGCGCACTTCAGGCGCCTGGACCGCCATCCACTTGGTGAGGGTGGCCAACTCGTCATGGATCTGGTCCACGCTGGTCATGATCTGGCCCTGGCCGCTGAGCCCCGAATAGGGATCGCTGCCGAGGCACCCCCGCAACTGAGTCAGGTCTCCGTCGCGGCTTCTGATCAGCGCCACCACCATGGCCGCCACCGGCAATGCCGAACCACCACTTTGAATGAACAAGGGATACCGGGCGAGATCAATGTCTTCCAACGCCACCGCCAAGTCCATCAATGAGCTGACCGAGGTGCCCTGCAACCCCACTTCACAGTTGGTCACCTGATCGGGATCCTTGCCCAGTTTGCTGGCCAGGTCAAAAACCAGATTGACCGCTGTTTGGCCCCGGGTCAGGGACCGGCGCGTGGCCGCATTGAAGGCATCGCAGGTCGCACTGATATTTTCCTGAGCCACCAACCAGGGCGCGGCGTGGTAGCCGGCCGCGCGGTTTCCGCGCACGAACGGAGCCTGGCCCGGCAGCGAATCCCGCCAGGGAATGTCCTGCGTATCGGCCTCGGTATAGAGCGGGCTGACCGAGATGCCCTCCCAGGTGCGGGTGAACATCTTCTTGGCGAAGGGCGCTCCTTTGAGCAGGCGCTCGACTTCGGCTCGCCACTGGTCCATAGATGGATTGGCGAACTCACTGAGCAACGGCGCGGTCTTTTTCATGGGCTGTTATACGGCTCCGTATTGGTACCCCAATTGGGGTGCAATCACTTTTGCGACATGGAACGCTGTCTCGTCAAAAATTACCTACTTGGCAGCCAATTGGAAAGGCCGGATCATACAAAAAAACCGCCGGCGGTTACAAACCGCCAGCGGGGCATTTAGAGCCTGTATCGGGCACTCAGGAGTCGTTGCCCGGAGGGTTAGTCACCGGGCGAGTCGTCAGGTGCAGGGTCCCGGCCGGTGGCGCGCCGGCTTCAACCCGCAACTCGGTCACAACCCGCCCCATGGCTCCGCCCACCAGGGGACGCAAACTGTCGGCCACCATCTCGCCCAACTTGGCCGCTTCGACCACCGAACGATGGGTCACGATGACCCGCACCCGGGCCGTCGGTTCGCCGCGCAGATTGATCCAACTGGCCGCTTCAAGGGCCAGCGCCGAAGGCCCGCTCTGATGATTGCGGCTGGCCAGCCATTGCGCGCCCGAAGCCATCAGGTCCGGGCCCGCAGCTTCGTCGCGTCGATAGGCGGGCAACGAAAAACCCTCGCCCACGAAGCGCCGCTGATTTCCGGCCTGGTCGCGGGCTTCCAAAACATAAGAGTAGGTGTAGCCGGGAGGTGCCGGAGTGCCATCCAGACGCATGCCGTCCCAGGCGATATCACCGGGCGGATTGCCCTGCCCAACAAAAACCATGGCCGTCTGGCCACGGGAATCAACGACCTGCAGTTTCCAGGATTCCACCGATTCCATGGCCGGCGTAAAGCGCGCCACCGGTCCGTTGGTATAGGCCTTCAGCCAGGAACGCGGCGCATAGGTACTGGCGGTGTAAACCGAGGTCTGCATAAAGGGCGTCATCAGGTCCGGCAGGGTGCGGTCCAGAATGTCCAGGCCATCTTCCAGCATCAGGCCCGGCGCCTCGTTGGGATCAATATTGAGCCCCAATTCGGGGCGCTCGAAACGGATCTGCACGCGATTTTCGCCTTCGACAGTCAGGCTGCGAAAGACCGTGCCTTCCTGGTTCCCTTTGAGGGTCAGGTCAGGTTGGCTGTCCGGCACCGAGGTGCTGGACAACGCGGCGCTGCCCAACAGCAATGGCAACAGGGCCGCCGCCGTGGCGCGCAATCGGGTTCGTGCGATCGAAGGGAACATTGCATGGAACATTGCATGAAACATAGTCTAAGCCTCTTTGCTGGCGACCGGACAAGCCGGTCGCCGGTCAGTTGTTCAGGCGATACCGAAAAGTGATCGTGCCCCATTGCTCGCGGGCTTCGCTGCCGTCCAGGGCTTCAAAGCGCCATTGCCGGATGGCCGCGATGGCGTTCTGATCAAACTCGCCCCCGCCGTTTTTCTGGATCTGCACGTTTTGCTTCACCTGGCCCGAAGGCAGGACCAGGAAATACAGGGTCACGGTAGCCTCGACCGCCTCGGTGGTGGCCCAGGCGGGATAGATCGGCATGGTGTGGTTGATCACCCGCCGGTCGGCAACCAGACCGCGCAACGTGGCGCCGCCCAGATTTTGCACCGCGGCCGACCCCGGGTCTGGCTGCGCCGCACCCGCACCACGTGATGGCGCCTGGATCGGAAAATCGGCTGCCACCGCAGTGGCTCGGTGGGACGAAGTCGGGCCCCGAGTCAACGCAACTGCCGATTCATTCGTGCCGCCGCCCCGATTCAGATTGGCCGGCTTTTCGCTCCGAATGATCGGCGCCATGGTGGCCCGGGCGGTGTTCAACAGGTTCGCCGAGGTCGTCGGCAGCGTCGACAGGGCCTTGGCCATATCCTCTGACGGCTGCAAGGCTGTCATCTTGTCGCGCACCTGCTCGGTGCCGGCCGAATTGAAGGCCAGTTTTTCTTTCACCGAGAGTTCAGGCTTGGGTGTTACCCGGGTCAAAACGGGCTTGATCTTCTCGGGCTCGGGCGTGACCTGGACCGGCCGCGGAGCCTGTTCCAGCCAGGTGATTTCCACGATCTGGTCACGGGCCGGAGCCAACGGCCGATTGAGGATCAGCCAACCGAAAAAGAGCACATGCAGACCAATGCTGATCGTCAGCGTGCGTTGGAACCGCACCCGCATCTGGCCAAATTCGTGATTCAGGGTCAGGGCCGTCATTGCGCAACCACCTCACCCTGACGGGTGGCGATGCCCAAGTGAGTCGCGCCACCGGCGCGGGCGGCGTCCAAAACCTGGCGCACCATCCCGTGGGACAATCTCGCATCAGCGCGCACCACGACCATCATTTCTTCACCATTGGCAGCCGCCAGGCGGTTCGCCAGGAAGGGCGTGATCTCTTCGGGCCCGCCCAGCAACTGGTCATCCACGGCCAGTTGACCGTTCTGCGCCACAGTGATGCTCACGTATCCCGTATTTTCCAGTGCCCGCGCTCGGGCCTCGGGCAAGTCGACGTCCAACTCGGCCACCGAAAACATCGGCGCGGTGATCAACAGGATGATCACCAGCACCAGCGCCACATCGATGATGGGCGTGACGTTGATCCGCGTCAGCAAAGGAGCCGACTGTACCAGGGGTTCTCTCATTTGTTGCCTGCTCTCATGTCAATTCCGGGCCACGGCGATGCCCATGGCGCCGCTCAATTTTGCGATATCCAGAACCTGAACAAAGGTGCCGTGGCTGACGTCGTCGGCACACTGCACCGCCACTTCCTTGCTCTCTGCCAAGGCCAGCAAAGGGCCAATCGTATCAGGCAATTCCTGCACCGTGATCAGCGCTTCGTTCACCATCACTTCGGTGTCCGAAATGATGTCCAGGCTGATCTGGGCCACGACCGCCTCTTCGCTGTTCTGCTCGGCAGCAGTCTGGGTACGGCGCAGCGACAGGCTCGACTCGAAAGCCAAGGGCGTGGCCAATAGCAGGATGATCACCAAGACCAGCGAAACATCAATCAGCGGCGTCATGTTGACTTCGGCCAAGGCGCCGTCGGTATCAGGAGTCCGGTTCCAGCGGAACGGTTTCATGCCGCGCCCCTATCCGGCCACGGCCGCAGCGGTTTCCCGCTGGGCGTTGTTGTTGTCCACGGCCGACTGCATCACTTCGGCCACGGCCAGGGCAGTGGCGGCGGCGTCTTTTTCACGCAGGGCCACGCACAGGGTGCGGGTGTGGTTCTCGGCCACCGTCAGCATGGTGTTCAGACGGCGATTGAAATGGTTGTAGAGCATAACTGCGGGCACGGCGATCACCAGGCCAGCGGCCGTGGTCACCAGAGCCTCGGCCACACCGGCGGCCACCACCGAGGGGGCTCCGGCGCCGGCGGCGCCCATGGCATGAAAAGCCCGCATGATACCCCAGACGGTGCCCAGCAGACCAATCAACGGCGCGATGGCCGCCATGGTCCCGAGCATCCCGGTATTGCGTTCGAGCAGCAGCTTCTGCTGGCTTAAAGCCACCTGCATGACCTCTTCGGTCTCCTTGGGGGCCGTCAGGAAATTCCTGATCGTTGCGGCCGCCACACTGCCCATGGGATGGTTGTTGGTTTCGCAGTGGATGACGGCCTCGTTGATCCGGTCATCACGCACCGCGCCCATCGCCTGCAATAGGGTGATGTCGGCATTGCCGTTGCGCTTGCGGAAGTAGAGCACCCGCTCCAGGGCAAAGCCCAGGGTGACCACGCTGCAGGCCACCAGCACCATCAGAATGGGACTGTCGGTCAAGGCGCCGACCCAATTGAATTCCACGAACATGTTGACTCCTTTAGCTGAAAACCCGCTCGGGCCCGCAGGCCCGGTACGGAACTATTGCAAGGCGGCGGCGATTTCGGAGGCCCGGCCTCTGGCGGCAGCCACCAGGTCCGGATCTCCCGCGTTGTTCATCAGATCACGATAGGAAGCGAGGGCCAGCTCGTACTGGTCGGTGTCTTCAAAGAGCACCGCACAGCGCGCCACCGACGACAGGCGGAAAGGGTCGTTGCCCTCACTGCCGCGGGCCGCCAGGGTGTAGGCCTCGATGGCTTTCTCGGTCCGGTCCTTTTTCTCGAAGCAGCCGCCCATGCGGTAGTAGATCTCGGCGTGCAGGGCCGGATCCGGCTTGGCGCGGGCAGCAGCCCGGAAGGCTGCGATGGCATCGAAGACCCGTCCGGACTGGTCATACGTATCGCCCAGATGGAAGGCCACCGCAGCGGCCCGATCGTCGTTCGGATACAGCGACTGGTACTCGACGAAGTAGCCGCCCGCCTGCTCCAGATTGCCCTGCATCCGGCTGCACAGGCCCAGATTGAAGAGCGACGCCTTGGCGATGTCCGGCTCGTTGCCAGCGGCCAGCACGGCCTGGAAATTTGCGGCGGCCTGGTCGTAGGTGCCGGCTTCGAAGTGGTTCATGCCCAGGCGGAAATGGGCCGAGGTCTTCAGATCGCTGTCGGCAAAGAAGCCCAGGAACTGCTCGTAGCCCTGGCGCGCCTTGGCCCCGTCATTGGCCCGGCCGTACGACTCGGCCATCAGGAACTGGGCCCGATCAGCCTCTGCATAGCCGGGAAACTGGCTGATCACGCGGCGGTATTCGTCAGCCGCGGCCACAAAATCTTCTTGTTTGTACAGACGACTGGCGATCTGGAATTGGGCATCCGGGGCAAATGAGCCTCGCGGATACTTCTCCAACAGCAAGCCCAGCTCTGCAATGCCGTCGTCCTGCTGGCCCATGCGGTACAGCGCAGCTTCGATGCCCTGATCCGCCTCGTTGCGCAAAGCCGAAGTCGGATAGCGCCGGATGAGGGCCTCATAGCCCGCCACCGCAACGGCATCCTGGCCGGCGTTGTAGTCACACTGGGCGATGCGCAGCAGGCCCAGGCTGGCGGCCGAAGTCGTGCCAAAGTTGTCCAACAATCCTTGGTAGCAACGCTTGGCCTCGACATACTCGTCGGCCTGGAAATACAGGTCGCCGGCGCGGGCCCAGGCTTTTTCGGCCATGGGCACGTCCGGGTCGGTGCGCACGATGGCTTCCCAGCGATCGATGGCGTCGCCGCCCCGGTCCAGGCGCAGGTAACACAAGCCGGCCTGGTACAGACCCAGCAGGCGCTGCTCGTTATCCGGATAGCGGGAGATGAATTCTTCGTAGGCGTCGGCCGCCTCTTGATATTGCCCCTGATTGAAGCGCACGTGGGCCACATTCAACAGGGCCTGGCCGAAGGGCCGTAAATCGCCCTGGCCGGTGTAGCGGTCCAGCATGTCTTCACTGGTGGCAATGGCCAGATCCTCTTCGCCCTGCTGGGCGTAGGTCCAGGCCAACAATTGACTGGCCCCCGTGGCCGCCGGATGCTGAGGGTGATTGTCCCGCAGCGCTTCGAGATTGGCGCGCACTTCGGTGTAGTTGCCTTGGCTGGCCATGGCATCAGCGTCAATGAGCGTGGCCCAGGCCCGCCAGAACGAATCGCTCGGCGGGAATTTCTGCAGCATGGCGTGGGGCGCGCCGGTCAGTTGACCGAGGTCCCCCACCCGATGCCAAGAGACTTCGATCATGCACAGGGCGGCCTCGACCAGCTCCTGATTCTCGGGCGTGGCAAAGACAATGGTGCCGTTGCTGTCCTGGTTGTGGGCGTAGCGGTCCAGGATGATCTGGAAGTAGGGCACGGCGCCACGCGGGTCGTTCGCATCCAGCAGAGCGGTGCCGGCCATGTAGGCCGCCGCCGGCGCTTCGGGTTCCAACGGATAGCCCGAAACTACGGCCATGTAACTGGTGATCGCGTCACCGTGTTGGTTCATCGCGTCGTAGCAACGCCCCAGTCGGTACTGGGCACTCGCGGCGATGGATTTGTCGAAGTAGTGGGACAGGACCTGGGTGTATTCGGCAATGGCCGCCGGATAGTTCCCCGCCGCCATCATCACTTCACCGAGCAGGAATTGTCCGCGCGCGGCTACGTCAGTGCCGCCGTGCACGACGACCACTTCGCGCAGCAATCGCGCGGCCGTATCGTGGTCACCATCGAGGTGAATCGCCGCGGCTCGACGCAGTTCGGACTCGGCCCGCACCTGGGGATCGTGCGCCTGCTGGGCCACCCCGGCAAAATCTTCGGCCGCACTGCGGTAGACATGGCTGCGCAGAAAAGTATTGGCCTTGGCAAACAAGGCGTAGTCGTGCAGTTGCGACTGGGGAAATTCGAGGGCTACCTGCTGAAAACTGGCGGCCGCCTTCAGGTACTGGCGCATCTGCTGATGGCACAGAGCCGCCAAATAGATCGGCGCGGCGCCCGCAGTGTTGTTTTCCAGCAGGGCCAGGCTGCCAGCGTAGTCACCGTCGACAAAAGCCACCGTAGCCCGGGCAAACCGGTGTTGCGGTGTTTCGGCCAGCCACCGATGGCGCTGACCCAACTCAGTCAGGGAACGCTCGGCCCGCCGGATTTCGCCATCGCGCAGGTGAATCCACACCAGGCGCAGGGCGGCCTCGGTCACCAGCGGACTGTCCGCATTACGGTCCAACCACTGTTGCCAGAGTTCGGCTGCCTGCACGTTGTTCGCGCCCGCCAACTTGGCGGCCTCGGCTGCCGTGCGTTGGAATTCGGCCGCCGCCTTCAGGTCCGGATCATCGGTGCGGCCCGCGGCCTTGCCAAAGTGGTCGGCAGCCTTTTCAAAGCGGTCGGACGTGAAGTGCAGGTTTCCCCACAACAGGTCCAGGCCCACCTTGTCACCGGCGGCCAAGCCTCCGGCAACCAAGTCACCCTGGTTGGCTTCGGTCAGCGCCCGGGTCAGGGCATCCAGCGCGTCCCGGTTGCCGAGTTGCGCCTCGATTTTGGCGGCCTCAAACTGCATGCCATAGTCAGCCAGCGTTGTTTGAGCCAGCGCCGGTCCAGCCAGCGCGCCGCACACCGTCAAGGTTGCCAAGGCGCAGCAGATTTTGGTGATGCTATCGCGTGATCTCATCTTATTGGACTCCAATCGATCCCTGAGGACCTCCGGTGCTGATCTCAACCGATTGCACGCGCCCACTGGTTGTGCGGCCATCGCGTTCGGTGACCTTCAGGACGTATGCGTATTGTCCATCGGGCAGCGGCAGACCCGAGCGGTCCTTGCCATCCCAGATGATCTGTGCTGGTGGCTGGCCCTGGCCCGCGTAGCTGCGCACGATTTCACCCGAGCGGTCGCTGATCGCCAGCTGCCATTGGTCCACTTGACCCTTGGTATGGGCGGTGAGCAGGAACTTGGTGACCGGGTTGCTGCCCATGGGCGAAAACACTGCGGGGTCGGCCTTGCTGCCGGCGTAGAACCCGCCAAAGGCGTAGTTCAGGCCGAAGCGATGCACCATGCCCAGCTCGTGGTCGTTCATGCCGTAGTCCAGGCTCAAACCGTTTTCAAACCGGTAACCGAAGCCCGCGGCAATGTTCTCGATGAAATAACCGGCCCGCAGGGACAAGGCCCCCAACAGGTACTGGCCACCGACCCGCATTTCGGTCCCGGGTCCGTCGCGGTGCACGGCCTCCACAGTGAGCAGCCCATTGCCCTCGAGCAATTCGGCCGCCACGCCACCGCGATATTCCTGGGCGTAGGATTCGTCCTTATCGCGCAAGGCGATCGTCGGGCCACCCAGGTTCAGGGCCGAAGCGGCCACCTTCACCCCCGGGATGACCTCACCCATCAGGCCCAGGTCCAGACCCACGCCGCCGCCGCTGAAGTCTTCCAGCGTCTGGCGCACCATCTTGACGTTGGCGCCCACCGACCAGCGGTCCGACAGTTGGTGCGCGCCCGACAGGGCCATCACCAGATCGCCTTCGGAGAACGTGCCCAACGTTTCGTTCAATGCGTTGGTCTGCTCAAATTCGCCGGACTTCAGGTACAGAATATTCAAGGCGAAGGTCGGCAAATTGCGGGATGGCATCGCAAACGCGAGACCGTTGACCGTCGTCTCGTCAAACAACCTGGTACTCGTGGCTTGCACCGCATTTCGCCGCAGCCAGGACAAGCCCGCCGGGTTCCACAACGCCGCCTGAGGCTCCTGCCCCACCGCCACCGTTGCGCCGCCCATACCGACGGCGAATGGACTCGCGTATCGGCTGAGCCAATCGCCGGGCAGACCTTGGTCGCCCTCGTCGGCGTTGGCCATCGGGACCGTGCCCGCAGTCAGGGTCAGTGCCAAAGCCAGCACCGTGCTCCCGCTGCGCAGATGGTCCTTGATCAGATTCCTGAAACTCATGGTGCCTCCTGCTACCAGACCACGCCGATTTTACGGCGCATGACATGCTGGGTCGCGCCGTTTCCTTCGGCCTCGACGTAAACGATGTAACCGCCGCTGGCCACGGGCTCACCCGTGCCGTTGCGACCGTCCCACGTGATTTCATTCAGTCCCGTGCTGCCCCCGACATCACCTGAAGCGTGCTGCCGGTCCAAAACCAGGCTGCCGCTCAGGGTGTAGACCCGCACCCGCACCGTCGCGTTGTCGTCCAACACGTAGGCGATGGTGGTGGCGGTCTCGTCAGGATGGAATGGATTGGGATAATTCGTGATGTGCCCGCCGGCCGCATTGGGGTCAACCAGGGCGGTTTCCAAATTATATTGATCGCTCAACTGGCCACTGCTGGCCGTCACCTGGGCCACTTGGGCGTGGCGCGGACTGAGGTAGTTCACCCGGGCAATACCAAACTCGTCCGTCAAACTGACCACCGATTTGTCGTTGGCCTTGTTGCCGGTTACCTCCAACGAACCGCTGTCACTGGCCAAAATGGCAAAAGTCACGGACTGGTTGGGCACCGCATTGCCGAAGGCGTCGGCAATTGCGGCGCTGACCAGGGCGCTGCGATTGGCCGGCACCCAGCCGGGCGAGCTCGTCAATTCCAGCACCGATGGCGCACCGGGTTGCACGTTCAGGGCCTCGGTCAAGGCGGGTGTGCTGCCGGCTTCATCGGAAATTTCGAGGATGATCGGCTCGGTAAAAGTGTAAGTCAGGGTGATCGAACGTTGCCCCTGCAACAGCTGGAACGAAGTGGCCGAAAGAGCGCCGCGTCCTGCATCCTGGGTATTGGCGTTGCGCACCGTCACGCTCACCTCGGAGTTGATCTCCTGGATGATGCTGCCCGCGTCGTTGACCATGTCGACCGACAGCGTGAACGGCACTCCGGCCTGGACTGCGGTCTCGGCGATATTTGCCTCGAGGTGCAAACCACTGGAAATGGCCCGTACCTGGGTTGCGCTCGCAGTGATGGCGGGATTGCTCACGCTCACAACAGTCAGTTGCTGGAAGCCACCAGTGGCCAGCCGCACCCCAAGGAAAGCTTTGCCATCCACCATGGCGGCGTCGTTCGGCAATTCGGCCCCCGGATCGGTGCTCGTCAGATGAATCACATCACCGACGCCGAGGACCTGGTTGAACCATTGGTCGGTGGTCAGAACGATCACCGTAAACAGGTAAGTGATGGACTGGTCGGTCGGTGAACCCACCCGTCCGTCTTCGGCGCCGGGCTGAGCCTCTTCGCCCGGGGCGATGAGCAACAGCTTGGCAAAAGGTCCCGGCGCCACGTAGAAGGTGCTCGACATCGGCGTTGCAATGCCCTGGCTGACGGCGTCCGAAACGCTCACAGTCTGGTTCCCGGACATGAAAATGGTCACGGGAATAAAGGCCTCGCCGTTGATCAGCGATGCATTGGCCGGCACCGTCAGGTTCGGATCGGACGAATTGATGACCACCGGATTGTTGATGCCGGTCACGCGGTTGAAATACTGGTCTACGGCCCGGATCTGCAGTTCGAAACTCTGACCGGCATCCTGGTTGTCAGGCGTGCCTTCGAGCCCATCCTGCGTGCCACCCCGGGCAATCTGGCCCGGCAGGATGACCTGAGTGGCCACATACGGCCCCGGCAAAACATGGGTCGCGTTGCTGGTGCCCTGATGAGGCGGAGTCGAGTAGTCGGCACAGGTGACCTGCACCGCACCGCCCGCGCCGAAGAATTCCATGACGCCTAGCCAAACGCCGTTGTTGAAGCTGATCGACTCGGGCGAGATGCTGCCCGGCCCGGTATTGGCCGACAGGATCGCGTCGCCGTCGAAAGTGGAGATGGTATTGCCGCCCGCATCGGTCGCCCGAATCGTCACCAACAGCTCCGTGCCGGCGACAATCGCCTCGGGAAGGTCGTCAAATTCGAAATGATGAGCAAAACTGGGAATGACCATAACGGGTGCCGAAGTCATGGCCTTGACCACGCCGTTGGACAGGTCATTGACCGTCAGGGTCTGGGCGCCCACTGTGCCCAGGTGCAACGAAGCCTGCGCCACGCCGCCGACCAGGGTCACGATCACTGGCGTGCTGGCACCCGCATCACTGGAGACGATGCGCAAGACGTCATTGGTGCTGAGCGGATTCCAGAAATCATCGGTCGAATAGAGGTCCACCGTGAAAGGTTGGGTGGCACCCTGGGAAGCCGGAGTTCCGGTCACACCTGTCACGCTACCGGGGGCAGGCACCTGGCCCGGCAAGACAATCTGGGCCCGCTTCAGGCCGCCCGGATGCACCAGAAAAGGATTGCTCGCCCCGTTGATGGACGTATCACCGGACAGGAAGGCGTAGAGATTCACGTTTCCCCGGTTGATGTTCGTTTCGTCGGCGCGGTACATGATGACCTGGCCCGTCCAGGTGCCACCATCGAGGGTGACGGTCTCGGGGCTGATGCGCCCAAGGCCAAAGCTGGTGAATTGCTGCAGGTTCACCGGCCCTGAATAGCCCGCCACCGTATTGCCGTTCGGGTCCACCGCGGTGATCACCGTGGACATGGGGATACCGGCGGTCTGATGCTTGTTGTTGATCTCTGCAAACTGGAAGCCGGCGAGCACCACGGCCACCACATTGGCCGAAAACGCCTCGGCAATGGTCGGATCGCTCAGATCCTGACCGGAGATGGTAAATGTTCCCGCGGCGTTGAGCACAACCGTCGCGGTCGCCTGTCCGGTGGTCAACTGCACGGTACCCGGCAGGCCCGCACTCTCGTCGGTGGAATTCCAGCTCACGGCATCAGAGACCGTAGCCACCGTGGTCCAGTCGTCGTCGCAAGCCCGAACCACGACCAAAAAAGGCACGCCCACGGTCTGGGCATCGGGTGCGCCGGATTTTCCCGTAGCAGTGCCAGGGGCGGCAGATTCACCCGGTAGGAGCACCTGCAGGCGGGTAAATGCACCGGCCTGCGCCTGGCTGGGAACTGCGCCAATAATCAAACCGAGCAGGACCAGCAGTCCCACCCATTGACCAAATTTCAGATTGCGTTGCGACCGCACGTTATTGCCCTCCGCTGGGTTCAGTTGACGGCCAGGGTGGGGCCCCGGGCCTATAAAAAGCCGCATTTTCCGCCGCAATTGCCGACGGATTCGCTGGTCACAGATCAAGTTGTATGCCAAGGAAATGACCGGGGAATGCCGGCCCCAAAGGGATCAGAGCCCAGAAGAAGGCGGAATGAAAGCAGCGGCTGAACGGATTTTACAGCAGCAAATTAGGAGTTAATGAGCAGGTGTGGGCAGAATATCCAGCGCCGGATTTTGCAAATCCATGCGCTGTCTGAAGCCGCCGGGCCCGCCGGACGACCGGACAAATCTCTTACAGAAAGGACGGATAATATGCGCAGGATTCAGCGTAGGCCGTTGAGCAGAAAAGCAGCCACTTCGGGGGCCTTGTTTTCCAGGCGCGTATTGCGGCGGGAAAGCACCCAATCGGTGGCCATTTCGTCCATCACGCCAAAAATGGCCTTGGCGGCAAAAACCGGGTCCTGATCCTGGCGGAACAAGCCCTCCTGTTGCCCCTGAACCACCACGCCGCCCAATATGGTCAGGTAGTCGGCCACCTGGGTGCGCGAGAACTGGTCCATGAAGTGGATGCTGTGGCGCAATTCCACCTGGGTGATGATGGCCAGGTCACGATCGCGCCCCACCAGAGACAGATGCAACTCAATGATATGGCGCAATTTGTCTTCGGCCGTACCCATGGCCTCGACCTCAGCCTTGCCCTGGGCAATGAAGCGGACCATGGAGCGGTCGAAGAGCGAAAACAGGATTTCTTCTTTGTTGGCGAAGTACAGATAGATGGTGCCATCGGCGACGCCGGCCCGTTTGGCGATCATCGCCACGGTGGTCTGGTAGTAGCCCCGCTGGGCGATCTCCACCACGGCAGCATCGAGGATTGCGGTGCGTTTCATCCCTGTTGAGCTGCGAGCCATAGAAGTTGAAGCCTTATTCATTAAATTCGAAGGAGCCAATTTCCCCTGCCCTGCGGGTGATTGGGAACAGGCCCGAGCAACCAAGTGCCTCTTTTATTCGCCAGATCACGATTATATCACATAAACACGGCCTGACAAGTCTTGAAAGGTAATTTTCGTAAACTCGTTGACACAAGCTGCAAACCGACCTACAATTCTGAATGATCATTCATTAAAGGCCGATATGACAAGGGACGATACCGGACACCAGTCTCAGCAGACTGGCTCAATGGACGTCAGGCAAACGAGAGGTGGACGGCAATGCGCAGGCAGATCAGAAAAGTCGCCGTGCTGGGATCCGGAGTGATGGGCAGCGGCATCGCGGCTCATTTTGCCAACGCCGGGATACCTTCCCTGGTTTTGGACATCGTTCCGAGAGAATTGACGCCCAAGGAAGAAGCGGCGGGGTTGGCCCTTGATCACCCCCGCGTTCGCAACCGCATCGCCGCCGACAGTGTCGCGGCCCTCAAGAAGACCCGCCCCTCTCCCATCTACAGCACCGAAATGATGTCGCTTATTGAAGTGGGCAATTTCGAAGACGACCTGGCCAAGTTGAAGGATGTCGACTGGATCATCGAGGTGGTCAAGGAAGACATGGCCATCAAGAAGATCGTCCTGGGCAACGTCGCACCCCATGTTGGGCCGGAGACGATTTTCACCAGCAACACCTCAGGCCTGTCCCTGGCCGAGATGAGCGCCGTACTGCCCGCAGAAATGCGCCCCCGCTTTTTGGGCACGCACTTTTTCAACCCGCCGCGCTACATGAAACTCTTCGAAGTCATTCCCACGGCAGACACCGATCCGGAACTGCTGGAATTTGTTTGTGACTTCGCGCGCGAACGCCTGGGCAAGGGCATCGTCCTGGCCAAAGATACGCCCAATTTCATCGCCAACCGCGTGGGTGTGCACGCCATGATGGCCGTCATCCAGATCATGGGCGAGATGGACCTGACCATCGAAGAAATCGATGCCATGACCGGCCCGGCCATCGGACGCCCCAAGACAGCGACCTTCAAGCTGGCCGACCTCGTGGGCCTCGATACTTTCCTGCACGTGGCCGACAACATCTACCCCTTGATTCCCGACGACGAAGCCCGCGAAACCTTCGTGGTGCCAGACGTAGTGCGCAAAATGGTCGACAAGGGCCTGTTGGGCCGCAAAAGCGGCGCCGGCTTCTACAAAATGACCAAGACCGACGAAGGCAAGACCGTGCTCACGTTGGATCTCGAAACCCTGGAATACCGCGAAAAACAAAGCGCCAAACTGGGCGAAATCGCCGCGGCCAAAGCTATTGAAGACCTGCCCCAACGCCTGCAGACCCTCGCCTTTGGCAAAGGCAAGGCCGGCCAGGCCATCTGGAAAATGTTGAGCGCCACGTTCTCCTACAGCGCCATGCGTCTGGGCGAGATCTGCGACCAGGTGGCCGATATCGACCAGGCTGTTTGCTGGGGCTTCAACTGGGACCTGGGCCCGTTCCAGGTGTGGGACGCCATCGGCTTCCGCAAGGTCACCGAGCGGATGAAGGCCGAGAACCTGGCCCTGCCCGCCTGGGTCGACGCCCTGTACGACAGCGGCGCCGAGAACATCTACCGCACTGAAGGCGGTGTGGTGCAATCGCCCACGGCCGAACCGGGCGTGTATGCAGATCTGCCTACGGACGAGCGCATATTCGATTTCGATATCCTGCGCGCGAATAATCGCGAAGTGAAACGCAACCCCGGCGCCAGTCTGCTGGACCTGGGCGACGGCGTACTCGGCCTGGAGTTCCACTCCAAAATGAACGCCATCGGGCAGGATACCCTGAACATGGTGATGACCGCGTGCACCGAAGCGGAGAAGAACTGGCAGGCCCTGGTGGTCACTAATCTTTCCGACAATTTTTCA
>CAZLUL010000013.1:0-33465 GCA_964562635.1 uncultured Fibrobacteraceae bacterium | reverse complement strand
CCGGCTACCGCATCCAGCACAATGATGCGCGCGGGCCCTGCAAGGGCGGCATCCGTTTTCATCCCCAGGAAACCGTCGACACCGTGCGGGCCCTGAGCATGTGGATGACCTGGAAGTGTGCGGTAACGGACCTGCCTCTCGGCGGCGGCAAGGGTGGGGTCATCTGCGACCCGCACAACCTGAGCCCGCGGGAACAGGAAGCGATATGTCGGGGGTGGGTCAGACAGGTCTTCAGCAACGTGGGACCTGTGAGCGACATTCCTGCCCCCGACGTCATGACCACCTCGCAGCACATGCTGTGGATGCTCGATGAATACGAGACCATGCGTGGCGGACACCATCCCGGCATGATCACCGGCAAACCCGTGGGCATGGGCGGCTCGTTGGGCCGCACCCAGGCCACCGGCTATGGCGTGGTCTACACCTTGCGTGAGGCTTTGAAGGAACTGGAACTGGCTCCCGCCGACACCACGGCCAGCGTGCAGGGTTTTGGCAACGTGGCCCAGTATGCCATTGAGCTCTACCATCGCCTCGGGGGCAAGGTGACCTGCGTTTCCTGTTGGGACCAGGCCGCGAAGGAAAGCTTCTGCTATGTGCGGGAGTCGGGCGTGGACCTGAAAGAATTGCAGGGTATCACCGATCACTTTGGCGGCATTGATCAGGCCAAGGCCGAGGCCGCGGGCTATAAGGTCTTGCCTGGCGACGAGTGGCTGGCCCAGGACGTCGATATCCTGATTCCGGCCGCCCTCGAAAACCAGATCACCGCCGAGAATGTGATGCGCATCAACGACCGGGTGAAGGTCATCGCCGAAGGTGCCAACGGGCCGACCTCGCCCGAGGCCGACCCGGTGCTGGCCGAGCGGGGCATCTTCGTGATCCCCGATTTCCTGGCCAACGCCGGCGGCGTGACCTGCAGCTATTTCGAGCAGGTGCAAAGCAACATGAACTACTACTGGGAACTGGGCGAGGTGCTCAGCAAGCTGGACGTCAAGATGACCTCAGCGTACTACGACGTGAGTGACCTGGCCCGCAAACACAAGGTGCCCATGCGGGATGCGGCCTACATGTTGGCCATCGACCGTGTGGCCATGTCGTGCCGGGACCGGGGCTGGATCTAGATTTTCCCAGATGAAAGGTTGAGCCATGGGCAACGAAAAAACGATCCCCCTGTTCAGTCGGGGCACCTGGGAGTCCGGGGAAATTGTCTCGCGCATCGGGCAAGGCGAAATCGGCGGCAAGGGCTCGGGCCTGTGGCAGATGTCCCAGGACCTGCTCGGGGCGATGGACCACGAGGAGCATCCCGCCTTCGAAATCACGATTCCGCGCATGGTGGTGCTGACGACCGGAATGTTCGAGGCCTTCATGGACTTGAACGATCTGTGGGAGTTGGCTTTGTCCGATGCCTCGGATGCGCGCATTGCCCAGGCTTTTCAGCGCGCCACCCTGCCGCCCGAGTATCTCGGCGACTTGCGGGATTTCATTTCCCAGGTCAATACGCCCCTGGCGGTGCGTTCGTCGAGCCTGATGGAAGACATGCTCAACCATCCTTTTGCGGGTGTCTATTCGACCAAGATGATTCCCAACAATTCGGTGAATGCGGACACCCGTTTTCAGCGCCTGGTCGATGCGGTGCGCTTTGTCTACGCGACGACCTTCTACAAGTCGGCGAAGGACTATTTCCGCGGCACCGGCCAGGTGCACAAGGACGAGCGCATGGCCGTCGTGGTGCAGGAAGTGGTGGGCAACCGCTACGGCGACAGCTTCTACCCGGAGACGTCGGGTGTGGCTCGTACCTTCAACTACTACCCCAGCGGAGGCAGCCTGACGACCGACGGGGTGGTGAATCTGGCCTTGGGTTTGGGCCGGCAAATTGTCGATGGCGGCCTGAGTTGGGGTTACTGCCCGTCCTCGCCGACCACACCGCCTCCGTTCAACGACCTGGGTGACCGGATCCGCAGTACCCAGAACCGCTTTTGGGCGGTGAACATGGGCACGCCGCCGCCGCCTGATCCCATGGGCGAGACCGAATTCCTGCAAAGGCTGGAATTGGAAGTGGCCGAAAAAGACGGCGTCCTGGATCACATGGTTTCGTCCTATGATCCGGCTTCGGACCGTTTGCGTATGGGGCTGAGTGGTGGCGGGCCTCGGGTGCTCGATTTTGGACCGATGCTATTGGCCGAAACCCTGCCTCTGAACGATTTGGTTGCCCAGTTGCTGCCCCTGGCCGAGCGGGTGGCCGGTTGCCCGGTGGAGTTGGAGTTTGCGATGGACCGCACCGCCGATGGCCGCCACCGCTTTTGCCTGTTGCAGATGCGGGCCATGATGGTGCCCATGGGCGAGTCGAAAGTTTCGTTGTTGGAACTGAACGAACCGGGCGTGGTGCTGGCTTCGGAGCAGGCGCTGGGGCACGGGGTCAAAAACGACATCTCGGACATCATCTACATCAAGCCGGACAGTTTCGATTTGGGCCAGACGCCGGCGATTGCCCTTGAGGTGGAAAAACTCAACAACTCACTGTTGATCGCCGGACGCCCCTACATGTTGATCGGCTTTGGCCGCTGGGGCAGTGCCGATTCGTGGCTGGGCGTGCCGGTGCAGTGGGGACAGATCAGCGGGGCCCGGGTGATCGTGGAGTCGTCTTTCGGCAATTTGAATCCGGACCCGAGTCAGGGCACGCACTTTTTTCACAACCTGATCAGTTTCCAGGTGTCGTACCTGACGGTGCGCGGCAGTGGCAGCAGTCGCATTGACTGGGACTGGCTGGAGCGGCAACCGACCGAGCAGGAAACCAAGTACATGCGGCATGTGCGCACGAAAGAACCGTTGGCGGTGCGGCTGGATGGCGTGGCGGGGCTGGGCATTGTGCGGGCAGGGGCCTCATCATGAAAACGACCGATAAACTGATTGGCGACCTGAAGGAGCGGGCCAAAGAGCTGCGTTGTCTCTACGAAGTGGAAAAGGCGGTCAACCAGGTGGATCGGCCCCTGGCCGAAGTCATGGCCAGCGTGGTTGAGGTCATCGGACCGGGGTGGCAGCATCCGGAAATCTGCGTGGCGTCCATCGAATTGGAGGGCCAGAAATTCGAGTCGGAGGGTTTTAAGGTCACGCCTTGGGTCTTGCGCACGGATATCAGCCTGCACGACGAGGTTGTCGGCAAGCTGTCGGTCTTCTATACCGAAGAGAGGCTCGAAGAGAATCAGGGGCCGTTCCTGACCGAAGAGGTTGAGCTTTTGCGCAGCCTGGCCGACCGGCTGGGGCACTACTTGCTGTTCAAGAAGATGCAAAGCATGGGCAAGAAGTGGCGCGAGATCGGCCAGGGCAGTGAAGGTGACGATGAACACAACTGGCGGGTCATTGTGGACCTGCTGCGCGAGACGGACGATTCGCTGTTTCTGCGGATCACGCGCAAAATGCTGAATTTCCTTTGCTCAATCGGCATCAACGAGGCGCAGGAAATGCTCAGCACCATGGATCAGGACTACGACCCGCTGGAAGTGGGCAACGGCGAATCGAACGTGGCTGAGAAGCCGCGGCATTCGGACCTGTCGCCCCTGATCAAGGGCGAACCCTTCGCGGTGGCGGCCAAGTACATCACCGGCAATGAAATTGTCGGCTACGTGCAGAAGTGGATCCAGGCCGACCGGGCTGCCTCGTTCCTGAACGTCCTGGACAACCCCCGTTCGACCCTCAGTGAAGTGCAGGAAGCGTTGCGCCGTTTTCAGCAGTCGTCGCGTGATGGCGATAGCATGCCGGCCTCGACGATGAAGAGCGTGCGGGTCTCGCTGACCCAGAAAATTCTGACCGAGCAGTTGGATTTCGTGAAGACCGCCAAAAATCACGTCAGTGTTTCGTTTTTCCGGGACCTGATGGACCGCATCGTCATGCCGACCGAGTGCCATGGCAAGCTGGGGGGCAAGGCGGCCGGGATGTTGCTGGCCCATTGCATCCTCAGGCAGCGGTCCCAAAAAGTCAGCCAGACCGTGCAAGCCGAAAACGCGATCCTGGACAAGACCAGCGATGTGAATTGGAAGCTGTTGGGGGACATCCGGATTCCCCGCACCTGGCACATTGCCTCGGACGCGGCCCTGGATTTCATCACCTACAACGATCTCGAAGATGTCCTGCACCAGAAGTACAAGGGCCTCGACGAGGTGCGCCGGGACTATCCGAACATCATCCGGCTTTTCAAGAACTCGTCCTTTCCGCCCAGCCTGGTGCATGGCATGTCGGCGGCCCTGGACGATTTTCAAGGCGTGCCGATCGTGATCCGCAGTTCGAGCCTGCTGGAGGATCGGGTCGGGACGGCGTTTTCGGGCAAGTACAAGAGCTTGTTCCTGGCCAATCAGGGGTCGAAAAAGGAATGCCTGGCTGCGCTGCAGAGCGCCGTGGCCGAAATCTACGCTTCGATGTTCGGGCCCGACCCCATCGAGTACCGCACCGAGCGCGGCGTGCTCGAATTTGACGAACAGATGGGCATCCTGATCCAGGAAGTCGTGGGCACGCGCAATGGCAAATACTTCTTTCCGACGTTGGCGGGGGTGGCGTTTTCCCAGACCGAATTCCGTTGGTCGCCGCGCATTTCGCGGGAAGACGGGTTGGTGCGCCTGGTGCCGGGGTTGGGCACACGCGCGGTGGATCGCACGGGTGACGATTATCCGGTGTTGATCGTGCCGGGCAAACCGGAGCTGCGGGTGAACGTGGCGGTGGACGAAATCGTGCGCTACTCGCCCCGCGACATGGATGTCATCAACCTGGAGACCAATGTTTTCGAGACCGTCAGCGTGCAGGATATGCTGAAGGAGGTGGGCGGCCAGTATCCCGGGCTGCCCATGGTGTTTTCGGTGCTGAAGGACGGGCGCCTGATCAAGCCGGTCAGCCTGTTGATTGATCCGGAAAAAGAACACCTGGTGCCCACCTTCGACGAGGTGCGCAGCGATCAGAAGTTCCTGCCCCAGGTGCGTGGTCTGCTCAAAGTCCTGGAAGAAACCCTGCAGACGCCGGTGGATGTGGAGTTCGCCCACGACGGTGAGCACCTCTACCTGCTGCAGTGCCGTCCGCAAAGCCAGTCGGCTATGGCGGCGCCGGCACCCATACCGCAGGACCTGCCGGCGGCAGACATCATCTTTACGGCGAACCGATTTGTCTCCAACGGGCGCCTCGAAGACATCACCCACGTGGTGTACGTGGACCCGGAACGCTACGGCAACCTGTCGTCCCTGGCCGACATGAAAAAGGTGGGGCGGGCGGTCAGCGAGTTGAACAAATTGCTGCCTCGCAAACGTTTTATCCTGATGGGGCCGGGGCGTTGGGGCAGTCGGGGCGACATCAAGCTGGGCGTGAATGTCACCTATGCCGACATCAACAACACAGCCATGCTGATCGAGATCGCGCGCCAGACCGGCAGCTACGTGCCGGACGTGAGTTTTGGCACCCACTTCTTCCAGGATCTGGTCGAGGCCGGCATCGGCTACCTGCCCCTCTATCCGGATGACGAGGGAATCACTTTTGCCGATCGCTTCCTACTCGGGTCGACCAACATCTTTCCCGAACTGGTGCCCAAATATGCCCACCTCGCCGATGCCATCCGCGTGATCGACATGGCGGACGAGACCGACGGGCGGATCATGAAGATCCTGCTCAATTCGGACCTGGACCAGGCGGTGGCCTATATCGCCGATCCGGGCACGGTGTCGCCGGCGGTGCGGGCCGATGACAAGGCCGAAGATCCGCAACGCATCCGGTATTGGCTGTGGCGCAAGGAAATGTCCGAACGCATTGCCCTTGACGTGGATCACGAACGACTGGGCATCAAGAAGATGTACCTGATCGGCAGCGTGAAGAACGCCGTGGCCGGGCCGGCCAGTGACATTGATCTGCTGATCCACTGCAATGGCGACGATGAGCAACGCCAGTGCCTGTTGACCTGGTTGGACGGTTGGAGCCGGTGCCTGAGCGAGATGAATTTTCTGAAAACGGGTTACCGCACCGACGGTTTGCTGGATGTGCACCTGGTGACCGATGAGGACATTGAAAAGCGTTCGAGTTTTGCCATCAAGATCGGTGCGGTGACCGACGCGGCCTATGAACTGCCCCTCAGCGGGGACTAGATCAACTCGAGGCTCATGTCCTCCAGGTGGCCCGGGTCAAAGCGGATAAGAGCCAGTTCCGCATCATCGTTGGCGCCGTTGCAGGAGACGGTCTGGCCGAATGTTTCGCGCCAGGCACCGGTCATCCGGCGGCTTTCGTGGACGTGGCCATGGAGGGTGAGCAGGGGCTGGCGCTCGGCAATGAATCGTTGCAGGGCGATGCTGCCGATGTGCACGTCCAACGGCGCGTGATCGATGCTTTTGCCGTCAAGGTCGGCGCGGTCGAGGTGGCAACCGTAGGGCGGGCAATGGGTCAGAAAAATGGCCTGGCTCAGGTCGTCGTCCCCCGCCAGTTCTGCCAGTTCCTCTTCCATGGTGGTGAACCGAATTTCCCGGCCGACGGGACCAGCGGTGCGCGTTCCTTCTTCCGGCGACACACATCCCGGGTCGACAAAGCGCGATACGTCGTAGCGTTCCCAGTCCTTCAACTGAAAGGGCGAGGGCGGGATGCAGGAGTAGCCATAGACCGTGTGGCCGGCGAAGGGCGCTTTGCGGCCGTGCATGTAGCGCCAAAGGCCATCGTCCTGACTGATCAGGAAATCCTCTTCCAGACTGCGCGGGTCATCGTTGCCCAGGATGAGGAAAACCTGGGGGTAGTCAGCGCCGAGGGAGTCGCGCAATTGGCGAAAGCCCGGCGCGAGAAAGCCACTGACAAAATCACCGTCGGTGGGGCGGGTTTGCCAGGACAAGTCCATGCCGTGGGGCAAGAGGTCGCCGCCGAGGAAGACACCGCGCGGACGCTCGGTGGCGATGGCTTGCCACAGCGCCTTGTAGCGGGCGGGGCGGCCGTGCAGGTCAGTGGCAAAAAAGCAGGGCAACATGGGCGGGATCCCGGTTGGAGGTGACGGTGCGGGGCTATCTGTACCCCGGCTACCTGAATGCTACGTTGCCGCGGCGCCGAACGCCATGATGAAGTTCCCGCCGGAAACCGGTTGCAGGCCGCTCGCCGGCAATCTATAAATGGATGAAATTCGTTCCCTTTTTGGAGGTCTGCCTGTGTGCCGCTTTTTTTTGATCCGCTCCGTATTGTTGGTTGTCCTGATGGTGGCGGCCGTTGTGCCCGCCACAGCCAACATCCCGACCCACGACGAGCCCACGCGCACCATCTATCTCGTGCGGCACGGCTACTACGACTGGGACAACGAAGATGACCCGGACACCGGCAAGGCCCTGGTCACGTTGGGCCGCCAACAGGCCCGCTTGATCGCCGCCCGGCTGGATGCCTTGCCTATCGAGTTCACGTCACTGCAGGGCAGCGCCATGACCCGCGCGCGGCAGACGGCCGAAATCATCGCGCCGCATTTCCCGGAGTTGGAGCTGCAGATCCTGCGGGACATCCGCGAATGCACCATGACCACGCGGCGGCAGGACATCATGGACCGCTTGGATCCGGGTGAGGCGGCCGAGTGCGAAGCCCAACTGGAAGCAGCCTGGCAGCGGCTGTTTGTGCCGGCAACCGGCGCAACCGATGAGCACGACATCGTGGTCTGCCACGGCAATGTGGTCCGCTGGTTTGTCACCCGGGCCCTGGACGTGGACCCGACCGCGTGGCTGGGCATGAGTGTTTCGAACGGCAGCCTGACGACGATCCAGGTGCGGGCCGACGGCAGTTTCAAGGTGTTGGGGGTCGGGGACAGCGGGCACATTCCCTACCGGATGAACACCTTTGGTGCTGATGGTGCCGAGCAGTAATGGGGCCGAGCAATAATTGACACTGTCCACGTGACCGTATATGGTTCTCCTGACCGTTAGGGGTGGCTGTCCCGCTTGAAAAAGGGACGTATGGCCTGAGAAAAACCCTTGGAACCTGAACCGGATTATGCCGGCGTAGGGAAACGGGCCGCGAGCGGCGCCATCCATTTTCGGTGGCGCTTTTTTTTTATGACCTCGCTGTCTTCCCCGCCTGGCCAACCTCTCGAGGTGCCAGACATGAAACTCGTCCCAATTCTGATCCTTCTGCTGCTGATTCTCACCGGAACGGCCCTGGCCGACGAACCGCTCGACGCCGAAAAAGACGCCGAGGTTATGGTCGTGACGCCTTCACGCTATGGCGATGAAACCCGGCTGAATGTCACCAACATCACCCACGAAGAACTGCAGTTGCGGGAACCCGATCTGGAGTTGCCGCTGCTGTTGCAGAACATTCCCGGAGTGTTTGCCTACAGCGACGCGGGCAATGGGCTGGGCTATACGTACCTGAAAATGCGCGGTTTTGACCAGAATCGCATCGGCGTCCTGTTCAACGGCATTCCTTTCAACGACCCGGAGGACCACAAAGTCTGGTGGGTGAATCTCCCGGATCTGGGTTCCAGCGTGCAGGACATCCAGGTGCAGCGCGGAGTCACGAACTCTGTTGGGGGTATGACCGCCATCGGGGGCACCGTGAACATCGTTTCGCGCGATCTGACGAAAACTCCACAGGGTCTGATTTCTTTGAACATCGGCAGCTATGGCACGAAGCGCCAAATGATCCAGTATCAGACCGGCGAGCTCAACAACACCGGTTTTCGCTCGATGATTCGGCTGTCGCGTCAAGAGACGGACGGCTACCGGGACCGATCCGGCCACGATGGCTGGGCGGTGTTCTGGAGTGGCCAGTACGATACCGAATCGACGACGACCAAGATGAACATCTACACCGGCCGCGAAGTGACCCAGCACGCCTGGGACGCGGTGCCCGAGTCGGTGCTGGCCGTCAATCGCCGGGCCAACATGGAAACCTACCACAACGCCGTCGACGACTTCCGGCAACCGCACTACGAACTGCACAACACCTGGTTCCTGAGCGACAAAGTCGAATTGACCAATCGCCTTTATCACATCAAGGGCGAAGGCTTCTACGAAAACTTCAAGGCTGAAGAACGGGCCGGCGACTACGCCCTGGACCGACTGCCGGGCGTGGGGGTGGACGACGATCTGGATCTCGTGCGCCAAAAATGGGTGCGCAAGGAACACACGGGCTGGGTGCCCAATCTGAACTGGAACCAGGGGCGCGGCCGCCTGCTGATCGGTGGCGACTGGTACACCTTCCACTCCAACCACTGGGGTAATGTGATGGGGGCCGAGGGCTTCACGCCCGACGACTTTGTTGACGGCTTCAAGTACCACGATTATACCGGCGACAAGGACCAGTATTCGCTCTACGCCAACGAGCGGTGGAACGTTGGCGGTGGCCTGACCCTGACGGCGGATCTGCATTACCAGCACAAGGAATACCGCTTCAAGCAGAACGAAGCGGGCAATTTCACGGGCGATCTGCTGAACGCCTACACCGTGGAATACGACTTCTTCAATCCCAAGGGGGCCGTGAACTGGCAGGCCCCGGGAAAAGTTGGCGGCGGCGAGATGAGATTTTATGGTTCGGTGGGTGTGAATCACCGCGAGCCCACCGACGGCGAGTTGTTCGACACCTGGCAGGGCGGCGATGATCTGGGCGTCACTCCCCTGTTTGGCACCAGTCGCGATGTGCGCAATGCCGATGGCAGCGTGGCCTATGTCGAGTGGGCTGATCCGCAGGTGAAGGAAGAACGGGTGCTGGACTATGAGCTGGGCTTTTCGTGGCGCAACCCCACGGTCGCCTTCAACCTCGGCGGCTATTGGATGGAATTCAACGACGAAATCGTGCCGTACGGCGGGGTGGATGACGTTGGTAGCAGTATCCGGGGCAACGCCGAAAGCACGTTGCATCGGGGACTGGAAATGGAAATCCGGGCCAAAATGAATCCGGCCAATACCTTTTCCCTGGCCGCCTCCAAGAGCTGGGACAAGTTTGAAAAGTTCATTTTCCACGACTGGGACGGCTCGGTGGCGGACCTTTCGGGCAACCCCATCGCCCTTTTCCCCGAACATCTGTTGATGGCCAATTGGGAAACGGTGTGGAATTCGGACGTGCGCACGCGCATCCGGGTGCGCAATACCGGCGAGCAGCATCTGGACAACACAGGCAATGGCGAACGGGTGATTGACGCCTGGACCTCGCTCGACCTTTCGGCCTGGCTGGACCTTGGCGCCGTCGGGATGCAGGCCCTCGAGGGCACGACCGCTTTCCTGCACGTGAGAAATGTTGGTGACACCGAGTACGAAACATGGGGATACTACTCGGGTGAGAATTATTACACCCCGGCGGCGGGGCGCAACTTCGTCCTTGGAGTGGACTACAGCTTTTGATGAACAGCTACGAACCTGAAACGGGCGGCGCGTTCTGCCCGATCTTTCGCAAAAAAGGCCTGCGGGCCGTCGTCCTGTGCGATGGCCCGCCCCCGCCCCTGGAATTGCTGGCCTATTGGCTGACCGGGGCCGAGATGTTTGTCTGCACCGACGGTGCCGGCCATCCCTACCACGAACTGCCGCGCACACCCGATGTGGTGATTGGCGATTTTGATTCCCTGTCCGGCCGCGTGCTCGATGGCCGCGATGGCCCACGCTTCCTGCAGGTGGTTGATCAGCACACGACCGACAGCGAGAAAGCCCTGCTCTACCTGGTGGACGAGGGATACGAAGAGGTTGTGCTGCTCGGCGCCACGGGTTGGCGGCTTGATCATACGATGTTCAACGTGCACCTGCTCGAGCGCTTCGCCGATCGCCTGTCGGTCTGCATTGCTGGCCACCACGCCGACACGGTGCGCTTGGCCGGCAACTCGCAGGTGTCTTGGGAACTGCAGATCGGAATCAAATTTTCGGTCATGCCCCTGGCCGGGCCGGTTTCCAACGTGACCATTGAGGGTGCGCAGTACCCGTTGCTGGGCGAAACCCTGACCGCCGGCGGCATGGCCACCATCGGCAACCACGTCACCATGAGCCCCTTGCTGATCTCCGTCGGCGATGGCCCGCTGCTCGTTTCGGTGGACCGCGAAGAAGGCCCCGAGTACATCGAGGGCCTGCTGGAAAGCGATTGACGTGACTGCCGCACCTGCCGTTTCTTCCCTGGCCGGTCTGGTCTATCTGGCCTTCCTCCTGTTTGTGGTTTTGCGCCTGTTTCGCGGGTCAGCTTCCGGCGCGGTGGACTACATCGTGGCCGGACGCCGGCTGACCCTGCCCGCCTTCACCGCTTCGCTGGTCACCACCTGGTATGGCGGCATCCTGGGCGTGGGTGAGTACACCTGGCAATACGGCGTGAGCAACTGGCTTGTGTTTGGCGTGCCGTATTATTTGTACGCGGGGTTGTTTGCCGTTTTCCTGGCCCACCGGGCCCGCCGCAGCGAAATGCTCACCGTGCCTGATCTTCTGGAACACCATTACGGACGACCGGCGGCCCTGGCCGGCGCCGGTGTCCTGTTTGTGATGACCGCCCCGGCGGCCTACGTGCTGATGCTGGGCGTGCTGGTGAATTTTGCCACCGGTTGGCCAGTGTGGGTGGGCGTGGTCCTGGGCACGGCGCTGTCGATCAGCTATGTGTTCCGCGGTGGGCTGCGCGCCGTGGTGGCCACCGACATGGTGCAGTTCGTGCTGATGTTCGTGGGCTTCCTGGTGCTGGTGCCGGTGTGTGTGGCGAAGTTTGGTGGCTGGGCCTTCCTGCGGGACGGCTTGCCCGCGGGCCACCTGAAGTGGGACGGCGGCCTGGGCTGGCAGGCCATCGCGGTGTGGTACGTGATTGCCCTGAGCACTCTGGTGGAGCCGGCTTTCTACCAGCGCTGCTACGCGGCGCAGTCCGAGAGCACGGCGCGGCGCGGCATCTTTGTCGCCATCGGTTTCTGGATCGTTTTTGATTTCCTGACCACCACCGCCGGGCTGTACGCGCGGGTCCTGTTGCCGGACCTGGCTGATCCGGTGCAGGCTTTTCCGGCCCTGGCGGCCCACGTATTGCCGTCATTCTGGCAAGGCATTTTTACCGTTGGCCTGCTCGCGACGATCATGTCGACGGTCGACAGCTATGCGTTCATCTGTTCGGTGACGTTGGGCCGCGACCTGATTGGGCGTTGGCGCACGGCCGCCGGTGAGGTGATCGCCGAAGAGCAGAGCTTGCCCGTGATCCGGTGGAGCCTGTTGGCCACAGCGGTGGTGGCGGTGGTCTTGGCGCTGGTGTCCGGATCAGTGATCCAGTTGTGGAAAGCGCTCGGCAGCGTGGGCACGCCGGTCTTGTTTTTGCCGATGATGCTGGCGCAAATCGGGCGTCGGGTTTCGGGGCGGCGCGTGGTCTGGTCCATGGGGCTGGCCGGTGGAGTCTCGGTTGTCTGGCTGGTGCTGGGGGCGGGCGGCCCCTGGTTGGGGGTCGAGGGGATTTTCCCTGGACTGGTTGTCTCGGGTTTGGTCTTGCTGACTGGCGGCCGGGCTGGGGCTAAAGCCGACTGACGGCTATGATTCGTGGTAGAATACTCATTGGTGGTTGGAATTTGGTTTCTGGTGTTGGCGGACAATGGCGTGGGGTGGGTACCGATGAAGACATGGGTTTTGATAGTGATCGTTGCATTGTCAGCGGCCAGCGCCGGTGCCGAAGTGCAGTTGGACCTGCCGGGTTTGTACGGCGACTACAGCATCGATAGCAGCCCTCCGGGCGGCACCCTCTGGTCGCGCACGACGACCTTTGTCTTACCCGACAGTCTGGAAAGCTTCACCGGATTGCAGCTTCACATCTTTGGCACGTGGACGGCCGCCCAGCGCGAGGTCTGTCGCGAAGTTCTCGGGGTGGTTATTTGCGACACTTTAGCGACAGACACAAAAATGACGCTGCGGTTGACTGCACCATCGTTGGGCGAATGCTCTTTCGAGGCCTCTGTTTATGCCCACGCAGCGGTTTTCGGCGACGAATTGCTGGTGGATATTTGCCCTGTTGGCCAGGCGGATCTGAATTCGCTGATCGGTTCAGTCGTCAGTGCGGAATTGTTTTGTGATGTTGCGCCGGAAGAGATCGCCCAGCTCGTCGAACCGGGATCGGGCACGGTCTCGGTGGTCCAACTGTTGACCGTGGGGGCGGTTCCGACGGCAAGAGATTCGTGGGGTTCCTTGAAAAGTCGATACCGTTGACAACTGGCGCCGGCCCTACCGATTGGCGATAGCCAGCGGACAAATCCAAACTGACCATCCCTCTCGAGTCACATTCGGCAGGCTCTGGGCTTGTGGCACCCGCGCGCGGTCAAAGCGGAAGCCGCCCATTTCGCCAGCCTGCAGGTTGATGCCCCATCCGGAAGTGTCGCCGTCGACTTGTCCGTAGTCCACCTTCAGATGTCCGCGCCGCACATAGAAAATGTTGGCCAGGCCGATTTCCCAACCGTGCCCTTCTTCGTCCTGCAGGCCGGACTTGTCGTGTTCGTAGACATTGTCGCCCAGGTCTTCGTTCCACACATAGCCGGGTTCGATCAACTGCGATGAGTAGGTGAAGGAAAAGAACGGGTCGATCGCCTCGGTGAGCA
Source organism: uncultured Fibrobacteraceae bacterium (assembly GCA_964562635.1). Lineage (GTDB taxonomy): Bacteria > Krumholzibacteriota > Krumholzibacteriia > LZORAL124-64-63 > LZORAL124-64-63 > JAGRNP01. The sequence continues at coordinate 19,973 of CAZLUL010000013.1, read as the reverse complement.
GTCGTTCCAAGCCCTGCACGGGGCGGTCACGGAAGTTGGGCGCCAGGGGCAGCGCCAGATGGACCGACCAACCCTTGATGAAGGCGCGGGGGAAAGGATCGGCCTGATCGATGTCCACGTGCACGATATATTTTTCGGTATCGCTTTGCAGGCTGTAGCCGTAGGCCGCGCCCGCCGTCAGGCCGACATATCCGTTGTTGTGCCAGCCATTAGGCGCATCGATCACCAATGGAGTAGCGCGCAAAACGAAGCCTTTGTCGCTGCTGCTGCCTTCGGCACTGCCGCCGTTGTTGGCGTCCTGCAGATTGTTGTCCGGCGCCAGTTGGTCGCTGAAGTCATGGTGCGTATAGCCCACCGCGAGCGTGGCGTAGCGTGACCAACTCTGGTCACCGTGGTCGAGCAGGCGATCCAGGATCTGCACCACATCAAGGCCCAGGCCCCAGGATTCGGACTTCATGTAGGATTCGAATGAAACGGTCGGCATGCCGTTTTCGTCGGTGCCGATCTGGGTGCCCATATCCAGGAAATTGCCGTCGACCGGTCCGGTGGCCAATAGCAAGGTCACGCCGTAGTTGCCCAGGGTGATTTCTTCGTTGGTGATGACAATGTCGTCGGCGAAACCAACAGCCAACTCGGAGCGAAACTTCAGGTAGTTCAAGCCAGGCCGGAAAGCCAGCAGGGCGGGATTGGCCCAGTGGTTGGTGTCCGTACCCCAAGGCGCGCCCACACCGGCGCTGCCCATGGCTTCGAATCGGGTGGAAGTATTGAAGCTCATGTTGATGGCGCCAGCGCCGGCGGCGGCGGCGGCCTGACTCGTAAAAAGCAGCCCTACAACGAGTGCGATACTGAAGACTTTCATATCCCGGCCTTGGTTGATCCCCCAAACAAAACGGCGCCCCTTAATCTTAGGGGCGCTGTGGGGCCGATGGAAGAAAAAACGTTATCAATTGGCGGTGATGCAGGGATTTAGCCTTTTCCCTGCTCCACAAAGTGCAGCAGTTTGGCCATGTTCAGCGCCATGGCTTCTTCGACGGCGCTCTGTTCCACCAGGCTGGTCGTCTCTTTGACGGACCACTCCTGATCGTCTTTCGTTTCGGTGAGCGAGACCCGTGACTGAGCGGAAAATGCAATCAGCCCCGTGCGCACATCGACCACCAGGCATTCGGCTGCGCAAAAAGCGCGGGCCTGTTGGGCACCCAGCAAAGGCGTCTTGGTCAGGATCGAGGTCCGGGTGTGGAAGATGAGCACCCAATCGGCCTGGTAACGGGCCGCGGCGGCGCGCATGGACCCGGCCGAAAATTCCTGGGGCATGAGCAGCTGGGGCAGGTACGAAATGTCGTAGACGCGGTCATTCTGTTGCAGATCGACAAAGGCTTCGCTCACCAGGGGCATCTCGGACCGGTTGGTGATGCGGTAGAGTTGCCCATCCTTTTCGCGTTCGTGTTCGAGGTAGACCGCGGCGATGCGGAAAGTGGGGGGCAGCTCGATGCTGGTGTCCAGGATGCGGGAAATTTCGGTGTCGCTGATCAGTGCCGCATCGGAGGCAAACAGGGGTTGCTGGGGGTTGTGCAGGAGGTTGGCGTTGGGTGGTGGTCCGTAGGTTCCGGTGGAGGCACAGCCGGCAAAGGACAGCAACAAAATCAGGACCAAATAGCGCATTTGGGACTCCTTCTGGTATTGGGATACGAGTTGTTGCGGTGGGATGTGCAATTTTTTGGCCGAAAGATGCCGAGGGTTGAGTGTCGTATATGTATTAACAATAATGAGTTAGGTGCCAGATGGGGATAGCCTCAAATATTGTGTCCACGCGGCCAGGGAGTTTTGTGTCCGGGCAGACACAAGTGGGCTCAGTACAACCCGCCCACGCACTCGAGATAGGTGAGGTAAACCCGCAGATCAAACTCCATCTGGTGATAGTCCGGGTCCATGTGCCGGCAGAGCTGGTAGAAGGCCTTGTTGTGGTCGGATTCCCGGAAATGCGCCAACTCGTGAATCAGGATCATGTCGAGAAAGGCCTGGGGCGCCTTGCGAAAAACCGTGGCGACCCGGATCTCGTTGCTGGCCTTCAGTTTGTTGCCCTGAAGGCGGGAGATTTTGGTGTGTTGCCCCAGCGCATTCTGGACCGCGTGGATTTTGGGATCGTAGACGACCTTGTTCAAGGCCGGTGACTTGCGCATGTGCCGGTTCTTCAGCTCGACCGCGTAGGCGTACAGGGCCTTTTCGTTGCGGATCTCGTGGCAGTCGGGGTGTTTGCCCAACAACCAGTCCCCCAGCTGCTCGCGTTCGAGCAATTGGCGCACCTGGGTGACCAGTTCTTCGGAATATCCAGAGAGGTAGTTCAAGGGCTGCATCAGGTTAGCCAAAAGCCTTGTGGTTGTGGGTTCCTGTTCGGCAAAATTGCCAACCGGCGGTTGTTGAACCGGGTCGGGGGCCTGTTCAAAATATGACGAAATCGGGACAATGGCGCCCCTTGATTTCTGGGCGGACAGGCCGCTTCTTCCCTTGGGTGTGCGGCGCCTGCCAAGAGATAGTGCTTCACGTCGGTGATTCTCTACCGAAACACAATAGACATACAGGTTTGTCACTGACCAGACCAGGTTCCGAAAGGACCCATTCCGCCATGCGGAACATCTTCCATATCTTCATTTCCATCCTCATGTGGTGCCTGTTCGGCTACTACTGGTATGTGGTGGGCCGGCGTCAAATCAACGCTTCGTCGTTGCAGGCCATTGGCGTGTTGGCGTTGATCACCCTGGTGGGCATGTTGCTCACCATCTGGTGGATCTCCCACAACAAAAAATTGGCGAGCCGCAATCGCCGCCTCACCGCGCCGCCCGCGGCCCCCGAAGTCTTTGAAACCGACTACCTGGGCCGGCCGCTGGTCAGCCCCGGTTTGGACCTGCTGAAGAAGGCCGCCACGATCGTGGTCCAGGTGGACCAGGAGAATCAGAAGATCTGCACGGTCGCCGAGGGGATAGGTGACTGATGGATCTCTATAATCTTGTCGTCTGGATCGAAGCCTCACGTCTGTACATGGCGCTGCTCATTTATTTTGCCTGGTACCCGTTGACCACCAGCGTGATGTGGATCTTCACTTCGTTCCTGTTCTATCGGCGCCGCGAGTCGGGCCATACGGAATTGTTGGCGGCTTTCTATGAGCTTGATGAGACGCCTCTGGTCAGTTTTCTGATCCCGGCTTTCAACGAAGAAGCGAATATCGCCAGTACTCTCGAAGGTGTGCTGAAGGTCGACTATCCGAACTTTGAGGTGGTCGTCATTGACGACTGCTCAACGGACAATACCCTGCAGGAGATTGCGCCATTTTTGACCGACCCTCGCTTACGGCTGGTGCGCAAGATGGTCAACGAGGGCAAGGCCATGGCCCTGAACGATGCCATCCCCGTCAGCGCAGGCGAATTGGTTTTTGTGATGGACGCCGACGCGGTACCGATACCGGACGTCTTGAAATACCTGGTTCCGCATTTCCGTTATCCGCGGTGCGGAGCGGTCACCGGCAACCCGCGCGTGGCCAATCGCGAAAGCTTCCTTTCGAAGCTGCAAGCGATTGAATTTGCGTCGATTATCTCACTGATGAGGCGGGCCCAACGCGTGTGGGGGCGCATCATGACCATGAGCGGTGTGGTGGGCATATTCCGCCGCACAGCGCTCTATGATGTGGGTCTCTACAGCCCAGATATGGCCACCGAGGATATCGACCTGACCTGGCGGCTGCAGCTGCGTCACTGGGATGTGCGGTACGAGTCGCGCGCCGTGATGTGGATGCGCGTGCCCCAATCTCTCGAAGGGCTGTGGCACCAACGGCGCCGTTGGGCTTTGGGCATGAGTCAGGTTCTGGTGCGGCACGGCCGCGAACTGATGCAGTGGCGGCACCGACGCTTCTGGCCGGTGCTCATTGAAGCGAATCTGTCGGTGGCGTGGGCCTATGCCTACGTCTTCCTGACTATCGTCTGGTTGGTCAGCTATGCGGTGGGCTATCCGCCGGTAGGCGCCAGTCCGATCCCCAATTTCTGGGGCATGCTGATCGCGACTGTCTGTCTGTTGCAGTTGGTGACCGGCGTGATCCTGGATCGGGCCTATGATCAACTGCTGAAAAAATACTTCATCGTGGCCGTTTTCTATCCCCTGGTGTACTGGATCCTGATGGCGGTCATCACCGTCACCACGGCGCCCATGGGCTTGAACGTCAATCGGCAGAAGAAAAAGGTCACCCTTTGGAAAACGATCCGGGAGTAACATGAGGACGCTGTGCAAAACAGAACCGAGCCGGAGCTTGGCGTTGCTGACGCTTCTGGTCCTTCTGACGATGGTGTGCCTGATGCTCGTGGTTCCGGCCGGCGTTCGTGCCCAGGAGACCACTGTGTCGGACACTACAGTGGTCGACGAGGGCATCATCGACACCGCCGAGGCCTGGGAAAAAGTCAGCTCCGCCCGGGATGCCGCCGCTCAGGACAAGCATCACGACGCGGTGGCCGATTACCTCGAGGCCCTGTCCCACGACGCCCGTCTGGTGCCGATGGTGGCCCAGGAAATCGCCTACCAGAAGCTGTGGCGCGAAGATGCCGTCAAATCGATTTTCTACTTCCGCCGCTATCTGGCCCGCCATCCGGGTGAAGCGAACCGGGATGTGCGCAAGGGCCTGGCCATGGCCTACAGCTGGAGCGGCTATCAGCCCGAAGCGGTGGCGCTGTACCGCGAACTGGTGGCCGAAGACCGCTCGGACGGCGGGGCCCGCGTGGGCCTGGGCCGCAGCCTGATGTGGAACAATGAGCTGAAAAATGGCTGGGCCGAGCTGCGCAGCGTGGAAGACGAATTTGCCGCCGAAACCGCCGCCGGACGCGGAAGCCGGGACTTCCTGCTGGTGGTGCTGGACGGCTACACGCCGCCGCTGGAGCTGCGCGCCGAAGCCTCCTGGGATTCGGATGATCTGGACATTCTGCGCTTCACGGGCACCGGCAGTTTCACGGTCATGGGCAACAAGCTGCTGCAGGTCATGCCCTCGTGGGGCCGCTACAAACAGCCGGGCCAATCAGACATCAACAATTTGAAGCTGGGCGCCGGATTCCACGCCGCCCTGGCCCACAACTGGGGTCTGCACGCCTACGGCTGGTTGAATCAATTCTCCAGTTCGGCGCCGCTCTTTGCCGGCCCTGAAAACCTGGACTGGACCACTCCTGGCGGCGATTTGTGGCTGACCTGGATTGCGACGCCGCGCCTGCGCATGGATTTCGGTGGCACCTCGGCGCCGGTCGAAACCTTCTTTGCCCTCAACAACCACCTGCATTACGAGCAGGCCAATGCTTCGGCGGACTTCCGGATCACGCGCCATATCAATGGCAGCATTGCGGGCAACTACGCCGACTACAGCGACGGCAACAACAAGAAAAAGGGCGCCGCGCGCGTGACCTGGCGCCGCGAGGGCAAGTGGGAAATCCACGCCGGACCGGTGTTCACCTACATGGATTTTGCGACGGCCTATCCTGGCGGCTATTGGGCGCCGGACTGGGTGCGCAACGGCAGCATAGAAGCGACCCTCAAGACCCGCAGCGCCCGCTGGACTTGGCGCCTGAACGGAAGCATCGGCCTGGAGAAGGAAATCGGCGCCGATGCGGTGACCGTAGGCGGCGCGAGTATGCGCGCAGGATGGCGTTTCCGGGACAACTGGTTGTTGGCCCTCGAAGGCGGCCACACCCGCAGTTCCTTCAGCAGCGCCAGCGGTTTCAACCGCACTTTTGTCAACTTATCGGCCCGGGCGTTCTTCTAGGAGTCGCGGCATGACCACCCGCCATGGCATCCTTCTGATCTGCAGTCTGATGGCGCTGATCTGTTTGGTGCCTGGTTGTGGCGATTCGAACAACGAAACGGAAGCCGAAGTCGGCTCCTTCTACCATTTGGACCCTCCAGAGTTGGGCCTGACGATCGCGCCCGGTTTCGAATCCGGCGTGCCGGTGCTTTGTTACCACTACTTCCGTTCGGGATTTGATCCTGGTTATCTGGCGAAGGTTTTTGGGGCTGTGATGTTCGGCATGCCTTCGTTGGGCCCGCGCGAATTCTGGACCACGCCCGTGGGCGAATTCGAAAAACATCTGCGCTATTTCCGTGACAGCGGCACCCAGGTTATGACTCTTGATGAAGTTGCTGACGCGGTGGCCGCGGGCCAACCGCTGCCGGCGCGGGCGGTGGTCCTGACCATTGATGATGCCGATGAAAGCGTCTACCACCTGGCCTATCCGCTGCTTCAAAAATACAACATGCGGGCCCATCTGTTCGTACCGACCAGGCAAGTGGGCGCTCGTTGGAGCGAGTTGAAGGTGTGTACGTGGGACCAATTGCGCGAAATGTCCGACTCGGGAATCATCCGGATCGGCAGCCACACCCGAGACCTGCATTTCAAGGTGAAAACCCCTGACGGCCTGGAACCGGTGTTCTGGAATCCGGATCGGGTGCCGCTCGCTATGCAGAATCGCAACATCGGGGATCTGGAACAGTATCAGCGCCAGTCGTCGCTGGGCCCTTTGTCGGAACCGGCCCAGGCGACTCTCGCCGGTTATTGGTCGCCGGTCGCCGCCGACCTCTTGGCCAGCCGCTACGACATCGCCAGCGAGCTGCAGGTTGACGCCCAGTGGTTGGCCTGGCCCTACGGGTTTGCCGACGGGGATCTGGACAGCATCAGCCAGTTGGTGGGCTTCCGGGGTACCGTGAGTCTGGAGCCGATCGCTTTTGCCGCTGACGACACCCTGTTGGCGCCCGGCCGTTATACGCTGACGGCCAAGACCACTTTGGACATGATCAAAAGTGTCATGCCTCCGCAGTAATCATCTCAGATCCATAGCTCAACGAAAAGCAGGCAGGCCCGTGATCTCGGCGCCCACGATGAGCGTGTGAATGTCATGGGTGCCTTCGTAGGTGATGACCGATTCAAGATTGGCCATGTGCCGCCCCGGCGAAAATTCGTCGGTGATGCCGGCGGCGCCGAGGATGTCCCGCGCGGTGCGGGCGCAATCCAGGGCCATGGCCACGTTGTTGCGCTTGGCCAACGAAACGAGGGGCGTGGGGTTGATGCCGTCGTCTTTCAATCGTCCCAACTGCAGGGACAGGCCCTGGGCCTTGGTGATTTCGGTCAACATGTGCACCAGCTTCTGCTGCACGAGCTGAAAAGCAGCGATGGGCTTGCCAAATTGCTCGCGCTGGCCGGCGTAGCGCAGGGCCGTGTCGTAACAATCGGCCGCGGCCCCGATGGCGCCCCAGGCAATGCCGTAGCGGGCCTGGTTCAGGCAGTTCAGGGGGGCTTTTAAACCCTTGGCCAAGGGCAACAAATTGGCGTCAGGCACTCGCACGTTGTCGAATACCAGTTCGCCCGTATCGCTGGCCCGCAGGCTGTATTTGCCGTGGATCGTATTGGTGCTGAAGCCTTTCATGCCTCGTTCCACGAGAAATCCGGCCACACCTTCTTTGGTGCGCGCCCAGACCACTGCCACGTCAGCCAGATTGGCGTTGGTGATCCACAACTTGGTGCCGTTCAGCAGCCAACCGTCGCCATCGCGCACGGCGCGTGTTTCCATGCCGCCGGGATCCGAGCCGTGGTTGGCTTCGGTCAATCCGAAGCAGCCGATTTTGGTGCCAGCCGCCAACTCCGGCAGCCAGCGTTCCTTCTGCTCGTCGGTGCCGTAGGTGGCGATGGGCCACATCACGAGGCTGCCCTGCACCGAAGCGAAACTGCGCAGGCCGCTGTCGCCGCGTTCGAGTTCTTCGCAGATGATGCCGTACATGGTGCCGCTCAAGCCAGGGCAACCGGGCTCCTTGACGCTGGAGCCCAGCAAGCCGAGAGAGCCCAGTTCGGGGATCAGCTCGACCGGGAAGGTGCCGGCCTTGAAATGTTCGCGCACCAGGGGCAGGAAACGGCGGTCGACGAACTGCCGCACGGTGTCGCGCACGCCGCGCTCTTCATCGCTGAGGTTGCGGGAGAACTGGTAGAAATCGACGCCTTGGTAGTCGGCCATGGTTTCGGACCCTTGTCTGGGGTGTGAGGCTGAAAAGGGCACATTCGCGCCGTTTTGGCGGCAAATTTCAGCATATCTGTTTTGAGAGGCGATAGCAAGCCGGAGGCTGTCGCTGTTTCTTCTATCTGGGGCGCCGCTCCAGCAAGCCCTCGATCAACTGCCGACTCTCCTCAAAATGAAACGATTCCACCGGCGCAAATTTCCAGAACTCTTCCAACTGCACCGTGCCCGTTGTCCGCTCGTACACCAAGGCCTGCACCAACAGGTCAATGCGGTCGGCATCCCGGACGATGCGAGCCTCGGGGCTGGCAAGATCCTCGAACTCCTGCCAGAGCGCCTGCCAGCGGGGACCAAAATCATGGCCGGCAAACAACTCGTCGAAGGCCAGTTTCTCGGCCTCAGCCTTGGCCCCCTTGGGCAATAACCGCGAGCCACCGAGGGACAAATCCCCGGTCAGGCTCTCGGGCAGGTCGTGCATCACGGCCATGGACAAAACCTTCTCGCGGTCAAATTCCCCGGCGATCAGGTCGGTCAGCAGCAACGCGATGAGCGAAACACCATGGGAATGATCGGCCACGCTCTCGAACTGCGGCACACCCTTGACGGCCCAACCGGTGCGTGGCGTGGTTTTCAGGCGGTTGGTGGCGAGAATGAGATCGAGCACGCTGTTGGTATTTTTCATCGGGAGATTTCCTGTTATCATTGAAGGGCCAAGTGATCTGTCTCATGTAACATTGCCGGGCCTGATGCGCAAGACTGGAGTCCCATGAAACGCCGTCTGCTATTGTTTTCCGTTGCTCTCGTTCTCACGTTGGTCTGCATGGTTGGTTCGGCCCTGGCTGGTCGCATCGTGGCCGTGGGGGATCTGCATGGCGATATGGCTGCGACCCGGCAGGCCTTGCAGTTGGCGGGGGCCATCGACGACTCGGACCAATGGATTGGTGGGGAATTGGTCGTGGTGCAAACCGGCGACCAGCTCGATCGCGGCGATGACGAACAGGCCATCCTCGAACTTTTGGACCGCCTGCAAGACCAGGCCCAAGCGGCCGGCGGAGCACTGCACCTGCTCAACGGAAATCACGAACTGATGAATGCGCGCCTGGATTTTCGCTACATCACCGAAGGTGGTTTTGTCGACTTCCAGGATGCGGTGGAGATCGGCGAACGGGACTCGGTCGTATTGGCCCACGAGCCGGCCCAACAGGCCCGCGTGGCGGCCTTCCGACCTGGCGGGCCCTACGCCAAGCTGCTGGCCGAACGGCCGGTGGTATTGATCCTCGATGGTAATGTTTTTGTCCACGGTGGGCTGTTGCCCATGCATCTGGACTACGGGCTGGAGCGCATGAACCAGGAAGTCAGCACGTGGTTGTTGGGGGAGGGCGAGGCGCCGGAGTTCATCCACACCAGGAACAGCCCCACCTGGACCCGCAACTTCTCCGACGAAGTGGGGGACGACGACTGCCGACAATTGGCAGAGGTGCTCGACCGTCTCGGTGCCGTCCGCATGATCGTCGGCCACACTGTGCAGGAAGACGGCATCGGATCGTACTGTGACGACCGCGTGTGGTGCATTGACTCTGGCATGTCCGCCCACTACGGCAGTCAGATTGAAGTCTTGGCCATCGATGGTGACGAGGTCCGTGTTTTGCGGTGAGGTGACTCCGCCCACCACTACAGTACGTCGTCTTTCTTGCCAATAGGAGGAAGCATGGCGCCGCAAATCAAGTCCGTAGGCAACATCCCAACAAGCCCCTCCCGTTTGGGCACGGGAGCCGAGCGCCATGCCACAATCATGGCGGTCGTATACGATGCTCCAGGTGGTGTCGTCTCGGCGGTGCCGATCTCGTCGGGATCCCCATCTGCCATTCACCTGTCGCCGGCTTTTCCCAACCCGTTCAACCCCGCGACGACCGGGATGAAGCCGGACAACGGGCGCCCAGTGGCATGTACTTCTACAAGTATGTGTCGGGTGGGGCGGCGTTGGTTAGGAAAATGACGTTGGTGAAATGATGGCGTAGTAGGTCAAGTTGGTGACGGCCCCGGGCATGTGCTCGGGGCCTTTTTTGTGAGGTCGCTATTTAGCTGCCTGCCTTTTTCCGACATCTCCAAAGGGCCAAATTTGTGTAGCCAGGAGGTGTTGAATTGGGAACTTCATCGTGCAAAGTCCGGTATAGGTGAATTCCTTGCCGCTGCCCGCCGTTGCCAATGGAGGACTCCCATGAATGTTGCTATCGCTCGTCACGCTGCCGCTTTGACAGTCCTCCTCCTGCTCCTGGCCCCGGCGGCATGGGCCGCAGAGGTGCCCGCCGACACGGCGCTCGTCGTGCCTGAATTCCCTGAGCACATGCGGCTCGTGGCCGACCACCTTTGGACCTTCACCCACGTGGAGGAGAACAATAAGAGTGTGGTGGCGGAGTTTGGCTCATTTCTGGCGGTCATCGAGTCGCCCGGCGACGAGGGCACGGCCCGCGCCATGCTCAACGACCTGGCAAAGGCCTTCCCCGACAAGTCCGTGCGCTTCTTGCTGCACACCCATCACCACGGGCACTCGCTGGCGGCTATCGACCCCTGGTTGGCCCGCGACGTGACGCTGGTCACCTCGCCCGCCAACATCGAGCGCGTGCAGAAACGCTCGGCCAACCCGGAGCGCTTTGAGAAGGCGGTGCTGCGCGCCACCGAGGGCCTGACCATCGGCGACGGCCTGAATACGATGGTCGTCCACGTGATCGACAAGGAGGACTACCCAGTCCCCACCGACGAGTACACCGTCATCGAGTTTCCCGCCCAGGGCATGCTGGTCAGCGGCTGCCTCTATACCAAGCCGCTCACTTATCACGGCGTGGTGAACGACCGCAAGAAATCACTGCACGGCTTCATTTCTGACCATCTGCCTGGCGTCCGCTCGCTCCTCAACACCAGCAGCTGTCTGGCCAGGGGCAACGAGGATGTGAGCAGTCTGGCCACCTTGGACGCAACCCTCGAGAAGGGCCTCAAGCCGGAGGTGATCGCTGACCGTCTGGCCGCGATGAGTCTGGACGAGATCGAAGCCGCCCTGCCCGAGCTCACCGCCGAGCTTACCACTCGCACCGAGCGTCCCTACGACCTGATGATCTGCGCCAACTACCTGCGCAAGAAGCGGGAGGACCTCCCGCGGGCCGAAAAGCTCGCTCGCCTCTGTCGCGACGCTTTCCCGGACGTACCCCGCCCGGCCTATTACCTGGGCATCATCCGCCTCGAAATGGGCGATGACGCGGCTGCGGAGGAGATTTGGGCCGACGCGTTGGCCCTGGCTGAGGACAAATCCGCACGCGAGGATCTGGAGAAAACCATGGAGCGCACGAGGAAACGGGTGGCAAAGTCCCGCGAGGAGAAGGCCGCGGGGGAATGAGTTTTAGTGGCTGAGGCGGTCGGATAGGCAGCTCGAGGTGGGAGGAAGTATCCTTTTTTGGGGGCCTTCTTGATCGCTAATCTTTGTTACGCTCTTAGAAAGATCACGGACAGCGGCTCATCCGAGGACCCGAATTTGCAGACCAGGAATAACTCTTGAGTAGTGATTCGTATTGATCTGCCCACTACCTGTTTCTGAGTCTTGCGTTCTGTGCCACTCTGCAGTGGGATACTGTGAATCCATTTACGAGCAGGAACAGCCAGACCTGTGCCCAGGGACGGAGCTTTTGGTTTGGTTTTGCGGATGCGACCTTCTCGGGCGTGGCCAAGACTGCGGCGAATATTTCATCATGACCCAGAGTGACTCGTCCGGTCAATTTCCGTAACGAAATTTTCCCATTGCACTTTCACCTTGGCTATCAATTTCGTAAAACGCGGAACACCACGCAGGTTCTCCAGCAGTGGGTCAACTTCGGATAGATACGGGTAATGAATGAAACCCCGGTCAACGGATCGCTCCAGCCATTTCATCCCAGCGTCGGGCCGGTTCAACAACGCCTGTGCCTGGGCCATCACAAGGCTGTATTGGAGATCGGGCCAGATGGTGGCAACAAATTCGTCGGTTGCCAGTTTGTCGACCGCGGCTGCGTCACCGAGCAAGGCAAACTTGATGATATGAGTTAATCGAGCGATGGAGCTTTCAGCCGGTGACTGTGCCATGGCCTCGACCCGGGCGACGGTCTCTTTTGTTCTGCCGGCTGACCCGGCCGTCACCGCTACCATGAGGGGCCAGGCCGGATGGTTCGGCGCGAACCTATAGGCCTTTTCAAAGTACGGCAGTGCTTCGTCATACTCACCCAGACAATAGTGCCGAAAACCAAGACCGAACTGCAGCAGGTCGTGCAACGGATCGATGGATTGCAGGCGCTCAAAGAGCGGCACTGCGCGGTCAGGGCGCCCGGTCATGAGCCAGCCCAGCGCCAACCACATAACGTAGTCCGGGTCACGCGGTTCGTTGGCAACGGCCTTCGCCATCTGGCGCACCCAGCCAGTGATATCACCTTTTTGCACGGCGATAAAACCCAGTAGTGAGATGCCTCGGTGGCTATCCGGGTCAATGGCTGTGATCCGGCGCGCATACTCTTCCGCGCGTTCGATATACACTTTGTCGCCGCTGATGCCCGCGTTCACGTATTGCCAATTGGCCAATCCCAGCCCGTGAAACAACAGGATGTCATCACCAACCATGCTGAGGGCCTGTTCCAATTCGGACACGGCGCGATCAAGGCCGTCCTTGGTGAAACTCCAGATGTCGCGGCGAGCCCTGAGAGCCGCATCGTACGCCACGGGATTGACAACAGGGTTTGCCAGCATTTGTTCTTCTTCGACTGACAATTTGACCCGCAGTGAATTCACAATGGACCGCGAAACCTGCTCCTGTATTTCGAATACATCATCCATCGTGCCGTTGTATTTATCGGCCCAGACTGGACTGTCCAATTGCGTGTCAATCAACTGAGCGGTGATGCGCAGGTTGTTGCCGGCCTTGCGCACGCTTCCTTCCAGAACGTACCGCACGTTCAATTCGTGGGAGATGGACTTCAGATCCTGCTCCATGCCCTTTAGCCGCATGGCCGTCGTGCGCGAGATTACACGCAGCGCCTCGATGTGCGATAGATCGGCGATTACCTCTTCGGTCAGGCCGTCGCTGAAGTATTCGTTGTCCGGGTCAGAGCTATTGTTGGCGAAAGGAATCACCGCGATTGAGATTTCATCGGATACCGGTTCGTATGCCACCGCGACTTGCGTCGTTGATTGGCTCAAACGCAATGTGGCTGCCGCCTGTCCCAGATCCGAGGGGCGCTGTGCGGCGTCCTTGCGGGTCAGTTGATGCAGCAGGTCTCGCGCTGATTCGGGGACAGTGGCCGGTAACAAATCCCACGCGATTTCATCGCGCAGGATTGCTGACATCGCATCAGTTGCTGTCGCGCCGGTGAAGGGTCGACTGCCCGTGAGCATCTCATACAGTACGACACCGAAGGACCAGGCGTCGGTACGGTTGTCCACTTCCTGTCCGCGGGCTTGTTCCGGCGACATGTAGTGGGCCGTGCCCATAATCGCGTGCTTACCCGTTGCCAGTATGGTTGGTGCGTCCGACGAGGGTGGTGTCGGCTCAGCCTGAACAATTTTAGCCAAACCGAAATCGACGAGCTTGATCCCATTGGTTGTGACCATAACATTGGCGGGTTTGAGATCACGGTGGAGCACACCTTCGGTGTGGGCGGCGGCCAGGGCCTCGGCCATTTGCGCCCCCAGTCGAAGTGCTTCCTCGACTGGCAATGGTCCTTCTGTCAGGCGTTCGGCTAAAGTTCGTCCAGCCAAATATTCCATCACCAGGTAGCGCGTATTGTTATGGTCGCCGATGTCGAAAAGAGCGCAGATGTGGGGATGAGCCAGCGACGCGACCGCCCGCGCCTCCCGGTCGAACCGTCCGCAGCGTTCCGGATCGTTGACCATGTCGCTCGGCAGAACCTTCAGGGCTACGTACCGCCCCAGACGCGTATCAACCGCGCGAAAAACCTGTCCCATGCCGCCGGCGCCGACGAGCGCTTCAATGGTGTAGGGGCCGAATTGGCTACCTGGGCCTGTTTCCATGGAAATGGTTTTACACTTTCTCAGAGATGGGAGAGGTTATATTTCAGCCTATAGTACACAAGACGGGTGTTTCTGGCCAGATCCCGCTCCCCTGATTTGACGTGCGGGGTGGCTTACGAGACGGCTTTGGAATTCAATGTTTGAAAGTTCTACTACCGCCCACCCTGCGGACCCGGGATTGTGGACCGGAAGAAATCTGTCTTGTAGTTAGCAACCAAGCAGACCCATAGCTGTTAAAATCAAATGGCTGACGGCAAAGCGTCTTACCCATTCCGTGAACCCATCCCCTAGTCCTTCTCATCCACCCCAAATATCCGGTGAATGGTCTCCAAATCCCGCTCCCGCTCTTCCCGACTCTGCGCATTCTTCAAAGTCGAAACCGAACGCCCCAGCACCTTCTTGATGAATTGCTGCAGGCTCTTGTCCACGGCGGCGGCCATCTCGTCGCTCTGCTTCTTGCGCACAAAGCCCACCTGTTTGTCTTTCAACTCTTCGAGGTAGGAGCGGAACTCGGCCACGGTTGGGCGCAGGTCCACGTCGTCGAGCCACTGCTGGAAATCGATCAATTCCTCTTCGATGATGCGCATGGCGTGGGGCACCTGGTTCTGGCGTCCCTCGAGGTTGCCCTGGATGATTTCGTCGAGGTCATCAAGGCCAAAGACAAACACACCATTGACCTTGGCCACATCCGGGTGGATGTCGCGCGGCACGGCGATGTCCAGCATGAACAGGGGCTTGCCCTTGCGCTGGGAGACGGCTTTGGCGGCCATTTCGGGCAGGATCACCGGTTCGGTGGCGCCGGTGGTGCTGAGGATCACGTCGGCGTGGGCCAGGGCCTCGGTCAGATCGTCCCAGGGGCGGGCATTGACCTGGCCGCACTGGTCGGACAACTCGGGCAGGGTCTCGAAATTGGCGGTCCCTTCGCGCGCACTGCGTCCCATGCCGGCGCGTTTTTCGGCCGTCAGAGTCTCCGCCAGGGTCTGGGCTTTTTCGAAGCTGCGGTTGACCACTGTCAATTCGCCGATGTTGTGCTGCAAAAAGTGCCGCGCGGCCAGGCCGCCGGTTTCACCGGCCCCGACCAGGGTGGCTTTCTGATCGCAGAGGTGGTCGAAGAATTTGCGGGCCAGTTCGACTGCGGCAAAGGCGACGCTGACCGCGCCGGTGGAAATGCGCGTCTCGGTGCGCACCCGCTTGCCGGCCCGGAAGGCGCCCTGGAAGGCGCGCAACAAGCCCGGGCCCGGTTCGTGATTGCCACGGGCCAGACGGTAGGCATCCTTCAACTGTCCGACGATCTGGGCCTCGCCCAGCATCATGCTTTCGAGGGCCGAAGAAACCTTGAACAGGTGTTCGATGGCGGGTCGGCCGTCGAGTTTCTGCGAGTACTCACCCAAAAACAACTCGCTGTCCAGGCCGACGGCGGCCAGGCCTTCGCGCAGCACTTCATCGACCTCGAAGCCATCCTTGATCTCGAGGTAGATCTCGGTGCGGTTGCAAGTCGATACGGGGATGACCGACAGGCACCCGGTGGTGCCGTTCTGACCGTTGCACAGGGCGTCCATCAGGGCGATGGCCTTTTCGTCCTCAATGTGCGCCAGCTCGCGCACCTCAGTCGGAGCGAAACGGTGATTGATGCTGCGCACATGCAGGGTGGTCAACTGGGTCACGTGGTACCTCCGCGCTGCACCACAATCGAACGCTCGTCCGGCTCCTGCAACATCAGTCCAGTTTCGGCCTGCTCTTCATGCACCTGGAACTTGTGGAAGCTCGGGAAGAAGTGCTGGATCAGGCCCATTGCCGCGACGACCGTCAGGTAGCCGACCACCGCCATGATATTCATGCGGCGCCCGCGCCAACCCAGAAAGCGGTAGCCGGCCACGCCGCCGGCATAGGCCAGGAAAATCACCCAGGTGGCCATGATTTTGGGGTCATAGGGGCTGAGCAGGGCCGCCAGTTCGGGCGTGACCCGATCGGCCAGGTCGTACATCCAGAGGTGGCCCAGGCACAGGCCGACAAAGAGCATCGGCAGGCCCAGTTCGACCGCGCCGACGCTCATGCGCTCGAGCACATCCAGGGGCGGCAGGCGGCGGAACAGCAAGCCAAATTGGCGGCGCATCAACTGCCGGGCCAAAATCAGGTACAGGATGGCGTACAGGAAACTGAGGCTCAGCGCCGTATAGGCCAGCAGGATGAACACCGCGTGGCCGGCAAAACCGGGATCCGAAAGGTAGGGGCTGGCCTCACGCACGGGCGTGATCAGGGCGCTGGACAAAAACTTGAGCAGGAAGGCCATGCCGGTGATCAGGAAGCCTGTGTTTTTGGCTTTCAGGCGTCTTTCGATCACCAAATAGGTGGCCATCATCGCCAGGGCCAGCAGGCCCAGGAATTCCAGCGGGCCGCCCATCGGCAGGCGCTGCAGTTCCATGCTCAAATGCACGGTCGCGGTCAGATCCAGGAAGATCGCCACCAGGGCCAGACGCGTGACCAATCGCCGGGCCAGGGGGTGGTCGGTCAGAAACAGCCACATGTAGCAGGCCCATACCAGCAGATAGGCCATGGGTATCAGGACAGTGAACAACGAATGGAGCATCGCCATCAGTTGACCTCCGCGTCGGCACGGGCCGTCACGTTCAGGTTGGAAAGCACATCGGTCGCCGTGATCTCGGCCTCTTTCAGGCAATAGTTCACGGCAATACCACGATAGGAACTGCCGGTCAGATGCAGACCGGCATAGTCAGCACAAATCGATTTCAGTTTCTGCAGGCGGGCCAGGTGTCCGGGCGTGTACTGGGCAATGGCCCGTTCATGCCGGATGATTTTCACCATGGCCGGCGAGCCCTTCAGTTGCAGCAGTGCCCGCAATTCGCCCAGGATGAGATTGGTCATTTCTTCGTCGTCCAGCTTCATCACGTCCGGATTGCTCGCGCCGCCGGCCATACAGCGCAGCAGCACATGGCCTTCGGGCGCGCGCCCGGGAAAAATGCTGCTGGTCCACAGGGCCCCCAACAATTCACGCCGTTCCTGGCTGGGCACCAGCATACCAAAGCCGTTGAGGTCGTGGCCCACCGCCTCGCGCTTGAAGCCCAGGGCGATCACGGCCATGGGGGCAAAGGGAATCTGGCTGAGCAGGTCACCCAGCCGGGCATCGACTCCGACCAGATGGTGCGCCGCCGCGTGGGCGGGGGCCGCTTCGACCACGGCGTCGAAAGGTCCATACGAAGTGCCCGCTGCTGCTACCATCCACTGGGAGCCATCGCGGCTAATGGTCTCCACATCGGCGCTGGTGACAACCGCCGCGAGGTCATCCTGGTTCAGGACGTCGGTCAGGCCACTGATCAGTTGCCCCATGCCGCCCTCAAACGAATGCAGGGTGCCGGATGGCCCGGCGTCGGTCATGCTCTTCTGCTTCTTCTTGCGCTCGCGGGCCAGCTTGATCATCGCCTTGAACAATCCGCCGTGATCCTTCTCCAACTCGATCATGCGCGGAAAAGCTGCCGCCAGACTCAGCTTCTCGGCGTCACCACCAAAGATGCCCTTGACCATGGGGTCGAGCATGATCTGCGTGAACTCGGCGCCCAGGCGGCGGCGCCCGAAGTCGGCAATGGTCTCATCGGTGGAGACATCATCGGCCGCCCGGCCGAGATCCTTGCGCGGTGGCGTCAGCAGTTCGCCCGCCATGCGCAGCTTGCCCTTGAACGACAGCATTTTCGAGGTCAGAAACGCCTTGGGCGTGGTCGGGATTTCCTGCACCCGGCCGTCGACCAGCAAAAACCGGCGGCGGGTCGCGTCGCTGCTGGGCAGCAGGGCCTCGGTCAGGCCCAGCCGTTCGACCATGCGCAACGTCGCCGGTTCGTTGTCCAAAAATCCGTTGGGGCCCCATTCCAATTGCCAGCCCTCTTCCCGCAGAGTCTGCAGGTTGCCACCGGGGTCGCGGCCCTTGTCGAAGACCGTAATGCGCAGGTCAATGCCCTGGGCGCGGGCCTGATCACGCAGATTGACCGCAGTGGCCAAACCGGCCACGCCACCACCCACGACCGCGACATGTTGTTGTTCCGCTTGTTGTTCAGACATCAGCGACAATGTGTCCGACCTCCGGTGAGAATGCTTGCTCGGTCAGCAGGGCAGCCAGGCTGTCCAGCCAGATGCGATTCAGGTTCAGAGCCGGGCCGCGTTTGAAATCTTCAATGCCCGCCTCATCGGCGATTTCCTTCAACTCGACACCCAATTCGAGCATGGTCTCGATGTGCTCGCAGGTGAAGCTGATCGGTTGCACGAAGATCGAGCGCAGGCCTTCGGCCGCCAGGCGCGGTGTCTCTTCGGCAATCTCGGGACCGAGCCATTTGATGGGCCCAACCTTGCTCTGGAAGGTCAGCTTGGGTTCCTTGCCACCGGCCATCAACGCATCCAGCCACCGGCCGTGACCAGCCTCGTGCATCGCCGTGGTCACGAACTTGTGCACCTCGGCGAGGGTTTCGAGGGTGCGGTCCAAATACGGATCGCCCTTTTTGATGAACTTCTCAGGCATGGAGTGGGCCACATAAAACAGCCCCGTCTGTCCCGGATCCCGTTCTTCACGGGCCCAGATGCTCAGATTGCGGATCACCGGTCGCGCCAGCGCCTCGATATAACCGGGCAGCAGATGCCAATCAGGCACCACATGCACGACGGCCTCGGGCGCCACGCGTTTCAGACCTTCGAGCACAAAATCCAGGGTGCTGCCATTGGTGGCCCAGCTGAACTGGGGATAGGCCGGCACCACGAGGAACTGTTCGGCCCCGGCGGCCACCAGCTCGGTCGCGGTCTGGTCCGGAAACGGATGCCAATAGCGCATGGCGATCGCCGGCAGGGTTGGCCGCCCGGCGGTCGACAGCGAATCGGCCAGGACTTTGGCCTGACGCCGCGTGAGGTCCAACTGGGGGGTCACCGAGTCCTTGCTGATGGCCGCATAGTTGGCGCGCACGTTGGGTGCCCGCTTTTTGGCAATCCGGCGGCCCACAAAACCGGCAATCAGGCGCGGCAACGGAAAAATCTCCGGGTCGGCAAACAGGTTGCACAGAAAAGGCTCGACGGCATCAGGGCCGTCGGGCCCACCCATGCCACAGAGTATCAGGCCCGTGGTGCGGGCCGGATCCAACCGGTGGCGGGAGTACTTGTCGAGCGAGCGTTTCATGTACGACCCTATTTAGACAGTTTAGCCAGTTTGGACAGTCTAGCCAGTTTGGACAGTTTAGACAGTCTTCGAGAAAATCGGCTTGCCCTTGCCCTTGCCCAGATAGGCGTCCATGGTCATCGCCACATTGCGCACGAAATAGCGGCCCTTGGCCGTGATGCGCAGGCTGGTTTCGTCCATTTCGCACAGGCCGTCGTCGATCAGTTCGGGCAGAGCCTTCATCATCTCGGGCATCAGTTCCTTCACCGACGCGCCCCAGCGTTCCTCGGTCAAAGACCAGGGCAATTCCAAATTGCACATCAGGTTGAGGATCGTGTGGCGCCGCAGTTTGTCATCGTCATTCAGCTTGTGACCCTTGACGATGGGCAGCTGACCGTTGTCGATGGCTTCTTGCCAGGGCTCCAGATCGGCCGCGTTCTGGACAAAGCGATCGCACACGTCGCCGATGCCGCTCATGCCGAAGGCCAGCATGTGGGGCGCGGGTTTGGTGGCGTAGCCCATGAAGTTCCGGTGCAGCGCCTTGTTGCGCAGGGCCACCGATAACTCGTCGTCCTTCTTGGCAAAGTGATCGATGCCGATCCAGGTGTAGTTCGCGTCCTGGAACAGGTCGACCGTGAGCATGAAGAGCTGGAATTTGTCGTAGCCCTCGAGCATGATCGTGGTGTCGACTTTTTCCTGGTTGGGCCGCACCCAGGGCACGTGGGCGTAGCTGAAGCAGGCCACGCGGTCGGGTTGCATGCCGATGA
>CAZLUL010000012.1:0-33841 GCA_964562635.1 uncultured Fibrobacteraceae bacterium | reverse complement strand
CGGTGGTCACGATGTGGCCCACACCGCCCACGTCCGGGCCATGTACATGTCGATCATGATGGTCATCATCGGCATCGGTGGCGCCTGGTGGGTCTACCATCAGAAAAAAATCGATCCGGCCAAAATTCAGGCCCGGATGTCGGGCATGTATACGGTGCTGCAGGGCCAGTACTTCTTCGACGAGTTTTACGCGGCTACCGTCTACCGGTTCACCCTCTGGGTGGCCTGGTTGATGGCCGCTTTTGACCGGGTCGTGATTGACGGCATCGTCAACGGCACCGGTTATCTGACCCGCATGGTGGCCTGGGTCAGTGGTTCGATCGACAAGTATCTCGTCGATGGTGCGGTCAATGGTGTCGCGACCGTCCTGCAAGGGGCGGGCGAAGGTTTCCGTCGTATTCAAACCGGTCGAATCCAAACGTACCTCACGTACACTGCAGCTTCGGTCCTGGTTTTGATCCTGATCTATCGTGTCCTTTAGGTTGATTAGCCACGGGTAAGACCCCGAGAGGAGCCCACGCATGGGTGAGCACATTCTTTCCTGGATGACCTTTTTCCCGGTCATTGGGGCGGCTGTGATCGCGTTCATTCCGTCAGAGCGCAAAGAGGTCATCAAGACAGTGGCTGCCGCGGCAGCTGCGGTTCCCTTGATCCTCGCCGTACAGTTGTTCATGAGCTTCGACCGCACCACGGCCGGCTTCCAGTTCATCGAACACTACACCTGGATCAAAAGCTTCAACATCGAGTACTTCATGGGCATTGATGGCCTGAGTATACCGATGGTGCTTTTGACGGCGTTCCTGTCGTTTATCTGCGTGATCGCCTCCTGGGGCATCAACAAATCGGTGAAGGGCTACTTCGCCCTGTTTCTGATTTTGGAAGCGGGTATGTTCGGGGTATTTGTCTCCCTGGACTTCTTCCTCTTCTATGTCTTCTGGGAAGTGATGCTGCTACCGATGTACTTCCTGATCGGCATCTGGGGTGGCCCGCGTCGCGAGTACGCCGCCATCAAGTTCTTCCTCTACACGTTGGCCGGCTCGGTGCTCATGCTGTTGGCGATGATCGCCTTCTACCTGCACACCAGCGATCCGGTCACCGGTGGCCACACGTTCAACATGCTGCACATGTTCGACCAGGCCAATCACAGCGAGTGGTTGCAGGGCACCAACGTGCGCCACGTTCTGTGGCTGGCCCTGTTCATCGGGTTTGCCATCAAGGTGCCGGTCTTCCCCTTCCACACCTGGCTTCCGGACGCCCACGTCGAGGCGCCCACGGCCGTATCGGTCATCCTGGCCGGTGTGCTGCTGAAGATGGGAACCTACGGCATCCTGCGCATCAGCTATCCGATGCTGCCTGACCAGGCGGTGTGGTTCAGTTATGCGCTGGCGGTGCTCGGTACCATCAACATTCTGTATGGCGCGTACTGCGCCATGGCCCAGACGGACATGAAGAAGCTGGTGGCTTATTCTTCGGTCAGTCACATGGGTTACGTGATGATCGGTATGGCGGCCATGACGCCGGCCGGCATCAACGGCGCGGTCCTACAGATGTTCAATCACGGCACGATCACGGCCATGATGTTCCTCTGCGTGGGCGTGATTTACGATCGTGCCCACACCCGCGAGATCAACGGTTTTGGTGGCTTGGGCATGCAGATGCCGCTCTACTTCAGCTTCTTCAGCTTCTCGCTGTTTGCCGCCCTGGGCCTGCCGGGCCTGAGCGGCTTTGTCAGTGAAGCGATGATCTTCATGGGTGTCTTCCCCGTGTACCGCACGATCACGATCATTGCGGCTCTGGGCATTATTATTGGCGCAGCCTACGTACTGTGGATGCTGCAACGCGTCTTCCTGGGCCCGAAGAACGACAAGTGGGATTCGCTGCCGGACATCAACGGCCGCGAGATGTTCACCCTCGTGCCCATCGGTATCCTGGTGCTGCTGCTCGGTGTGTACCCCATGCCGGTGCTGGACCTGATGAAGGTGACGCTGAACAACCTGATCAAGGTGGTGGCTGGTTAAGGTCTGCCTGAGACCACCAGCCCTGTCTTCATGAATCGTTGAGAACCGAATGAGGAGCGTTCCTCGATGGAACTGATGAATCTGAACATTCCCAGTTGGTCCGACCTGAGGTTCTGGCTGCCCGAGGCCATCCTCTGCGTCACTTTCCTGTTCGCCATTTTGGGCGACCTGATCGTGCGTGGCCGCCGGACCTGGGTTCCGTTTGCAGTGTCGGTGTTTGGCCTGATCACGGCCGGAGCCTACGCGGTTGCCGACGTGAACAACGGCATGGCCACCAGCCACACCATCATGGGTGACCTGATCGTGGTCGACAGCATGGCCGGTTTCTTCCGCCTGCTGTTCATCTTCGCCGGCCTCGTCACGGTGCTCTTTGCCTGGACCAGCGAAGAAATCATGGGCCAGCGCCGCGAAAACAAGGGCGAGTTCTTCGCCCTGACGGTGTTGCTGACCGCCGCGATGATGGTCATGGCCGAAGCCCGCGATCTGCTGATGCTCTTTCTATCGATGGAAGCGGTGGGCCTGACCAGCTACGTGATGGCCGGCTACATGCGCACCAGCCTGCGCAGCACCGAAGCTTCGCTGAAGTACGTGTTGTTCGGCGCCGTCACCAGCGCGATCATGCTCTACGGCATGTCCTTGTTGTACGGCATGACCGGTGCCATGGACTTTGACGGCATCCGCGAGAGCCTGATGAGCGGTTCGGTCGATCCCTTTGGTCTGCTGGTCGTGATTGTGCTGATCCTGGCGGGCATGAGCTACAAGATCGCCGCCGTGCCCTTCCACTACTGGTGCCCGGATGTCTACGAAGGAGCGCCCACGCCCGTGAGCGCGATCTTCTCGGTAGGCCCCAAGGCCGCCGGTTTTGCCCTGATGATTCGTTTTTTCTACACGACCTTTGCTGCGGGCACCGATGCTGGCGCGCAACTGGTGCAGGATATCAACTGGCCGTTGTTGGTGGCCGTGATGTCGGTTGCGACGATGACCTACGGCAACCTTGTTGCGTTGCGTCAGACCAACGTGAAGCGCATGCTGGCCTATTCGTCAATCGCCCACGTGGGGTATCTGTTGATGGGTTTTGTGCTGCTGACGAGCGCCGGGTTGGCCTCGATCCTGTTCTACCTGCTGGTCTATACGCTGATGAACCTGGGCGCGTTCTTCTACGTGGTGGCGATCAACAACCACCTCAAGAGTGAAGAGCTGAGCGACTATGTGGGCGTGGGTTTCCGCGCTCCCTGGGCCGGCGCGATGATGATTGTCTTCCTGGCCTCGCTGACGGGCGTGCCACCTTTCGCCGGCTTTGTCGGTAAGTTCTATCTGTTCACCGCAGTGCTGGACAAGCAGTGGTTCTGGCTGGCCATCGTCGCGGCCCTCAATAGCGTGGTGAGTCTGTACTACTACTTCAAGGTCGTGCGGGCATTGTTCCTGACCTCGCCGGCCGAGGGTGCTGACATGTCGCCGTTGAAACTGCACTGGTTGCAGTATGTGGTGTTGGCGGTGTTGGCGGTGCCGACGTTGGCGCTGGGGCTGTTCTTTGAGGAGTTCAAGGCCATGGCCGATATGGCGGTTGGTTTGATGGGCGGATAGGCCCTATGCCCGAGTTGGCAACGTTTTGGCGCCTCCGGATGATTTCCGGGGGCGTTTTGATTTCTCTGTTGATCTGATAGGCAATATTCAGTACGTTCAACACCTTGCCCCAATACTGTTCGCTACGCTCATACATTCAGCCCCACCCAAATATCTAGCTAGGAGTTGGCCATGGTGACCTTGCGCCAAGCCTCGAACTACGCACTGTGTTGCGTCGTTGTTATCATCCTTTATCCGGTAGCGGCCCTTGCCAATACGATTCACGTCAACCCCGGCGACCAGATCAGCGCCGCCCTGGCCAGTGCGGCCGCGGGCGATACGGTCCTGGTGCACTGCGGCACCTACGACGAGCAGGGTCTGCAAATGCCCAGCGGTGTCACCCTGCGCAGTGAAGGGGGAGATCCGGCCTGCGTCACGATCGCCTCACAAGGCGCCGACCCGATTCTCAGGTGCATCGACCTGCCAGCGGTCAGCCGCATCGAAGGCATCACTTTCACCGTTGCGGCCGGCGGGCTGGTGGCCCCGGTTGCGCGTGGAGCCGGACTGTACATCAGCAACGCGGCCCCCAGCATATCCCAATGCGTTTTTGTCGATTTGGAAGCCGACTACGGCGGTGCGGTCTATTGCGCCGACGGGGCCGTGCCGATCTTTTACAGTTGCTCATTCACAGGCAATCTGGCCCGGGCCGTCGGTGGCGCCATGAACTGTGTGGGCACAGCGTCTCCCACGGTGGCCAACTGCCTGTTTGCTGACAACGAAGCAGCCGCTGGCGGCCACGCCGTCAACGCCTCTCGTGGTGCGGCGCCGCATTTTGTGGCCAGCACATTCTCGCGCAACGAGGCTTTGGGCGGCGCGAGCCTGGTGGCCTTCGATGACAGCGGCATCAATCTGAACAATTCCATTGTCTTCAACGGCGGCCAAGGCAAGGCCTGGGCGGGCGATTTCGATTCGGCCCCTCTCATTGTCTGCTCCGACCTGTACGCCATCGATCACGACGCCTGGCCGGGCTTGTTGGCGGCCATGTCCGGGAGCAACGGCAACTTCTCCGCCGATCCGCTCTTCTGTGGCGATCTGGGCGGCGACCGGCCCTACACCCTCGACGAAATCTCGCCCTGTGCCTTGGAAAATTCGGGCTGTGGCCAAATTGGCGCTTTCCCAGTGGCTTGCACCAACTCCACGGTCGTGGGCATTCCGGAAAATCCTGAACAACGGCTGCCCAGGGTCACGCAATTGCGCGGCAACTATCCCAATCCGTTCAATCCTCGCACGACCATCAAGTATGACGTGCAGGAGGCCGGCCAAGTCAACATCGCGATCTACGATGTGGCCGGGCGACTCATCAAACGGTTGGTGGACAGCAATCAGGTGGCCGGATCCCATGACGTGCAATGGCTGGGCGTGGATCAGTCCGGCCGACCGGTCGGCGCGGGGGTCTACTTCGTGCAACTGAAGACAAAGCTCACGCGCGATACGAGCAGCGTTTCACTCATCAAGTAATCGCATTCCGTAAAGAGAGGAGATCACAATGTTGAACCATAAGAACAAAACCCAGTCGATTACTTGCCTGATCGTGGTTCTGGCCGTGTTGATGGCCGGAAGTGCAGCGCAAGCTTCGGACCTGATTCCTTCAGGCCGAGTCCTGATCCCGAATCTGAGCAGCGAGGGTTTCAAATTGATGCCGCCGAGTTTCACCATCGGCGTGGAGGGCACCGATCCGGACGCGCCGGACCTGTTGCCGGTGCGCTACCGTTTCCTACTCAAGGCTGCCGTGGCCGCTGATGGCACCACCATTCGCACGCCGTCGGAATACCTGCGGTACTATCTGGAAATCCTGTCGCTGGAGGACCCTCAGTGGTCTGAGTGGCGCGATGTTTCGGCCAATCCGGAAGACATGCGGGTCAGCTTCAACGACCTGCCGGCCAACGAATATTTCCTGTTTTCGGTCCAGTTCATGGACCACGATGGCGCCACCAGCGATCCCTGGGGCTACCAGATCGCAACGGCCCACATCAGGATCATCGCGGATTTCTTCCGGCCGGAAGTGTTTCTGGCGGAAGTCTTTCTGGGCTCGGCCTACAGTTCGAATGTCACGTCGGAAATCGCTGGCGGCCAACCGTTGAATTTCGGCTGGAGCGCTTCGGCCGCAGCTTACGGCGGCGAGATCGTTTCCTACCGCCACGGCTGGGACCTGACTTCGGTTGATGACCCCAACGACCCCGGTTGGGCCGTACCGCCCGGGCTGGGCCCGGACAATCTCTTTGCCGCCGAGCGTTCCTTTCAATCCGGCATCCACGTATTCACCGTCCGGGTGGAAGACGACGCCCAACAAGTGCGGATCATGAACTGGACCTTGCGGGTGGTGCCCTTTGTCTCGCCCGAGTTCCAGCTGCCCTTGCTGGTGCTCGACCAGGTGGCTGATGCGAATGTGAACAACTGGCCCAGCCAATCGGGCGTGCCTCTCAACGACGAAAGTTACCGCAACGGCTGGTGGCATTTCCTGGCCGATGGTGCCGGTGGCGTGGCGGGCCTGAACTGGGAGCGCGACTGGAAAAACCACACCGACGAGGTGATGTACTCCGACCTGGTGAACTACAAGGCCGTGCTGTGCTACGCGCAATTCAATGAGATGAATCAACGCCTGTTCCAGCAGCTCCGGCCGGTCAACGACGTCGACAAATACGTGTGGCTGGCTCCCTACCAGCAGCAGGGCGGCAACTTCTTCCTGGCCGGCGGCGGTAGCATGGAGTCGTTCCTTGAGGGCAAACCCAACTACATGGTGCCCATGATCTTCGACACCCAGGAGACCATCCTGATTGTCAACGGCACCGAATATGAAGTGGGCTTTGGCACCGCCGAGATGCCCGATGGCAGCCTCGTGCCGCGCGGCCCGCGGATGTATCCGTACGCCACGGCGGGTATTTCGGCCCTGGACTGGACCTCGCCGAATACCAAGACGATCTACAACCGTGCCAATGTCGCGAGATTCGACCGCACGGTCGACTGCGTGGGCCTCAAGGGCCTGGTGCTGGATCCGACTTTCAAGGCCAATCATCTGGTGGGGCCGGGCGCGGTGGCCGATACCATCTGGACCGAGCCGACCATTGACTGGCACGACTATGTGGACGCTGCCGCCGATACCCTGGGTCTGTTCCACCTGACGTTCCCGTTCCGCAATGACGAGTTCATCAACGCGAACATCAGTACCCGGGTGACACCGATCGTGCCGCAGCAGTGTGCCGACGGACCGGACGGCATGTGCGTCGAACCGATGTTCACTGGGGTGGCGCGCTTTGACTACATCCGGCAATACAACCGCGATCGGGGCGACGCGGATTGGCCGCACAGCCAATATGACAACTGGGAGCTGGATGATGGCTGCGGCCTGTTGGCCCTGACCAGTTACGAGGGTGTGCCCCGTTCCAGTGCCCTAACCAACGACAAAACCTTTGGCTACATGTCCTATAAAAGCGTGGCCGACAAGCCGAGCGGCAAAGCTGACGTCTACTGGGGATTTGACCCCTACCGGTTTGATCACGCTGAGGCCCGCAAGGCCGTGACGTGGGTCCTGGAATATTTTGGTTTGCAGATCAATCAGTAGGACCGGGATCGGCCCGGTCCCTATGGAAGGGGACCCAATGTTGTCCAATATGAAGCGGAAAATATGGCCTGTGTTGCTGGGACTGGGGCTGCTGAGCCTGACCAGTGCCGGAGCCCTGGCCGAGACCGGTTCGGGGGACTCGCCCCTGTTCAGTCTCAATACCCAGAGTGCCGCCGGCATCGATGAAAGTGTGGACCTGCCCCAGCGAGACCACCTGGGCGGGTGTTACCCCAATCCGTTCAACCCGTTGACCAGTATCGGCTTCGGCCTGGCCAAAAAGACCGAGGTCGGACTCAGGGTCTACGATCTGCAGGGGCGCCTGGTGCGCGTGCTGCTGGATCGCGAATTGTTTGCTGCTGGCCTTCACCAGGCGGTCTGGAATGGCCGGGATGGCCAGGGCAAAAGCGTGGCCGCCGGTGTCTATGTGTACCGGTTGGTGACCGACAACTTCGTGGGCGCGCAGAGGATGACTCTTGTCAAATAGGGTCAAGTAGGGCGCGAAACGATCCGCGATACGCTTTGGGGATTTTAAAGGGGACTGATCATGATGTTATCCAGAATAAATCAGACTACCGGCACCCTGCTGTTGATTGTCGTCGCAGCACTCCTGGTGCCGTTGACTGCCGCGGCCAATTCGGCCCCGGTGGTGACGAACGTGCAGGCTGCCCAACGCAGCGACAGCTTTATCGTCGACATCACCTACGATGTGAATGATGCCGAGGGCGACCCGATGTGGATCAGTGTCTATTTCTCGCCCGATGGGGGCGCGACCTGGCCCATCCGCTGCGTGGCCGTCAGTGGTGACGTGGGGCTCAATGTCCTGTCGGGCAACGGGCGCAGCATCCAGTGGGAGGCCCAGCAGGACTTCCCGGGCGAAATAGCCAACGCCTGTTCCATCCGCATCCTGGCCAATGACGAAGCTCCCTGGCCGTACTTTGACCAATTCTGGCACATCGTGGCCGGCGATACGGTCACCTTTGCCCCGGGCGTGGCCGATACGGTTGGTTTTGGACAGCCCTTTGTTTTGGGTTGGCACGCCGTGGCCCCGTCCATCGCGGGCATGGATCCGGCACTGCTGGCCGCCCTCGATACGGTCTACCCGTTCGATGATGGTCTGCTGGGCTACAAATACGACCTGCCCTTCGACTATTGCATCCCCAGTCTGGAAGACTGCTGGCGGCCCCGTCTGTTCAATGAAGCCACCGGCGACAGCTTCTCTTACTTCGGCGAGGCCAACTCCGTGGCCTATGCCAACAACGGCACTGGTACCGACCCGAGGCGGATGCTGATTCCCAGCGGGCGTCACGAAATGAAAGCCACGGCTCTGGACGTGAACGGCTTTGAGGTCGCCGAGCACCTGCAACCGATCCCGTTTGTGGTCAACTTCGACCCCGAAACCCTCATCCTCAACGGCCAGCAGGACTGGGCCCACCCCGAAGACCCGGAAATCTATCCGTATTATATTCAACTCAACGACCTGGCCCAGATTCACCACCCCTTCATGGCGGGCGATCGTATTCCGGATCGCACCTACGTGGTGTTCAAGGCCCTCGGGCGTGATGATTCCCGGGATGCCGTGCAGAATCCAGGTTACATGCCGGGCCTTGTCGGCTTCATGAAGGGCGTGCGGGACAATGCGTTCGGCGGCACATTCTCCTTCATGACCGACAGCAGCGAACTGAGCGCCAGCCCGACCTGGGAGCCAGGCATCGATGGCTGGGCCGCCGACACTCTCGGTTTCCTGACCGGCCCTGCCACCGAATTTACCATCAACATGCAGGCGGTCGATGAGCATGGTCGGCGCGACGGCACGCCGGCATCCCTGAGCTTCGATGTGGGCTACCCGCCCTGCCTGCAGTGTGTGGAATTGCTGCCCAAGACATCATCGATTTCGGCCTGGGATCCGTCCCTGGCGTGTGTGGACGATCCGGCGGTTCACCCCTGTTTCCAGGATGTGACCGAATTGACGGTGACCCGTACGCCTGGCCCGGATGACCTGGAGTACAAGCAGAACCTGGTGATGCTGATCGACAAGCAGACCTATTTTGTGAAGACAGCTGACAACGGCGTCGGTTTTGAGCAGACCCATTATGTGGTTCCGGCCCGACTCTACAGCATGTCCATCCTGCTGCATGGTATTGACGATGCCCGGGAAGCGTGGTCCGAGCCTCTTTGGCGGTCCCTGGGTTGGTTTTATCAGGTGGATTACGAGTGCGATGCCTTCAACCAGATCAAGGATGGCGGCGGCAACGATGATATCAGGGCAGCGACCTGGGGCGAGCCCGGTGATGGCCTTGGCCTGAGTATTGATCCGGCCAGTGGCCTGTGGCGCCTCGAAGTGGATGTCGTGGTGCCGGAGAACCTGTTCCTCGGTGCCGATACCTACCTGCTGTTGCTGACTGTGCTGCAGGCGGGTAGTGATCCGGAAATTGCCCAACAGCTTTTTGATGCCACGACCAGGCAGTTCGGCAATGGCACGGTCAGGGCCGTGGCCATGGACCAGACAGAGTGCGGAAGTTTTCCGCCCCGACCGGCTCGTTATCACTACTTTCGCGGCGTGCGGCCTTCGGTGGCCACGCCGCCATCTGGCCAGACCTGGCGGGACTGCAACCTCTTCGTCCCGGAGATCAAAGACAGTTTGTCTCTGGGGCAGGGCGCGATGTTGAGCAATGGCGGCCTCGCCATCGAAAAGGCGTTCCGGTTGATTGTCCAAACCGACAGCGGTGGTGGTTTTGGCTGCCAAATGCCGTAGCGGGCTATTGGGAGAGGGGCTCGAATTGCTTATTCGAGCCCCGGTTTTTAAAAAACCCAATTTTTTTCATTTTTGCTTTTGAAAAAACCGACCCTGCGTTGTTCCTCCTTCGACAAGGAAAACCAGCATGGAAGACGGCGGCCGCTTCTCGCTCTGCCGCTGAAATTCCTCGCCTACAATGCAGGTCCTTGCCTGGCAATCCCTAAAACGAGTGAAATTCATGAGGCCTTTGGTCATGCACAGGTCTCCCGATCGCCTATTTTTGAATTTTTTTTAGAACATATCGGATTGCCGGGCCGGGACCTCTACTCAATCTGTTGGAAGGGTCCGACCATGTTGCCGGAAAAGAAGGGGCACGGGCAGGGTAAAGTGGTTCGCAAAGCCGCCGCCTGGCCTCACCAACGGTATTCCCAGACCGACCATGCAGTGACCTGTCTGGCCCGGGTTCTGACCGAATTTGGCCTGCCATTCGCCAAGGAAGAAATCCACCGGCACCTGAACGCCTCGCTGTGCCGCGACGATGTCATCAACTTTCTGGACGTGGCCGAGGAGTTCGGACTGGACGGTCGTCCGGTCGTTCTGACGAGTACCGAGTGGCAGAATATTCCAAGTACAAGCATTCTGCATTGGGGGTCGGATCATCTGGTAGTCTTCGAATCGTACGTTGGCAACCTTGTCACAATCCATGACCCCGCCCGGGGAACCCGACAGGTGGAGATGGCGGAATTCCGCCGCCAATTCACCGGAGTGGCGCTGATTTTTGAGCCGACCACTTCACATCTGGACTAGTCGGGACTAATCGGGACTAACCCAAATCCGCCAGTAGTCACCTACCTCGTTCCTGAAAGAGAGGCCTCTCATGGTCCACGGCAATAGCACTCGTCACCTTCTTCGCCTGATTCCCGTTTTGCTCGTTCTGGCCCTCGGTTGCCAGGATGATGTCTCGACCACCGCCCTGTTCACCCCTGAAGGATCAGCGAGCACCGACACCGGTATCCTGCGTGGAGCCGATGGTGTCGAAGACACGTCTCTGCACACGGCCCTCGAGGCGATGTGGACCAGCAGCGATGGTGTCCTGATGCAGGTCTTCAAGCAGACCATCGATTGCCAGGCCGGTGGCGTGTTCACCGCCCGTCCCACCGGATGGCCTGAAGGATACGACGTTGTGCTGACCGTGGATCCCGGCACGGTGCCCCTGAACCACGGCAACCTCGTGGAGTTTGTCATGGAGATCCCGGTCACTGGCCCGTCCGGCAGCCCCACCGCTGTGCCCTACGAATTCCACCCCGACGGCATCATTTTTAACCAACCGGTGCATGTCTCGATCGTCTGGCCCCAGTGGGCGGGCACCGCGCCGGCCAGCGGCATGGACCTGTGGTATATCGAGCAGGAATTCCAGGATGCGGATGCCCACTATCGCGTCCTGGACCGCAAGATAGGCGATCCGGTTGCCGCCGCTGAAGTCTCCGAAAAGGTCGCCCTGGCTCCGGTGACCACTTACAGCATCGACCATTTTTCGCGTTGGGTTCTGGGTGGCGGTACAGGCGGCGACGGTGGTGCCATCGGCGGCGGAGATCCGGTGGCGGCCAGCCTGGCCAATGCCGTCGAAGGGGACTGTTGCTGGCTGGCGACCACGACCGATCCCAATCGCCACATCGACATGGATTTCTAGATCCGGTCAGGAACCGTCGCCCAGCAATCTGAAGAAGGCCCAATACGCCGGATGGTTCCAGGTCGCGCGCACATCCTGTCGCGCTGCCTGGAACGCCGCGGCCTTGCTGGCACCGTCCTGCCAGTGTTCATAAAAACGCTCGGCCATGAACCGCGCGGCATCATCGTCAACCCACTGGGTCGAGGCGATGACGGTGCGGGCTCCGGCCCCAAGGAAGGCGCCCATGAAATCGCCCGCTTCAGGGTTGGGCCCGCCGGCGGGCAAACCCGCCTCACAACTCGAGAGATACACCAGCTCGGCCTGCAGCGACAAATTCCGGACCGCCACCATGGTCACCGGAGTGCTGGTGGCCGCGCCTGATTCCGTCTGTGCGGCCAGCCGCAGCGTTGAGCGCCGGGCCGCTCCCTGGTGCACCTCGGCGTGGGTGGCCAGGTGAATCACACCAGAGTTTTCCACGCCGCCAGCCAGAAGTGAGGCCCAATTGGCTGCCGCCCCCGTTGCCAGTTCGGCGCCGTTGCCACGCCAGGACTGATGCACCTGCCGCGCTTCGGCCTCCGCCTGGCGCAGGGTTGGCAGGTCGGTGCCGCCGGGTCGGTTGCATCCGATGGCCATCAGGCTCAGATCCCGGGGCGCCACGGTCTTCGAGGGCAGGGCAATGCCCTGGCCGGGATCGATTTCCCGCAGGGGACCGCGGTCCAATACCATTTGTTCAGCCCCGGGCAAAGGCAGGGCGGCCCACGGCACCTGTCTCAGTATCCCGTCCAGGACCAGAGTCAATGGCGTTGCGGCCGGCCACAGGTCGCCATCGGTGCCCAGCAGGGTGGCCGCCAACTGTTGCATGCGCTCTTGATCAACCGGGCGTCCGGGCTGGCTGAGGTCCACCAGAACCGGCCGGATCAGGTCCTGCAACGCTCGGCGTCCTGGCAATTGGCGCAGGGTTATTCGGTCTTCGCTGACCCACCAGGCCCAGGAGGCTTCGTCGCCCAGAAGAAATACCAGGGCCGGACCATCGACTTTTGCCTGGGCCAGCCGTCCCGCCAGACCCGGATAGGCTTGGTCCAGCGTGGCGGCCGCCAACCGTTGCGGCGAGGTCCGATTTTCGGCGATCAGATTGCGGACCAGAGCTTCGCGAGTGCCGCGGGCGATGTCGGTGCGGAAGACCGGCAGGTCGTCGAATTTCACCAGCTGTGGGGTGGCCGCCACGGTCGTCAGCACACCTTGCAATTCTTTTGCGGCGGCCTGGTACTGGCCCAGTTTGCTCAACGACTGGCCCCGGGCCAGATGGACCCGCAAAACGATGTCGGCTGGCGAATCCGGATTGAAACGGACCAGGCCCTGGTTGTAGCTCTGCAACGCTTTGGCGTGCTGTCCCTGTCGGGCCTGGGTCATGCCCATCAGCAGCAGGCTGGTCAGGCTGGTGCGGTAGGCGTGACCGAAATATTCGCTCTTTCCCAGCGAGCCGAACATCGCCCGCGCGGATTCGAACTGACCCTGATCGAGATAGAGTTGGCCCAACTGGAATCGGCTGCGGGCCAACTGGCGGGTATCGGTCCCTTGCAGGGCCAGACCGAGGCAGGCGACGAACGCCTCTTCGGCGCGGCGCAGATCATGGCGGCGCAGGGCCAGTTCACCGGTCTGGGCTTCGAGCAACCACTGTTTGCCCTCGCCACCCACGGTTTCAACCGCGACCCGGGCGCGGTCCAGGGCCTCGGCTGCCAGCAGGGTTTCGCCCTGTTCAGCCAGCAGGCGGGCCGACAGGATTTCGTAGTCTGCCAGGAAATTTCCGTCGAAGGTTCGCCGTGGCAGGGAGTCTTTCACCTTGTCGACTTCGCCCAGCCATTCGTAGGCCAGGTCGGGTCGCCCCATCTCCAGCGCCGAGGACACCATTTCCAAAAGCAGGAAGGCCCTGGTGGTGCGGGTGCCGGTGATGTCATTGATTTCCGAAGCAGACATAAGCAGGGATTCGGCCAGGGCGTAGTTGCCGACCTGGCAATAATACCCGGCCATCAGTTCGGTCATCTTGGCCTGGTTCTGCAGG
Source organism: uncultured Fibrobacteraceae bacterium (assembly GCA_964562635.1). Classification (GTDB taxonomy): domain Bacteria; phylum Krumholzibacteriota; class Krumholzibacteriia; order LZORAL124-64-63; family LZORAL124-64-63; genus JAGRNP01. The sequence goes on along the minus strand of CAZLUL010000012.1, from coordinate 20,179 downwards.
TATCCCGAGTCGTCGACAAACTTCTGGGCCCGCTTGAGGTACACGTACGTGGAGTCCAGCCGGCCAGTCATGCGGAAACTGTGGGCAATGCTGGCCATGGAGCGGGGAATGTTGTGGACATCGTTGGTCTGCCAGCCGAGGCGCAGGGTGCGTCGGTCGTATTTCAGGGCTCGTTCGTAGTCGCCGACTTCGCTGGCCAGGGTGGCGGCTTCACCGAGACTGCTTTGGGCCGCCCAGATCAGGTCCATTTCTTCGCCTTGGTCAGCGAACTGTTCGAGGAGGGCCATGGCCGGTTCGTACTCGCCGCGCTGGAAAAGGATCTTGGCCAGACGGATGCGGGCGTGCAACAACGCAGACTGGTCGTCGGCCATCCGGGCCTGAGCGGCAGCCAGGGTTGCGGCATGCAGGGCGTCGTCGAGTTTGTCGACTGCCATCAGGCGCCCGGTGATGTAGTACCAGAATTTGCTTTCGAGGGCACGGCCGCCGACCTGGCGGGCTTCCGAAACGGCTGCCATCAGGCGCTCGATTGCGTTCGTGATCCGACCGTGCGAGCTTTCGATGAGGGAGAGGCGCAACATGAGAAACATGCGGCTCTGATCGGTGAGCTGATTCTGCAATACTTCGGCTTTGGCGTACCAATAGGGCGCCTCGCTACGCCGGGGGCTGACCAGGCCGAGAGTCAGGCAACCAAGGGCCGTGTTGGTATCGGACAGGGCCGGGCGGGTCGCCATTTTTTCGAATTCCGCTGGGCGCTGGATCAGGAATTCCTGACTATAGGACAAAGACAGCCACAGGGCGTTGTCGGGTTCGGTTTCCCAGCGGGCATAGATTTCATCTGCCGCGGCTGCGTGGGTCTTCCTGGGCCGCAGTTCGTGCCTCAGCCGTTGGTAGGCGGCATAGTCGCGCACGCTTTTCCGGTCGGCATCGGGCTCATCAAGACGGGCTATGCTCGCCGCAAGTGTCGGCTCCAGATCTGGGGAGACCGGAATTTCGGTCAGGTCGTACAGGCCCTCGCTCCAGCGGGGCTCCGCCCGGTCACATCCGGTGAGCGCCAGGCCGCAGAAGACCAGAAAAACGAAAAGAAATGCCGACCGATGGGACATGTGCGGAATTCCTCAAACAATTTGTTCAAGAGGGCTTGTATATGGACACCCGCATAAAATCACTTTATCGTCACCGGACGCAAGCGCAATGCGTACAAAATCAAACTCAATGTCCGGAAAATTATGTGTGCTGACTCTTCCACTCCCCCACCGCGTCTGTTGTCCGATGCTCAATGGGACCGTTTGGTCGAGTCCTATCTGGCCGAGGAACCGGAGGCCGCCGATCGCCTGGCGGTGCCGTTGACTCACCATGCGGCCATCACGGTCCGGGACTTTCTGAACCCCGGTGGCCCCGAGGCTGATGACATTGTGCAGGACACGGTCGTCGGCGTCTTGGAATGGCTCTGGCGGCGCGGCGAATTTGAAGGCAGTCTGCTCAATTTCACAATTTCTGTCGCCCGAAACCGTTGCCGCAACTACCTGATTTGGGCCCGCCGGCATCAGGCCGATGACCTGGACAAGCTGGCCGACTACCTTGCCGACCCTGCCCGGGGACCCCTCGACACCCTGCTGGATGAAGAAAAAGACAGCCTGCTGCAAAAAGCTCTCGACAGCCTGGATGTCCATTGTCGTAATTTGTTGCACGCCATTTACTTCAACGACGACGACATGGAGACGTTGCGGCGCCGGGAAGGTCTCAAATCGCTCCAGAGCATGTACCACCGGCGGGCCATATGTTTAAAAAAAATCGAATCGGTTTTGAAAAATCGCCTGCTCAGTTGTTCCTCTGATGGCGACAGGATTGGATCGCCAAGGAACAAGAATCGACTTGGGAGAAATCATGACTGACAATATCAATCCTCAGGGCGATGGATTCGATTGCGTGGAGCCCAAGTGGGGCAACCAGCTTTGGCGCTATCACGAACCGGACCTGGACCCCAAGCTTCGTCAGGGATTGGCTGACCATCTCTTTATCTGCGATGCCTGCCAGTTGAGCCGCGCCTCGGAAGAAGCCCTGGCGGCGGCCCTGGGCGACGGACGGGTGACGGCGGCTCCGGCAACCTCTCCCCCGGTGATCTCTTTGCCCTGGCTGCGTTGGGGGAGTGTGGCTGCAGTGGCGGCCTCGCTGGTGCTGATGTTGGTATTGCCGCCCACCGGGCGCCAGGCGGGGGGCGTCCGGCGGGGCGCTAGCCCAGATCCTCATTTTCAGCGGCCCGTGGAAGGCGAAGTCCTGCGCACCTCGGCCCCGGAGCTGAAATGGTCAGCCATACCGGGCGCGACTTCCTATCAGGTGCAGATCAGTGAAGTGGGTGGGCCGTACCAGTGGTCAGCCGCCACGGACGAGCCATCAATCCGGATTCCGGCCGACCAGCCTTTGCCTGACGACGGCATTTTTCGCGGTGTGGTGCAACCGGTGCCTGCGGATCTGGTGGGGATGGCCGATGTCTCGGTGGCGTTCAGCAGATCCGGTTGGCGGGAGTTCGCCCTGTACCGGGCCGGAGCCTCGCCGCTGTGGTTGCGTATGCTGACTTTGGTGGGTGCGAGTGGTTTGGTGCTGAGCCTGGTTTTTTTGGTGCTGAACCGGGGCTTGCAGCGGCGTCAAAAAGCAATCAGGGGCTGATCCAGCCCCTGACAAATCGCGTGTGGTTTGGGACAGAAGTGAACCGCTAGAAGCTGCCGCCCCGCTGATTCATCTGTTCCCTGTTTTCGTGGGCTTCCTGGGCTTCGATGGACATGGAAGCTGTGGGGCGAGCCTCGAGCCGGGCCAGCCCGATGGGGTTGCCGGTATCGGAGCAGTAGCCGTAGGTGCCGCTCTTGAATCGCTCGAGGGCCTCGTCGATCTTGGTGAGCAGTTTGCGGTCGCGATCGCGCGAACGCAGGGCAAGGGAGCGGTCGGCTTCATCGCTGGCCATGTCGGCGTAGTCCGCGGCTTTCTGCTCGGCCTTGCCCAACTGCTCCAGGGTCGCTTCAAAATCGCTGAGCAATTCTTCTCGCCAGGCCAACAGCTTCTGCCGGAAATATTCCTGCTGCTTCTTGTTCATGAACGGCTCGTCGGCCGAGGGACGATAATTTTTGGGCAGCTTGGTACTCATATTGACACCTCTTAGAAAATGGGGTTCCGGACCCGCCCATGCAGGAACGGAGTCGGCGCAATATACAAGCAGATGGAGGTGTTCGCCAATCCGAACCGGTACCGGGCCGTAAGTTGGCCTGTTGGAGAGGGTATCCGCCGCTTGGGGGCACAAAAAAACACCCCCGGAACCATCTACCGGGGGTGTTCGTGCCTAAGCAGAGTAGCTCTCCAAGTCGGTGATCCCGGATATGCTCCGGTTTAAGGAAGCAAGGGGAAGAGAAGGATCACCATTTGGCTCTGTCAGGCGATTCGTTTGTATTTGCCCATCCTCTCGGAACAGGCTGGGTGATTTTTGGTGCTGCCCACCCCTGCGAGAACGAGCAGCACCTCAAATCTCACCAAATCATTAGCGCATCATTAATGACTTAATGTTGTGAGCATTATAGAAGCTCGACAAATCGGCGTCAAGAGCTTAGTATGATTTTTAATGATCCGACAATGTTATTGTCGGGAAAGACATTGAAATATAATGAATTAGGGATGAATTAGTGGCAATCGGCCGGCCCAAAAGTGACGATACTCCGCTGAAATACGAGGAATCGTTCCGCTTGTACCAGCTCAGTGAGCCTGGTCATGGGCAGGGCTCTTCGGTCGTCGACGAGCTGTCCGCCTACCTCGAATGGGCCATCGCACAGCAGGCGCCGGGTTTTGGCGAAGGCGACATCATCAACGTGAGCGCCTTGGCCAAGGGCGTAAAAAAATCCCGCAATACCGCCGGCAAATCCGTCGAGGCCCTGGTTTCCAAGGGCATGTTGATGCAGAACAAGCCCAAATCGCCCTATCAGATCGTTTCGCAGACGCCCATCTTCAAGGACACCGGCGTGGTGGCGGACGAGCAGATCTCGCTGACCCTGAAATTTGATTCGCCGTCGCTGATCAGTCGGGTGGGGACCTGTGAGTTGGAGCCCGTTGGTTCCGGCGAAGAGGCCAGCACCGTGGGCAGTTTGCTGAGCCGCGAATTGCACGCCAGCCACGATTCACTGGTGCACGATGCGGCTGACAAGTACTGGAACCAGGGCACTTTCCAATACTACCTGCGCCTGCGCACCACCGAAGTGGAGGGCCGGCCCACGGCCACCCTGTTGGAGATCACCTACCTGCATCTGCCGCCCGAGGCCGCCGCACGTTTCGTGCGCGGGGTGGGCAGCCTGCGTGACCATCACATCACCCAGATCAGTCTCTATCCGCTGCTTGAAGAATGTGGGCTGTCGGGATTCCGATCCGGCCGGTCCCACGCGACGGTGGCTCCCTCGCCGCCCCTGCTGATGTCCGAGTTGACCGCCTCGGTCGACACCGCGGGCATTGACCTTGGCGTCTTCCAGGATGACCGTCCGCTTTTGAAATGGACCTATGGCATCTTCCATCCCGAAGCCAATCCCATGATCACTTTTTCGGTGTGTTTTGTGCACGCCGACCTGCTGAGCATTTTTATCCGCAACCTGGATGTGGAACTGGGCGGGCCGCGGTGATCACCTGCACGCCGGTGGCAAGGGTGACATCAAGACTCCACTGAGTTTTTCTGTGCGCTCGTTTTGATCAGCCTCAGCCCGTGTAACCGTATCCCCGCGCCATCATCACGCCGAGCAAAGGCATGATCACCAGCAAGGCCATTTCAACCTTCAAGAGGATGCCCACCGCCCTGGGATAGGTGGCGGTGTCGCCGTCGGCGGTTTTGCGTGCCTTGAAATACTGCACCGACGGGGTGATCGCCAACAGGACGACGACCAAGAATACGGTCAGCTTGATGTGGAAGATGAAGTTGTGACCGTAATAATCCACGGGCTTGCCGAAGTGGGTCATCTTGAGCAAACCGGTGGTCAGGACAACCAGGGCCGCCAGGCCGTAGAGGGCGTCGATGCGGGCCAGCTTGCGGGCGGTGGTGCCGTCGACCTGGTCGCGGTGCAAAAGCAACTCCACCGCCAGCGCAGCGGTCAACAGGGCGAAGCCCAGGTAGTGCAGATAGTGAATGAAGATGGCGTCCATGTTGGTCCCTGGTTTGGTGTGGTTGGCAAGAGGAGGTCATAAGATCGGGGAAAAAGCGGATTGCGCAAGTCGGGATATTTGAGGGATATTTCACTTCACAATGAAGGAAATAACCGATATAAAAAGAAAATAATCAAGATATGACGGATTTGACCGACAAAATGTTTTTGGCGGTCATGGTGATGGAAATATCCAGCAAAAAGTGCTATCATGTCAATAACGTCTGATAAAGGGGTCAATATGAGCATGTATGGCAAGAGCGACAAGGCGATCCTGCGGGATCTGGGCCAACGGCTGCGTCAGGCCCGGCTGCGCAGCAACCTGTCGCAGCAGCAACTGGCGGACCGGGCGGGTTTGAACCGCACCACGGTCAGCGAATACGAGCGCGGGTCTTCGGCCAGTACCCTGACCCTGGTGCAGGTGCTGCGCGCTCTCGGCATGCTGGACGAGTTGGCGGGCTTCCTGCCTGACCCGGGCCCCAGTCCCCTGGAGTTGGCCCGCAGTCAGGGCCATCGGCGGCAGCGGGCGACCGGACGGCGTGGCCAGAGTCCGGACGACCCGAACGAGGCGCCGGATGATGGCCCGGGCGACAACGACGGCGAGTCCTCATGGTAGCGCGCAATATCCTGCCCCAGGTCGAGACCGCCATGGTGCACCTGTGGGGTACGGTGGTCGGTGCGGTGGCCTGGGACCCTGAACGAGAGTTGGCCACGTTCGAATTCGACCGCGATTTTCTCGACCGCGACCTGGACCTGGCGCCCTTGAAGATGCCACTGGCGGCCGCCCGACGCGGCAACGCGCGCTTCAGTTTTCGCCAGTTGCCCCGGCCCACTTTTCACGGCTTGCCCGGCCTGTTGGCCGATTCCCTGCCCGACAATTTTGGCAACAGCATCATCAACACCTGGCTGGCGCGGCAGGGACGCACACCGGCCAGCTTCAGCCCGGTCGAACGCCTGTGCTACACCGGGTCGCGGGCCATGGGCGCCCTGGAATTTCGGCCGGCGGTGCAAGAGGCCTTTGCCGAGTCGGTCTCCATCGAGGTGGCCGACCTGGTGCAGTTGGCCCAGGCCGTGGCCGGCCAGCGGGCTGAATTGACCGCCGACTTGACCGACGACTTGGCCGAGGGAACCACCGACGCCCTGCTGGACATCATCCGGGTCGGCACCAGCGCGGGGGGCGGCCGGCCCAAGGCCGTGATCGCGCTGAACGATGCAACCGGTGAGGTGCGGTCGGGTCAGGTGGCGGCGCCGGCGGGGTTTTCCCACTGGCTGCTCAAATTCGACGGCGTGCATGACTACCAATTGGGCGCACCGGCCGGATACGGGCGCATCGAATATGCCTACCACCTGATGGCCACCGCCGGCGGCATCGACATGGCCGAGTGCCGCCTGTTGCCCGAAGGCGACCGGGCCCATTTCCTGACCCGCCGCTTTGACCGCCCCGAAGGACGAGGCAAACAGCACCTGCAATCGTTGTGCGCCCTGGGGCATTTCGATTTCAACGAGCCCGCCATGTGGTCCTACGAACAGGCCTTCCAGGTGATGCGGGAGTTGCGCCTGCCCTATCCGGATGCCGAGCAGCAGTATCGGCGCCTGGTCTTCAACGTGGTGGCCCGCAACCAGGATGACCACACCAAGAACATCGCCTTGCTCATGGACCAGGACGGCCAGTGGCGTCTTTCGCCGGCCTTCGACGTGACCTATGCCTACAATCCGGGCGGGGCCTGGACCGCGCGGCACCAGATGTCGATCAATGGCAAACGTGAAGGGATCGAACCGGCCGACCTGTGGGCGGTGGCCGACGAGATGAACATCCGGCAGAGCCGCGACGTGGTGGCCGAAGTATTGGCTGCGGTGCGGCAGTGGCCGGAGTTTGCCGCGCGGGCCGAGGTGGCTGAAGAAACAGCGACCCGGTTGGGGAAAACGTTCCGGATATACGACTTATAGGCCTGCTGCGAAGGCGGGTATACGGGCCACCTTTAGATGCGGAATGCTCTTTGCAAACCCGGGGATCAGAAGAAGCCTTGTCCAGGATTTGCGAATCCGGATACAGCCCTTTCCCCCGAAAGAGCGCCCATGCACCGCAGGATCCTCCCGTTGCGCCGTTTGGCCCAACCGGCCGGCCATCTCAAAATTTTCCTCCTGGTGGCAATTATTGCCGCCCAGTTCTGCGGGTTGGCCGCAGCGGCTGAGCGCGCCCCGGGCTTTATCCAGTTTTCGGTGCAAAACAGTGACGAGGAATTCATTCCCATCGGCGAGGTCGAGTTCTGCCTCAACGGCGGTCCCTGCATTTACGCGGATATCGAGCGCGGCTTTCCCGGGCACTTCACCCTGAACGCCAAGGACCTGGTGGAAGAGCGCACCTACACCGTGATGATCTACACCATGGACGTGCAGGTCATCTACGAGATTCGTGACTGGCAATACGTGGCCGAAGACTACGACCGGGGCTGGGACAAGGCTCTCAATTGCAAAAAATTTCTGGTCTATCCGCAGTTCCTGGGCGACCCCGGCGGACGGTTGAGCTTCAAGGTCAACGCCACGCTGAACCCCGAGTGGGAAGAGCGGGCCGGCGAGCAGTTCGTCATCGAAGAAGCCAATCCGTCGCATTTTCCCCAGTTCCTTTTTGCCGCCGAAGCCAACCGCATGATGGGCGGAAATTTCCAATCCGATACCAACGCGGCCGGCGGCGTGATTTCCGTGAGCACCGGCTGGCAGGTATCGGGCACCTGGCGGCACGGTTATCCGGTGCGGCACACCTGGCAGGAAGGCTGGGTCAACTGCCGCGACCTGACGCTGACCTACGCCCAAAATCGCTACGAAACCATGGAAGTGGTCACGCCCGGCCGGGTCAGTGACGTGACGTTTCACCGGGTCAACCTGGCCTACGGCCTGACCCGCATGAGCCAGTCGCAGATCACCCATTACGGAGCCGCCGCGGTCGTCAGTGTGGGCGGCATTTACGATGGCAGCAAGGCGCTGACCTATCTCGATCGCCAATACAAACTGTTTGGGGTGGGGCTGCAGGCGCACTTTCAGAAGATGTTCCTGTCCGGTGGTGGCCTGGAGCTGGGCGGCCTCATCAAGGCTGCGGCGATCTACTACCCGTCCGATGACGGCGACGACGATTTTTGGTTCGGCCTGGCGCCGACCGTTTCCCTTGGGGTGGTGGTGTTCTAGATGAACCGCTTGCTGCATTTTCGTACCGCCATGCCCGCGCTGGGCCTGCTTTTACTGGTCATCCTGGCGGCCTGTGATCGTCAGGACAACCACTGGGACGCTTTTGATCCGGCCCAAAAACTGGTGGTCGTTCAGGCCGATACGCTGCGTCTGGCCGAAGGTGGCGAAGCGCTGGCTTTCAACGTGTCGCTGCTGATGGTGCCGGATGATACGGTGCGCATCGTGGTCACTTCACCGGACAGCCAATTGGTGGTCGAGCCCGACACTGTGGTTTTTGTGCCGGTGGATGACGATTGGGCCCGGCCCCGCGCGGTTACGCTGCTGGCGGCCGACGATTGGGTCGATGAAGGGCCGCACATCGCGACCGTCTCGGTAGTGGCCATCTCGGCTGATGCCGATTATGACGGACAGGGTGGCGAGGAAATGGTGCCGGCGGCGATCACGGACAACGACCGGGCCGGTGTGCACGTGACCGAAACTGCGCTGACGGTGGTCGAGTCGGTGGGCGGCGTGGTGGGCGAAACCTACCGCGTGCATCTGTTGTCGCGCCCGGTGGCCGCGGTGACCGTGACGGCGACCGAAGCGACGGCCGAACCGTCGTTCCATCTGGATCCCGGCAGTCTGGTCTTTACGGTGGACAACTGGGATGTCGAACAGGAGATTCGGGTGTGGGCCGAGATGGACAACATCGACGCCAACAATCTGGACCTGGTGGTGGCCCATGCGACCACGTCAACCGATCCCAACTACGCTTCGGGCCTGGTGGCTCCGAGTGTGGAGGTGGCTCTGCTGGATGATACCCTGCCGCCGACGGCGAGCCTGGAACTGGTCGTTCCGGGTGGCGATACGATGTTCGAATCCGGGGCCAATGCGAGCCTCGAGGTGGCCATCACCTTGAACCACCGCAGCGTGGTGCCGACGACGGTGCGTCTGGTGACGCGCGATGGAACGGCGCTCGGCGGGACCGATTTCCAGGTCATCGACCAGGACGTGGTCTTTGCGCCGGGCGACCCGCTGAGTCGGGCTTTTGCGGTGTCGGCGCTCAATGACAACCTGATCGAGGAAGCCGAAGATTTTCAGGTGGCGATCAGTGGCGTGAGTAGCGTGATGGTGGGCGAACAGAGTTATCTGGACCTCAACCTGGTGGATGACGACCGGGCGGACCTGACCATCAGCACCGTGGACATTGATGAAGATGCGGGCGGTGCGGCTTTTGTGATTTCGATGCCGGCGATCGCCCAGTTCCCGATCAGTTTCACCCTCAGAACCAGCAACGGGACGGCCGTGACGGGCACCGACTACGAAGCGATCGACGGAATTTTTGCCATCGAACCGGGCCAGACCCAGCGGGTGGTGCCGTTGGCGGTGCGCAGTGACAGCGCCCACGAACCGGATGAAACGCTGACCGCGAGCCTGAGCAACTTGTCGACCAATGCCTTCTGGGACGGAGTGCTCGGCCTGTTGACGATTCGGGATGACGATCCCCAGACCATCTCTTTTGTCGGTTTGGAAGTGGCTGAAGACCAGCCCAGCGGCCTCTTTGTTCTCGACCTGGCAGCGTCCTACAACGAACCGCTGGTGCTGAGAATCAACACCATGAACGGCGATGGGGTGGGCTCGATTTCCGGCCCCGAAGATGCCGAAGGCGGGCCCGATTTTGATACAGTCAGCAACGCGACCTGGACCATCCCGGCCGGGACTACCAGCATGACCTATCTAGTGCCCCTGACCACGGATTTTGCCGCCGAAGCCCACCGCGAATATTTCCGCCTGGCGATTCAGAGCGCGTCACATGCGGGCTTTACCGGACTGACGGCCACCTGCACCATTGTCGACAGTGACCAGCCCCGGTTGGTCGTCGGCGATGCGGCGGTCCTGGAATCGGATGGCAGTGCGGCCTTCGGCGTGTCTGTTTTGGACGCCGTCGGCAACCTTACGGTGAGTTTGGCGGACATCAGCTTCGACTACACGACGGTGAACCAGACGGCCGAAAGTGGTTCGGACTACGTCATGACCAGCGGCACGTTGGTGATCCCCGCCGGTGCGGGCAGTGGTGCCATCATGGTGCAAATTCTGGAAGATGCCCTGGATGATGACAACGAGTCTTTCGTGCTGGACCTGACCGCGCCGGTCAATGCGACCATCGCGGCGGACGGCTCGCCGCCTTTCTGCACCATCACTGATAATGAGTTCGCCATTCTGAACCTGATCCAGGTCGTGGCGACAGAAAACGAAGGGGCGGTGCACGAGTTTACGGTGGCCCTGACCGTGGCGCGGCAGGAACCGACCGGCTTCACCCTGGATCTGTTGCCGGGCACGAGTGGTGGTCTGGGTGTTGACTACACCTTTGGTTCGTTCGGCTATCGCGTGATCCCACCTTATGTCACTTCGTTGACTTTTCAGGTGCCCTTCCTGGACGACAAGGTGACCGGCGAAAGCGACGAAGTCGTGACCGCCGAGATCAGCGACGCCGACCTGGCCATGGGGGTCACTTCACTGGCCATGACCATTGTTGATGCTCCGTTAGTGGAGATTCAACCGGCTATCGGGCCCGAGGGCAGCGACCTCATGTTCAACGTCGTATTGACGGAGCCAACTACGGTTCCGGTCACGTTTGTGGTGCAGTATCTCAGTGGCACGGCTGATATCCTGGCGGATATCAACAGCAGCAATACCGGGCCCTTCACGATTCCAGCCGGGGATTGGTTGACGACCGTGGCGGTGCCGACAGTGGACGGCGACGGTGTCGAGGCTGCGGTGGAAACGTTCACCGTCACGCTGTTTGGGCCTGGGGGTGCTGTGTTGGGCGCTGTCAGCAGCGCCATCGGCAGTATTGAGGATGTGGATTAGCGGGCCTGGCCCGATTGATCAGGGGACCTCGCGCTGCGGCGCGAGGACCAGGCCATAGACCAGCTCATCGTGCCATTTTCCGCCCAGTGGCGAATGTTGGCGCAGGCAGCCTTCCTTTTCGAACCCCAGTTTTTCCAACAACCCGGCTGAGCCCGCGTTGGACTTGATGCAGTAGGCGACGGCTTTGCGCACTTGCAGGGCTTCGTCCAGAAACGTCAGCAGGGCCTGCCCGGCTTCCAGGGCGTGCCCCTGCCGCCAATAGTCCGGATGCAGACGGTAGCCCACTTCCATGCTTTGGTTCTCGAAGCTGATCACCCGCAAAAAGAAAAAGCCAATGACCTGTTCGGTAGAAGTCTCCACCAGGGAGAGCCCGACCCACGAGTCTTCGTCTGCCTGCCACGGGCCGCTGAAGTCGGCGATGCGCTTTTCGATCTCGGCCTGTGGCAGCGGGTCCCGGATGGTCTGCATGATAGCCGGGTTCAATTCGTGTTCAATCTGGACCTTGTCGTCCGCCGGCGTGATGGGACGCAGGTGGAGGCGTTCGGTGGTCAGGCTGAGTGATGCGAGCTGGGCGGCCAGTGCGGTTGACGAGAGCATGGCGATCTTTCCTTGGAGCGCGATGTGCGCGGACGAAAATTTCCTACCCGGTGCGCATGGCCAGGATATCTTTGAGACTGTCGGGTGTCTCGAAGCGCGCCAAGGCTTTTTCCTTGGTCTCGATGCCGTGGATCGACATGCGGTCCGCCAGTTCGTTGCCCTCGACCCCGACGTGTCCGTTGACGTGCAGGACCTGAATCGACTTCTTGAGTTTCGTGTAGAGGATATACATCGGTTGGATCAGATCCAGGTTCTTGATTTCCCCGCCCGGTTTCTGCCAGCCCTTTTTTTCCCAACCGGCTGCCCACTGGGTGACACACTGGATGGAATATTTGGAGTCGCTGAAAATGGCGACGGTGTTCTTTTGCGCGATTTCTTTTTCCGCCAGCAACAGGGCCTGGTGCAAGGCGTTCAACTCGGCCGTATTGTTGGTGCCGGCGGGGTTGAACAGGCCATACCAGAGCTCTGAAATTTTCCCTTCACGGTAGACGGCCAATCCGGAGGCCGCCTGGCCGGGATTGGGCTCACAACCGCCGTCCGTAAAAATTTTGGTCTGGGCCGAGAGTTCGGCGATTTCTTCGGCCGTGTAGGTCTTCAGGCCCTTGCCGGAATATTTTTTGGGCGCCGGTTTGATTTTCTTGAGCGCCGCCTGGCTGCCGTTTTGGAAAGCCGACTCGGCTTCAGACCGGGTTTTGAAGGATTTGTATTTGGCGCCGGCAAACTTGTCGATTTGTTTTTTGCAGGTGTCCCAGTCGGTGAAAATGCCGGTTTCCCGGCCTTGCCAGACTACGTAGAATTTTTTGGCCACGGGGTGGTGCTCCGTCAATGGGTTGAGGTCCGGATCGGCGCCGAAGAGAACCTATGTAACACCCGGGAACTGTCTCCGAAAACCTGTATTTCATTTGGGCCTTGCCGGCGACACTTGAAGATGACCAAGGGCTCTGTCCATTTGGAGTACAAATATCAACATAAATAACAATAGGTCAACAGGATAGCCGGTTTTCCCCCGTAAAAGTGGGTTAGCCACCATTTCAAAGCGGTAACAAAACTTTGTACGTTAACCGAACATAGTATATAATAATAGAAATGCATGACTATTGATTACTCTGTTAAAATTGCCGACCTGTCTCTCAGGAGCTCTCAGGAGGACCACCGGTGACTACGAAGAAGTTTTGCACAGCAACCAGTATCATGGCCCTTGCGATCATCGCAATGTTGGGTCTGGTGACTCCGACGTGGGCGACCTATTCGCTGGTCTGGTCCGACGAATTCAACGGCATAGCTTTGGACCCGGGCAACTGGGCGCCCGATATCGGTACGGGGTGCCCAAGCCTTTGCGGTTGGGGCAACGGTGAACTGGAATACTACCGGTCCGAGAACGTGACGGTGACCGGTGGCAACCTGGTTCTGACGGCGCGCGACGAATCGTACGGCGGGGCCAGTTTCACTTCGGGCAAGGTGACCACCCGGGGCAAGCAGACTTTCCTTTATGGTCGGGTGGAGATGCGGGCCAAGATCCCCACCGGCGGTGGCATGTGGCCAGCTTTCTGGATGATGCCCCAGGATGACGCCTATGGGGGTTGGGCCTCCAGCGGTGAAATCGACATCATGGAGTCGGCCAACAATACGACTGCGGTGGGTGGCGCTCTCCACTTTGGTGATACCTGGCCGAGCAACACCTCAACGAGCGGTTCGTATTCGCTGGGCGGCGCAAATTTCGCCGATGACTTTCACATCTACGCGGTCGAGTGGGAAGCCGACGAGATCCGTTGGTATGTTGATGGCGTATTGTTTATGACCCGGTACAGTTCGCAGTGGTACACCAATGCGGCACCGGACAATGTGCAGGCACCTTTTGATCAGGAATTCTACATCATCCTCAATACCGCGGTTGGTGGCTTCTATCCCGGTTGTACTGATCCCGGTTGCATCACCGCCAGCTTTCCCCAGGAATTTCTGATCGACTATGTGCGGGTGTACGAGGATATCCTGAACGATGCACCCACGGTGACGATCACGACGCCGGCGCCTGCGGCAACTTTGCCGGTCGGGAATATCACCATTGAAGCGACCGCTGCCGATGCGGACGGCTCGGTGGTCGGTGTCGAATTTTACAATGGCAGCGCCTACCTCGGAGCCGATGCCTCGGCTCCCTATTCCCTGGTCTGGCCCTCGGTGAGCGACGGCTGCTACAACATTGTGGCCAAGGCGATCGACAATCTTGGTGGCGCGGGTTTTGCTTCGGTAGACATCACGGTGGGGCTGGGTTGTGGGCAAACGGCCTTTGGGGGCAGTCCGCGAGCCTTGCCGGGCCGGATCGAAGCCGAAGATTATGACACCGGTGGTGAAGGCATTGCCTATCAGGACAGTGACCCGACCAACAATGGCGGCCAATATCGTCCCGCTGATGCCGTTGATATCGAGTTCTGCAGCGATGCCGGTGGCGGCTACAATACGGGCTGGACCGAGGCCGGCGAATGGATGGAATACACCATCGATGTTGCTTCGAGCGGCGAGTACACCATCGACGCACGCGTGTCTTCGTTGCTGGGTGGTGGAATTTTCCATCTCGAATTTGCCGGCGTCGACAAGACCGGTGACATCATGGTGCCCAGCACGTCCAGTTGGCGAAACTGGACCACTGTTTCGGCGACGGCCACGCTTACGGCCGGTGTCCAGGTGATGAGATTCGCGCCGACCTTCGGTGGGTTCAACATCAACTATTTTGAATTCCTGGGCGGAGCCGTGACCGGAGTGCCCGATCTGCCGAGTGAGGGTTATGCCCTGCACCCGTGTTATCCGAATCCCTTCAATCCTGCGACCACGATCAGTTTTGATCTGGCGGCTCCGGCAACGGTCAACCTGGCCATCTATGATGTGGCGGGAAAACTGGTGCGGACCCTGGTGGCCGCCGAAGCGGTGGGCGCTGGACGCCATGAGGTCATGTGGCAGGGCCGCGACGAATACGGACGCTTGGCTGCGGCAGGAATCTATTTCTATCGCCTGGACGCCGGGGACTATTCGGCGACCAGAAGGATGACCTTGGTCAAGTAAATCAGATGGTCAAGTAGACTGATGGTCAAGGAGATCTGATTTTGGGGCTGGTCGCTGCTTGTCTGCGGCCAGCCATCAACTCTCCGCCGGCAGCTCCAGCAATTCACTCAGACATGTGATTTCGTATTGGATCTCAAGATTGCCCTCGCGCGATTTTTGCGCCGGGTTGTACCAGCAGGTATCGATCCCGTAGTTGATTCCGCCCTGGATGTCCGAACTCAGGCTATCGCCCACGATCAGCACTTTGGATTTTTCCGGGCCGCCCATCAGCCGGAAAGCCGCGTCGAAGATTTCGGCGTGGGGCTTGGCGCTGCCCACTTCCTCCGAGATGACAAAATCCTCGAAATAGGGCCGGATCGTGGTGCGGGCGAAGCGGGGGCGCTGAACTTCCAGTAGGCCATTGGTGATCATCATCAGTTTGGCGCGGCTGGCCAACTCTTTGACCACATCTTCGGCGCCGGCCAGGAGATCCGAATTGGCCGACAGGTTGGCCAGGTACCGTTCGCCAAAAGCCTGCGCGTCGCACGTGATTTCAAGGGCGGCAAATAGCAAATCAAAGCGTTTGCTGCGCAGCTCGGTCGGTGAGACCAGCCTGGCTTCGAAATCCCGCCAGAACTGCCGATTGATCTTCTCGTAGATGGCCAGATAGCGGTCTTCGTAGCGGAGGTCGAAATTTCCGAAGGTGAGACGCAGGGCGTTTTTGGCGGCGGTGTCGAAGTCGAACAACGTGCCGTCGGCGTCAAAGAGGATCCAGCTGTATTTCATGATTTGACGGTGATGACCTGGTTGGCGTTCTGGAAAATTGCCGCGACGCGCTTTTGCCACATCGGACCAAATATCGCTTTGTCTTCGGGGGTGGCCATGCCCTGCCTGAGGCGTTGCATGATTTCCATTTGCGCCGGGTCGCCCGGGACGCTGCTCGGGTCGTAGGTCACCTCGACGGCGGCGCCGGTGTCGAGCCGTTTGAATTTCACGCTGGCGGTCGTATCGGCCTCGAATTCCATCAGCCCGTGGCGAGCGAATTGGCCGCCGATGCCCTTGAAGCCCGAGGTGGTGGTGGCGCCGGTGATCTGGGTCACGACGTTGCCGATGACCCCAGCGACGCCTTCGGTGGCCGTCTCCTTGAAGGAGGCGAAAATTTCCCCTCGGACCGGTGTTTCATACCGATAGAGGGCTTTGAGGCCTTCGCGGGTGATGAGGTAGGCACCGGCGACGGTGGGGCAACTGTGGCCTGCGGTTTTGACGATGTCGAGGTAGCTGAATTCGACGTGGCCGCCTTCGACGGAGCCGAGGAAGGCCGACAGTTTGTCCTGCAGCTTGATGGTTTCGATGGTGTCAAAAAAATCGGGGTATTTCATGGGGCTCTTTCGTTGGTCGGTTTTTGCGGGCCAGAAGTTCTCCCGGGAGAACTTTGTCCCGTTCTAAGTTTTCAGTCTCCAGAGCAATTCCTGGCCAGCAAACATGGGCACGACTTGGCCTTCACCCAGACCGTAGCTCTCAGGCACCGTCCAGGCCGCCTCATCCAGAGTGACGATTGTTTCGGCGGCATCCAGCCCATAAAAGGCCGGACCGTTGAGGCTCGCGAAGGCCTCCAGATTTTCCAGTTTGCCCACCGCAGCGAAAGCCGTGGCGTACAGTTCGATGGCGGCGTGGGCCGTGTAGATGCCCGCACATCCGCAACCAGATTCCTTGGCGTTCTGCGGATGCGGCGCGCTGTCGGTGCCGAGAAAAAAACTGGCCTCGCCGCTGGTCGCCGCCGAGATCAGGGCTTCGCGGTGGGCTTCGCGTTTGAGCACCGGCAGACAGTAGGCGTGGGGGTTGAGTCCACCCTGAAAGATGGCGTTGCGGTTCCACAGCAAGTGGTGGGCGGTGATCGTGCCGGCCATGTTGGCACCGGCGCTGCGCACGAAGTCCACGCCCTGTCGGGTGGTGACGTGCTCCAGGACAACCTTCAGGTCCGGGTGCCGTTCGAGCACGGGCCGCAGCACCGTCTCGATGAAAACCGCCTCGCGGTCAAAAATGTCAATATTCGAGTCCGTCACCTCGCCGTGCACCAGCAGCGGCAACCCCGCTTCGGTCATGGCCGCCAATACCGGGTCGGCCTTCAGGATGTCGGTCACGCCCGCGGCCGAATTTGTCGTGGCCCCGGCCGGGTACAATTTCAAGGCGTGCACCTGGCCGCTGGCCTTGGCGGTGGTGATTTCGGCGACCGTCGTGGTATCGGTCAGGTACAGGGTCATCAGCGGCGCAAAGTCGCAGTCGTCTGGCACGGCGGCCAGGATGCGCTTGCGGTAGGCCAACGCCATTGCCGTCGTGGTCACCGGCGGCTTCAGGTTGGGCATGATGATGGCCCGCCCGAACTGGCGCGCGGAATGGGGCACGACTGATTCGAGGACCGCTCCGTCGCGCAAATGCAGGTGCCAATCGTCGGGACGTTTGAGGGTCAGGGTCATGACGCCATCCTGTTCTTTCAGCTTCATTCGTTCCAGTTCAGGGGCACCGCCAGCACGGTTTCCCCGGCGGCGGCGCCTTCGCTGTCGGCCGGAATCTCCAGCAGCGCATCGGCCAGGGCCAGGCCGCTGAGCATGTGCGATCCCTGGCCCGAAACCGGGTCGGCTGTCAACTGCGGGTCCGTGCTTTGGTCAAACCTAAGAATCCCGCGCAGCCAATTCAACCGCCCCTTTTTCTTGCCGGTGGCCCGGTTCAGTTTCACGGGCAGCAGGCGGGTCGTCGGCAACGGTCCGCCCATCATGCGCAAGAGGGCCGGTTTGACCAGTTGGTGGAACGATACGAGGGCCGATACCGGATTGCCGGGCAAGCCAAACGCAGGTGTGCCATCGGGTCCGAGGCCAAACAGGTTGGGCTTGCCGGGCTTGATGGCCACCTTGGCGAACAGGTCGCGCACCCCGAGAGCGGCGCGGCATTCGTGCACATAGTCGTATTCGCCAACCGAAGCGCCGCCAACGGTGATCAGGATGTCGCTCTGGGCCAGGCCGGTGGCCATGGCTTCGCGCAGGGCTGCCGGGTCATCCAATACGCGGGTGTGGTGGACTTCGCTCAGGCCCAGGGCGTGCAGGGCCGCGACAATGGCGGGCCCGTTGGAGTCGTTGATCTGGCCGGGACCGGGCTTTTCGCCAGGGGCCACCAGCTCGTCGCCCATGGTGATGACCGTGGCTGAAGGACGGCGGCCCACTGCGACGCTCTTGCGGCCCAGGAAGGCCAACATGCCCACCACGGGCGGCGTCACGCGGGTGCCGATCGGCAGGATCTCTGCGCCACGCTGAAATTCTTCGCCGACGCGCCGGATATGGTCACCTTCGCTGACGGCCCAGGCGATGGTGGCCCGATCGCCCTGCAGGGTGACAAATTCCTTCATCACGACCGCCTCGGTGCCGCCCGGCAGGCGCGAGCCGGTGAAGACCTTGATCGTCTGGCCGGGTTTGAGCGTCAGCAGGCTCTGGTCTCCGGCCGGCAGTTCGCCAGCCAGATCCAGCGTGACCCGATGGTCTTCGCGTGAGTCCTGCACATCACGCATCAGGACCGCATAACCATCCATGGCCGACTGCTCAAATCTTGGCGAGTGGTGCAAGGCCTTGGCCGGCTCGGCCAGAAAACCGCCCTGGGCGTCGGCCAGAGACAGGACTTCGGATCCCACCGGGTGCACATTGGCCAGCACGATCTGCAGGGCCTCGGGATAGGGCAAGAGGCGGCCGGCATCAACAACGTCGCAACTCACTTGAACGTCCTTTTCACTGGAGCACCCATATCACTTGAGCATCCTTTCCAATTCATCCAGGTCCGCAGGGCGGTTGATGTTCTTGAAGCCCAGTCCGCGCGGGTCGTGTTCGCGGCACTTGGCGGCGGGAAACGTCTGGTGGCCAATGTTGGCCAGTGCTCGTACCAGGGAGGTTTCGCCCCGGTCGTGCCAGGTCCGCAATTGGCTGGCGGCGTCTACGTGGTAGAGGCCCGTCAGGGGTTGCAGTCGGCCTTCCCATTCGGGCACAACGGCCAAAGTGGTGGGGGTCACGACGCCCAGCATCGCTCGCAACAGGTTGGCATTGACGAGGGGTTGGTCACAGGCCACGACCCAGGCCCATTTCGCGCGTCCGTTGTCGTGCAGATGTTCGAGGCCCCGGATCACGCCGCGCAAGGGGCCGGCATGGGCCTGATGATCGTGGATGATTTCGACTTCGTCGCGCCCGGCCCAGTCGGCGTTCTTCCAGTCGGCGCTCTGCTCGGCGCGCAAGGCCAGCAGGGTGCCTTGGCGCGGGGCGGGCAGGCGCTGAAGCACATGGTCCACCAGACTGAGGCCTCGCCAGTCGGCCAGGCCCTTTTCCTGGCCGAAGCGTCGGGAATGGCCGCCGCCCAGGACCAGGGCCGCCACGGCAGCTGCCTCAGGTCTAGCCACCAATGCTGGCCATGCTTTCGAGTCCACCCATGCGGCTGTCCTTTTCGGCTGCGATCCCGTCTTCGAGGCGCCGGCCCACGGCCTGCCGTACCGCCGCGGCGATCTGCTGGTCGGTGCCTCCGTCGCGCAGCATGGCGCGCAGGTCGACTTGCGATTTTCCATAGAGGCAGGTGCGCAACCCACCACGGGCATCAATGCGCAGGCGGCGACAGCTGGCGCAGAACGTGCGGCTGTGGCCTTCGATGACACCAATGTTGCCCTGGTGGCCGGGTACGGCAAACAACTTGTCGACCGCACCGACGGGGTTGTCCAGCGGCTGCGGGTCATAGGACGCTTTGACCAGGGCCATGATTTCAGCACCACTGATGGCTTGCAGGGGTTTGCCTGCGCCGTCAAAGGGCATCGGTTCGATGAACCGCACGGACATCCTGCGGTCCTTGGTCAGGGCCACAAAATCCGGAATCTCATGCTCGTTGCGACCCGGCAAGACCACCATGTTCACCTTGAGGCCAAGGTCCATCTCCAACACCCGGTCCATGGCCCGCAACACCTTGTCGTGTCCGCCCCGCCGGGTGATGCGAAACCAATTGTCGGCATCCAGGGTATCGAGGCTCAGGTTGATGCGCGTCACGCCGGTGGCCTTCAACGCGTCCAGGTTGTGGTCGAGCAACAACCCATTGGTGGTGAGCAGGACTTCCGGTGAGCTGGGCAGTTGCCGCAGGCCCGCGATCAGTTCAACGGCGCCTTTGCGCAACAGGGGTTCGCCGCCGGTGATGCGGATCTTGCGCACACCGAGGTCGGTGAAGATGGCGCCCAGGCGTTGCATTTCTTCGATGGAAAGGACGTCCTGACGGCCCACCAGTTTGATGCCTTCGGCAGGCATACAGTACCGACATCAGTGAACATTCCGGTGATCTGGATGAGTTAGGTA
>CAZLUL010000011.1:0-35046 GCA_964562635.1 uncultured Fibrobacteraceae bacterium | reverse complement strand
GGCCCTTGCGCTTGGACATCTGGATATTGCGGCCGCTTTCCATGAACGTCACCTGCTGCAGGATCTGCACTTCGAGCCAGTCGCTGCCGCACCCCAGGGCCTCCATGGCGCCGGTCATGCGCGGGATGTAGCCGTGATGGTCCGGACCCCAAAAATCAATGGCGCGCTCAAAGCCGCGCTGGTACTTGTGGTAGTGGTAGGCGATGTCGGCCAGGAAGTAGGTCGACATGCCGTCCGAACGCACCAGCACGCGGTCTTTTTCGTCGCCAAAGTCAGTGGATCGGAACCAGGTCGCGTCGTCTTCTTCGAACGTCACGTCCATCTTTTTCAATTTTTCCAGCGCCCGCTCGACCCGCTTGCTCTCGTGCAACTCGGACTCGAAGTACCAGGTCTCGAAGCGCAGGCCAAAGCGCCGACAGGTTTCGCGCTGCCAGCTGAGAATTTTCATCAAGGCGTACTTGGCAAAATAGCGCACCGATTGGTCTTCGGGCAGCTTGCGCCAGTCGGCGGCGTTGCCCTCGGGCGCGGTGATGCGCTGAAAGCTTTCGTCGTTGAAGGCCATGGCGGCCGCCTGCACAGCTTCGGTGTCCTGCTCGAGCAGTTCGCCGGCCATAATTTCCAGGTAGCGACCTTTATAGCCGTTCTCGGGAAACTCGATCTCGTCGCCGACCAGTTGCAGGTAGTGCGCCCGCAGGGACTGGCCCAACAGCGTCACCTGGCGGCCGGCATCGTTCACGTAGTACTCGGCGTGGGCATCGTACCCGATGGCGTCCAACAGCTTGACCAGAGTCATGCCGAAGGCGCCCGCCCGCGCACTGACCACGTTCAACGGACCAGTCGGATTGGCGCTGATGAACTCGACGTTGATGCGCTTGCCGCCGCCGGTCTTGATGTCCTCAAGGGCGCCACCGGGCGTGATCACGTCGAGCAGCAACTGGATCTGGAATTCGCGGGCAATGCGAAAATTGATGAAGCCCGGCCCGGCGATTTCCACCGACTCGATCAGCTCGCGGGGAAACGAGACAGTGGCGGCAATTTCCCCGGCCAGTTCCCGGGGCTTGCGCTTGAGGCGCTTGCCCAGCATGAGCGCCACATTGGTGCTCAAATCCCCATGACTGCGGTCACGGGGCTTTTCCAGATCGATGTGGATGTCTTCTTCAAAAACACCATAGACTTCAAGGGCCACAAACAGGCCCTTTCTGAGCAGATCCTCTAGCATGATATTCCGTTTCCTAGGCGGTGCCGTCGGGGCCGGCGGCAATGGTAAATTTCAGGTCCGGATGACGGGCGATCACAGCGGGGTCCGCAAAGTGTTCCAGCTCCAACTCCAGCTTCGGGGCGTCGCCCCACAGGCGTTCGAGATTGAAGTACTCCCGCGCATCTTCCTTGAAAACGTGAATCACCACGTCGAAGAAATCCAGCAGGGCCCAGCGGCCGTCGGTCATGCCTTCGAGGCCCTTGGGCTTCTGACCAGCGTCGACCATCATATTGTGGGCGTGCTTGGCCAGGGCGGTGACCTGGTTGGCGCTATTGGCCGAACACAGGACGTAGAAATCGCAGACATCAGAGCGCCCGCGCAGATCCAGGACCATCAGGTCCATGCCCTTTTTCTCCAGCAGGTGCCACACCGCACGCTCGCACAGCGCGTAGGCCGACGAGTCGTCAGGGATGACAAACTTGGGCTTCTCGGGCACCGCCGCGTCCGGGGTCTGTGCCTCGTCGTCGGTTTTGTTTTCTGACATGTTCTTTCCGATTCAGTTCAAGCGATTGATGACGTATTCCACGGCCACGGCCAACAGATCTTTTTGCGGCCCCGAGGCCACCGGACCCAGAGCACTCTTGGCTTCTTCGCCATACTCGCGGGCCTGGGCAAACGCGTAGTCCACACCACCAAAATCGGTGACAAACTGCTTCACCTCGGACCAACACGCGGCCCGAGACTTGGAATCCCGTTGGTCGGCCAATTCCCCAATGCGCTTTCTGGTCGCGTCATCAGCATTGCGCCAGGCCGCGATCAGCGGCAGGGTGATCCGGCCCTCTTCCCAATCCTGCCCCGTGGGCTTGCCCAGCCGGCGTTCGTCCCCAAGATAGTCGAAGATGTCGTCGGTGATCTGGAAAACCAGTCCCGTCTTGGTGCCAAAGACCCCGAAGGCCTCTTCGTGGCCGGCCAACCGTTCGTTGAACGAAACCCCGATGCGGCAGCTGTTTTCGATCAGCGAAGCCGTCTTCTGGTAAATGATCTGCAGGTAGCGGTCTTCGCTGATCGCCATGTCGTAACGGTGTTCGAGCTGCAGCATCTCCGCTTCGCTCATCAGCACGGTGGTGTGCGAAAGCAGCTCAACCGCCCGATGCAGCCCCCCAACACACAGATTGTGCAGCGCCTTGCTGTACAGGTAGTCCCCCATGATCAACGCCGCGCTCGACCCGTATTTCACATTCACCGAGGGCAAGCCGCGGCGGGTGACCGCTTCGTCGATGAAATCGTCGTGCACCAGAGTGGCGGTGTGCACCAGCTCAACGCTGGCTGCGGCCGTGATGGCGCCAGGTGCAAATTCGGCGTGGTCGTCGTTCTGGGCCGCCAACAACAGCAGTGTGGGCCGAAAGCGTTTGCTTTTGCCCTGCCGGATATGATCACAGATGTCGATGGTCAGCGGACTGTCCCCATCGGTGATGCGGCGGAATTCCTCATCCACCTGCTTCAGGGCCGGTCCGATCTTCTTCTGCAGCGTGATCAGCTTGATGCGTTCGCGATCCACGAGTCCCATTCATTCCCACTCTCGGCGTTTAAAGCTTCTGGTGCCCCCCTTGAGGCGCGCTCCGAACTGTCGGTTCTCGGGCGATCCAGTCCCCCAAATATTCCCTAAAGATCCGGCATGTCAATGTTCATTCCGGCCCTTTGCTGTCCTTATTCGCCATCGCGGTTTCATTTGCCCTCTTTGGCGCGCCGTTTTTTGCGGGTCACGGCAATCGAGATCAGCACCGAACCGATATACAGCACCAGCACCGGTCCGGCCATCATGACCTGGCTAATGACGTCTGGCGGGGTCAAAACCGCCGAAAGGCCCGCGATAGCCACCACCGCGTAGCGCCACGTGCGCAGCAACATGCGCGGATTGACGACGCCCAGCACACTCAAAAACAGCACCAGCAACGGCAGCTCGAAAACCAGGCCAAAAGCCAGGCACAAGCGGCTGACAAAGCCAAAATACGGCCCCACGCCGATCAGCGGCGACAAATTGTCGGTGCCGAAGCTCAGCAGGAAGGTCACCACCTGGGGAATGACCACCATGAACGCGAAAGCGACACCCAGATAAAACAGAAGGGTCGAGGCCAGCAAAAGCGGCGTCACGACCTTGCGTTCCTTTTTGTAGAGGCCCGGCATCACAAAGCCGTAGAACTTGAAGAAGACGAACGGCACGATGACGAACATGCCCACGGCACCGGACAATTTCAGGCGCGTCAGAAAGGCCTCGTTGGGGGCCGTAAAATAGACCCCTTCGCTTTCGATGGGCTTGATCAGCAGGTCCAGCAGGTCGGCCGACCAGAACCAGCAGAGAATCGTCGCGGCCACCGCGGCATAGGAGCTGTGGATCAGGACGGTGCGCAACTCGCCCAGGTGGTCCAGCAGGCCCATGCGGTCGTCGCTGCCCCCACCGTCGCCGGAATCGCCGGAATCACTGGATTCACCGGAATTGCCGGAATTGCCGGAATTCAAGTCTTCCCCCGGATCTTCCCCGTCGCCCTTGCCACCGACCGGCGGCCCTTCATCCTCGGCCTCGTTCTGCTGATCAAACTTATCAGCCAGCGGATGTTTCCTGGCCGGCTTCAAATCCCCAAACCCCACCTGATCCCGGGGACCGGTGAAGTCCTCAGGGTCATTGGCGGCGTCAAAAGGCAGTTCCGGTTCCCGGGGATCGGTCACAATTCTTCTTTCGGGTCTTCAGTCTCGACGCCATCCTGATCAGCGCCCATGTCCCGCAACAGGTCAAAAAACTCGTCCACACTCTGAAAGCTGCGGTACACCGAAGCAAACCGCACATAAGCCACCTGATCCACCAGACGCAGCTCTTCCAGCAGATAGCGCCCGATGATTTCAGTGGGCACTTCACGGCGCCCACTGGCGGCCAGCTTGCCCTCGACCTGATCAACGATGATCTCGATCTCCTCGAGGGAAACCGGACGCTTTTCGCAGGCCTTGGTCACCCCGGTGATCACCTTGGCGCGGTTGTAGGCCACGGTGTGGCCACCCCGCTTGGAAACCAGCACCGGCCGCGTCTCGAGCGCTTCGTAGGTCGTGAATCGCTCGCCACAATCGATGCACTCACGACGCCGACGCACCGCGCGCCCATCGCGCACAGCCCGGCTGTCGACCACCTTGTCATCCTCATTGCCACAGCGTGGACATTTCACGGCGCATCCCTCCTGGATTCCGCGGTTGCAAACCCGACCTTACATTCCCGGATACAGGGGAAACTCCCCGCACAATTCTTCTGCTTCGCTGCGCAAGGTGTCGAGCGCACTCTGATCCTCGCGATTCTGCACCGCGCGGTCGATGATGTCGGCGATCTGGCCCATCTGGGTCACGCCCATGCCGCGGGTCGTCAGCGCCGGAGTGCCCAGGCGCACGCCGCTGGTCACGAAGGGGCTCTCCT
This sequence comes from uncultured Fibrobacteraceae bacterium, assembly GCA_964562635.1. Classification (GTDB taxonomy): domain Bacteria; phylum Krumholzibacteriota; class Krumholzibacteriia; order LZORAL124-64-63; family LZORAL124-64-63; genus JAGRNP01. Next base: position 30,394 of record CAZLUL010000011.1, on the reverse strand, counting down.
GGTCAAAGGGCACCGTGTTCTTGTTGCAGGTGATGCCCACGTGCTCAAGCAGCTCTTCCATAGCCTTACCCGTCAATCCCTTATTGCTCACGTTGACCAGCAGCAGGTGATTGTCGGTGCCACCACTGACGAGATGAAAGCCCTTGGCCAGCAGGCCGTCGCCAAGGGCCTTGGCGTTGTCGACCATGGCCTGGGCGTAGGTCTTGAACTCGTCCTGCAGGCATTCCTGGAAACAGACGGCTTTGGCCGCCACCACGTGCATCAACGGGCCGCCCTGGATGCCCGGGAAATTCATCTTGTTGATGAGCTTGAAGTGCTCCTTGCGGCTGAGCACCAGGCCACCGCGTGGGCCACGCAGGGTCTTGTGGGTCGTGCTGGTGACCACGTCGCAGTGGGGCACCGGGCTGGCGTGCACCCCGCCGGCCACCAGGCCTGCGATGTGGGCCATGTCGAACATCAGGATCGCTTCGATTTCGTCCGCAATGCTGCGCAGTTTTTCGTAGTCCCAGAATCGCGGATAGGCGCTGGCTCCACCGACGAGCATGCGTGGCCGCAGGGCCAGGGCCTGGTCGCGCAATTTGTCATAGTCGATGGTCTCGGTCTCGGGGCTCACCTCGTAGTGGTGAGCATCAAACAGCAGACCGGAAAAATTCACGGGATGGCCGTGGGTCAGGTGCCCACCGTGACTGAGGCTCAGACCCAGAATTTTGTCGCCGGGTTTCAGGAAGGCCAGATAGGCCGTCATGTTGGCCGTGCTGCCGCTGTGGGGCTGCACGTTGGCGCGCTCGGCGCCGAACAATTCCATGGCCCGCTTCTTGGCCAGCCTCTCGACTTCGTCCACATGCACACAGCCGCCGTAGTAGCGTTTGCCGGGATACCCCTCGGCATATTTGTTGGTCAACGTCGAGCCTGTAGCTTCCATCACCGCGCGGCTGGTGAAATTTTCGCTGGCGATCATTTCCAGCTGGCTGCGCTGACGGCCCAGCTCCTGGTCCAGGAGGCCGGCAATCGCGGGATCGGTTTTGCGCACTTCGTCGTACATGGAATCACTCCTGCGTCCGTGTTTGTTCTAGGTTCCTTGTTGGCTTTAGGTCCAGTGTTTTGCCTCGTAGTCAGTGATCTTGCTCACGCGGCCGGCATGGCGACCCCCTTCAAAAACGGATTCGAGCCAGACCCGCGTCAGCGCCAGAGCGGTCTGCGGGTCAACCGCATCGCCACTGAGGCAAATCACATTGCTGTCATTGTGCTGCCGCGTGGTGCGGGCCTGATTCTCGGTGAAACACAGCGAAGCCCGGATGCCCTTGACCTTGTTGGCCGCGATGCTCATGCCGATACCCGAGCCACAGATCAACACGCCACCGACGGCGGCGCCACTGGCGACCATCTCAGCCGCAGGCAGGGCCGCGTCCGGATAGTCGGCCGACTCTTCGCTGGGGCACCCAAAGTCCTCCACCTCGATGCCCTCGGCTTGCAGCGCTGCGGTAATCAGGGCCTTGTGGGCGAAGCCTCGGTGGTCCGAGCCGATGGCAATTTTCATGTTTCGTTCTCCTGAGCAGAGCCTGCCGTGGCAGCTGCCGACAAGGCCTTGAAAATCGGTGCCCACCCCTGGAGCAGGCGGTGGATCTGATCGCCACAGGCGAAATAGTTTTCGCTGGGCAAACCGTAGGGGTCATTCACCTCTTCAACCGCGGGCGAAGGGCCTCCCGACGCCAGATCCAGACCCGGCGCGCCCAGGATTCCCACGTGCCCCTGGTAGGCGCCCAGGTAACGGCTGCGGAAAATCGCCGCGTGGCTGCGCGACATTCCGATCACCCAGGCGGTGGACGCCAGCAGATCCGCACTCACCGGCTGGGAACGGTGATCCCCCAGGCTCAAGCCACGGGAAGTGGCGTGCTGCGCCGACGAACCCGAAGCCGGCAGGCCCGGGACCACATCCAGCCCGGCTGAGACGAAGCTCAAACCCAGGCCAGCAAACATCTGGACAGCAAGAACTTCTGCCAGCGGGCTGCGGCAGATATTGCCCGTGCACAGAAAAACGATCTGGTCACTCACAGGCGAGGTTTCCTTGCTTCGGATTTCCCGGAGCCGCAACAGGCGGAACCCGCCAAAATTAGACCGCCCGGCGAGGCGCGTCAAGACCCCGCCCCACTCGGGCGGCATTTCCTTCAATCAGTCACAAAAGGCAAAGGCCCCGGTCGCAGCACCACAAACGGCTCCGCCGTCAAATTCACCAGGGCGCTGGGCACCACGGGACCGGATCGGGACGGGTCCACGCCCCAAATTCCGTCCACGGCAGACCCCAGAACCCTTTCGGCCTCACTCAGGCCTGCGCAGGGCGGCTCACCGGATCGGTTGGCACTGGTGGAAACCAACGGCACACCCACCGCGAGGATCAAATTGCGCAATTCGGGCACCGCAGGGATGCGGATAGCCACCGTACCGCCGTCGCCAGTGACGGCAGTGGGCAATTGCGGTTTTGCCGGCAGGATCAAGGTAAAAGGACCCGGCCAGCACCGCTCACAGGCAGCCACCTGGGCCGGAGTCAACGGGGCAGCCAACTGCCGCACCTGCGCCAGATCACCCGCCAATACGAGCAGTGTCTTGCCCTCGGGACGGCCTTTGATCTGGCCGACGCGCTCTATGGCCACTGGGTCATCGGCCCGGCAATGCAGTCCCGGCAGGGTATCGGTGGCCAAAAGCAGAACGCCGCCAGAGCGCAGGCTCAGGACGGCGATCTCGGTCTTGCCACCGGAGGTGGTCACGCTCAGCTGCCGCCCTTGGCCAGCTCCTGCCGGTAGGTCTCCACCGCGGCGGCCACTTTGGCGTCTTTCAGGGCGATCATCCGGGCTGCCAGACAGGCAGCGTTGCGGGCACCGGCGCTGCCAACAGCCACCGTGGCCACCGGCACGCCGGGCGGCATCTGCACGATGGACAGCAGGGCGTCCACCCCCGCCAAGGGACCACTGGCCACCGGCACACCGATAACCGGCTTGCCGGTCATGGAGGCGACCACACCGGGTAAGTGCGCGGCCATACCGGCAACCGCGACGTAGACCTCGGTGCCGGACTTTTCGGTCTGCCTGACGATGCGGCTCAACTTCGCTGGTTGCCGATGGGCCGAAGCAATGTCAATGCGGTAGCTCAAGCCGAAGCGATCCAGCAGGGGCTTCATTTTTTCGATGACCGGCAGATCGGATTCGCTGCCCAGCAGCACCACCACCCGCGCCGTTTTTGGAGCGGTCTTTTTCGCTGGCTTCTGCGCCATTCTATTTGCCTCCTGACGTGCCGATATCACGCCGGTATGTGAGCCCTTCAAAGTGCGTGTTTTCCAGCAACCCGTAGGCCGCTTCCCGGGCCGTATTCAAATCCGAACCGTAGCCCACGGCACCGAGCACGCGGCCACCGTCGGTGACTAGACCCTTGTCGGATTTTTTGGTGCCCGCGTGGATGATCCAGCGGTCATCCTGGCCGCCCTTCGGCAACTCAATGGCCTTGCCCTTGATGTACTGCCCCGGATAACCGTCGGCACTGCCCACGACCACGACACACTGCCGGTCCCAGCGCGTGACTCCCGCGCCTTCCCAATTGGCCGGCATATCGTCAGCTCCTTCGGAAAAACCCTGCAGATATTGGCCCAGGCGGCCCTTGGCCGCGCTGGTGCACAATTCGAGCAGGTCGCCCTTCAGCAAGGGCAGCACAACCTGGGTTTCCGGATCGCCAAACCGACAGTTGAATTCCAACACCTGCGGCCCGTGTTCGGTGAGCATAAGGCCGGCGTAGAGCACGCCCCGGAAAGGGATATCCCGGCGCCGCAATTCCGCCAAAGTCGGCAGCACCACCCGCGCGTCGATCTCGGCGTACAGGTCATCCGGCAAGGTCACCGGCGCAAACGCGCCCATGCCGCCGGTATTGGGTCCGGTGTCGTTTTCGCCGATGCGTTTGTGATCGCGGCTGGGCGCCAACAGGCAGTAATCCTGTCCGTCGGTGACAATCAGCACCGACAGTTCCGGGCCGAAGATGCAGTCTTCGATCAGGATGCGTAGCCCGGCGCCACCGAAGCGCTGGTCATCGAGGCATTCGGCAATGAAGGCTTCGGCTTCGACCCGCGTGGCGCACACGGCCACGCCCTTGCCTTGAGCTGCGCCACAGGCCTTGATCACCACCGGCAGGTCGATCTTGTCCAGGTGTCTCAAGGCCGCGCTGCTGCTGCTGAAGGCATGGAAGTGTGGCGTGAGCACGCCGGCGCTGGCCAGGACTTCCTTGGCAAACTCCTTGTCCCCCTCCAGGCGGGCCCCCATGGCGCCGGGACCAAAGACATCAATCCCCGCTTTGTGCAGTTGGTCGGCCAGACCGTTGATCAAGGGATCCTCCGGGCCGATGATCACCAGGTCGACTTCGTTCTCGCGACAAAAAGCGACCACCTGGTCACTGTCCATCGGATCAAGATCCACGTTGGTGCCGTGTTCGGCCGTGCCGGGATTGCCCGGGCCGGTATAAATCCGCGGGGCCTGGGGCGATTGGGCCAACTGGCGGACAAGCGCGTGCTCACGTCCACCGGAGCCCACCACAAGAACGGTCCTCATCGTGCTCGTCATGCTGGGGAATCCTCCTGCAGTACTCGGTTTGGGTTGCCATTACAATTCCAGCATAGACCGGATCAAGAGCCGGAGCCAGTTCAATCAGGCACGATGCGTGTGCCCTGGCGCCCTTCGACGGCAGCCAGCAGGTTTTCCGGCGAGGTGATGATGACCTCTTGGCCACCCGCAGCCAGAAAAGAAATCGCCGCTTCGATCTTGGGCCCCATGCTGCCCACGGGAAATTCGCCATTGTCCAGCAACGCCTGGGCACGGCCCGCCGGCAGCACATCCAGCGCTTCCTCATTTTCCTGGCCGAAATTCACGCACACCTTGTCCACCTGGGTGATGATCACCAACACGTCCGCGCCGATCAACTGGCCCAGCAGATCACTGGCCCGGTCCTTGTCGATCACCGCATCGCAGCCCGCCAACAGGCCGTCCTGATCGCGGGTCACCGGCACCCCACCGCCGCCAGTCGCGATGGTCAATACGCCCGCATCGACGAGGGCCTTGATGGCCTCCCATTCGATCACTTCCAGGGGCTGGGGACTGGGCACGACGCGGCGGTAGCCACGACCGGCATCCATCACCAGGGTCCAGCCGTTCTCGTCGCGCACCACCTGGGCGCCCTGCTCGTCATAGAACGGCCCAATGGGTTTGGTGGGATTGGCAAAGGCCGGATCACTCTGGTCCACGAGCACCTGGGTCACCACCGATGCCACCGGCGTGTCCAACCCCTGCAGGTGCAGAGCGTTCTGCAGGGCCTGCTGCAACATGAAGCCCAGCCCTCCCTGACTGTCGGCGCCGCACACATACATGGGCATCGGCGGAATCCCGTGCAGGGCCATGCCCGCGTCGTTGCGCAAAACGATATTGCCCACCACCGGACCATTGCCATGGGTCATGACCACCCGGTGGCCCGATTTGGCCAACTGGGCCACCTGGTTCATGGTCTCCATGGTGATGGCCATCTGCTGCTCGTAGGTGCCTTCCTGGCCCACCGGAATAATAGCGTTGCCCCCCAGGGCAATGACCAGGCGTTTGCTCTTGTGGTTCGACTCCACTGATACCCCTAGTTGCCACTGCGGACGGCCGCAGCGAATTGCGCGAACCGGTCCAGGGCCTTTTTGATGTTGTCCTGGCTGTTGGCATAACTGAAGCGCAGGTAGCCCTCGCCGAAGCTGCCGAAACTGGTGCCCGCCAACCCGGCCACGCCAAATTCATCCAACAAACGGGATTCGACTTCCTTGCTGGTCAGGCCCAGGCCCGTGATGTTCGCAAACACATAGAACGCGCCGCGCGGCTTGCGGCAACTGACGCCCTCGATGGCGTTGAGGCCTGCGACCAGCAGGTCGCGCCGGATCTTGAATTCGGCCACCATGGCCTCGGCCGCATCCTGGGGCCCGGTCAGGGCTTCGGCCCCGGCCAACTGGGTGAAGGCCGCCGTGCAACTGGTGCAGTTGGTTTGCAGCTTGGCCACCGCCGTGGCCAATTCCTTGGGCATGATGCCGTAGCCCAGGCGCCAACCCGTCATGGCATAGGTCTTGGAGTGGCCGTCGAGCAGGATCGTGCGCTCGAGCATGCCCGGCCGCGTGGTGATCGACTCGTGGGTTCCTTCGTAGATGATCTTGCTGTAGATCTCGTCGCTCAAAACCCAGAAGTCGTGTTTGACGGCCAACTCGGCGATGGTATCAAGGTCTTCGGCGCTGAGCATGCCACCGGTGGGATTCTGGGGCGAGTTGATGATCAGCATTTTGGTCTTGTCGCTCACCAGCGACTTCAGGTCATCAATGTCGAAGCTGAAGTCCTTCTCTTCCGAAAGCTTCAGCGCAATGGCCTTGCCCTCGAGAAAATTGATCACCGATTCGTAGATCGGGAAACCGGGGTTGGGATAGATGACCTCGTCACCCGGATCAATCAGCGCCACCAGCGGGAAGTAAATGATGGGCTTGCCCCCGGGCACGATCACCACGTTGTCCGGCCCCACGTCGATGCCGCGGTCGCGGGCGATGAATTCGGCGAAGGTCTTGCGCACCTCGGGCATGCCGGCGGCAGGACCATAGTGGGTGTAACCGGAGTTCAACGCCTCAATGGCCTTGTCGATGATATGGCGCGGCGTATCGAAATCAGGTTCACCGATTTCCAGATGCACAATGTCGCGCCCGTCGGCTTCCAGGGCCTTGGCCCGGGCCAAAACTTCGAATGCGGTTTCGGTGCCTAGTCTCTGCATTCTTTTCGCGAGCATTGCAAGCCCCTTTTGCTTCCGGATGGCTTCCGGGGTTTTAGCATGGCCGGTGTCCGATAAGGTGCGTCATAGACGGCGCCTATCTAGCCCTGGCAGGGCACTTGGCCCGACCCTTGGACATCCATCGTAGACGGCATTCAGGGGCAAGTCAACCGTAGCGAAATCAGGGCTGAAAAAGGCGGAGTTTTGGGCCCAGAGGGCCCCAGTGGGGTCTAGGCCAAGGCGTCGAGATATTTTTTGATTTCCCGGCCGACTTCCTTGCGGATTCCCGTACGGTCGGCGGCCATGCGCTTCAGTTCGATCTTCGCCACATATTTCACATGGCAGAACTTGCGCAGCGTCTTGACCGAGACATTGACCGGACTGCGCAGGCAGGCCAAAGCCACACCTTTGTTGGCAAATCCGGTATGCAACGCACGGTCGTTGGCGATCGTGGCAATGATCTGGGGATTGCGGGTGCGAACCACAACTTCTTCGACCAGGCCGGGAATCGAAGTGATCTTGGGATTGCGCAGGAAGCCCAGCAACACACTCACCGACTGGATATTGGTCATCACAAGGTTCTTCAGCCCCGTGGCTCCCAAATCCTCGACTTCTTCATCGTCTTCGTCTTCCTCTCCGTTGAGTTTGCGCGCCAAGGCCAGGTCCAGTTCGCGCAGAGCGGCCAGGTCGGACGTATCGACCTCGCTGTGCTGTTCGCGCCAGGTCCGCAGCGCGCCATCTTCTGCTTCGGTGAAGTCCCGGGTGCTGGACAGACCATCAGCCAGTTGCGGCAGGTTCTCGCCCAATTCGATGATCAGCAAGCCCGCCATCACCGATACGCCAAATAATGGATGATCAGGATCCGGAGAATCCGGCAGGATCTTCGCCAGGGTTTCCTCCATTTCCTTTTCCACCGCAAATACGATCTGGCCGTTGCCATAGTGGGACTGGGCCAGCACACAGGCCGTGAACAGGTTCAGGCCCTCATCGCGCACACCCTCGCCCACCAGAGCCAGCGACACCGCCATAATCCGCCGAATGCCTTCGGCCAACTGCGAAACGAGGATCGGGCGGGCACTCAGGCCCACCGCCAGGCAGGCCAACCCACCCAGGTTTTCGCTCGTGCCCAGATCCCGCAGCAGATGGTTCCAGTCCTTGTCATCGAGAGTCTCACGCCAGCGCGGCAGTGGTGTGATGAAGGCCGATTCGAAGTCTCGTTCGGCGATCCAGGTCGTCATCAAACGCAGGTCCCGAATTTCGGCATCGGCGCGATTCAACAACGGCAAAATCCGCATCACACTATCGACCCGGTACGGATTGATATTGCCGGCCAGGTGACTGATGCGCTCCTGCCACGCATCGACTTCCAGGCGCAACATCTCTGCCAACAGCTTCGGCTCGCCTTCCTGCTCCCAGAATTTCTCTTCCATCGCCTGTTCCAGCAGCTTGGTAAAAACCTGCCGCATCAAGGGCCAGGGATGCTGATGGTCCGGCCCTTTGGTGCCGGCCGGCGGCATTTTCAGGCCCCACACCTGGCCCAGGTGAGCTGCGGCTGTCTCGGCCCGCGCCTGCCTTTTCAGCCAGTCAGTTTGGAAGGGCCCCAGGCCAACATCAGGATCCGACAAACGCGCCATATAGCGACGGCTCGAATTCAGGGGCCGCACCACCGGCAGCAAACGCTCGCCCGGTGTGGAGACATTCAAAAAGGCCGCCAACAGCCGGGCACCGGCCGGGTTGCCCTGCGCCGCCAAATGCTGCATACCACCAAGATATTCAGAAGCAAGGGATTGCCCGGATATCTTACGCAATCGCTCGAACAGTTCGGCTGTCAGATACGGCAGGGTATCGTGGGCCATGGCCAGATGGCTGAGCTCCTGCAACACCGCGTCTGGCGGGCAAGCGGCAGTCGTGGAGAGGTTCTCCGCCAGAAGTTCGGAATGTTCCAGGCCAGTCAGCAAGTCAGTCCTCCGGGAGCCGTACCGAAGCCACGATCCCGATTCAGGGGCGCCGGGTCCTCCGCCAAGCGGGCAGGTTTCCCGGTCTCAACCGATAGTCCACACCCCTGACACAGGGCGGGTATTCTTCTCTATCGTCCACTCCACCAGAGAATTGACTGCTTTCATCACCAAACCCAAGCGATTTCCAGCCAAGCCGCCCACACATCTTTGACCGGATCTTCAAGCAACTGCGGCTCGGCTTGGCGCCACGACAGGGCCGACCTCAACTGCAGCCCACCGCCGCTCCACTGCAGGCCTACCAGGCGTTCAGCTCGCCAGTGCCCCCAGTGCCGCGGCAGCACGTAACCGGCAAAAGGCACCACGGCGCTGACCAGATCCACCGGATCGCCCCAACTGACGGTCCAGGCCGCCCGCAACAGGGCCGACTGGCCGAGACTCACCCCCCCGCTGAAGGTCACCAGACTGCGAGCCCCACCGCTTTGCCAACCCGAATCCTGCCGCACCCGCGCCAGGTCCAGTTGCCGCCACAGGACCTGGACCCGGCTCCGCTCGTGGCTCCACTGCCCCTTCAGACTCACCACGCGGCGGCTGTCCTGCCAAGCCAGAGCCGGTGGTTGCCACGGAAACCGCTCCGACCACTCGGTGACCTCTTCGCCACCCTGCCGCCACCGAGCGGCCGCACTCCAGCCGCCAGCCCAGTTTTTGCTCAACTGGGCATCAGCCAAGGTGCGCAGGCGCCGGTCCCCGGCCAAAACAGGCTCACGGCCGTGCCCGCGGTGGACCATCAGCTTGACGCCCAGGCCGCTGTCTGCCCGCCAGGTCCCGCGCACCGCCGCTCCCCGCCCACCCCAGGCACCCAACACCGGATGCTTCTGCCCCAGCACCGGGCGTGGGCCGGCCGCCGCCCACCCGGCCAGGACTTCCAAGCGCGCCACGCGATGCGGTCGCCACCCACCCTGCACCAACAACCCGCCCAAAGGCACCGGGCTGCCAACCGGCCGCCGCCACACCGCCTCCCAACTGGCGTCCACGGCTCCGCGCCGCAGCCGGCCACTGAGACTGGCGCCTTTTTCCGCGGGGTCCACAAGGACCACGCCACTCAGGCGCCACGCCTGGTTGCCGGCCGAGACCTGGGTCACCACGGTCTGCTGATCGGTCTGCTGATCAGCCAACGGCTCGTCTCCTCGCTGACCCGCCAGAGTACGCACCTGCCAGAGGCCCAGCTTCAGGGATGCCCCCACCCCCCTGATGGTCTGCGGTTCAGCCGCGCCGCTCCAAAGCACCATGCGATCACCGCGGGCCCGAAGGCTTCCATCGGCAGTCAACGACGGCCCTCGCCCCGGCCCACCAGCGAGCAGCCCAAAGCCCTGGGACAATCCCAGTTGCCCTACGGCCAACTGCCAACGGTCGGGACCAAACATTCCGGCCCCGCCGATTTGCACCGACCCGTCGCGGTACTGGCGCCAACGCCCGCGCAATCTCAGCCACCCCTGATTCAGGCGCAGACGTGCGGTGTGCTCCAAGCCATCGGTGTCGGTCCAGCCTGTGCGGCCCAGCAGAACGCCCGACTGACTCTGGGGAACAGCATCCTTGAGGAATTCGGCGATCTCACGGGCGGTGGCGGGGCTCCCGGCCTCGTCCAGCTCGGTCAGGACTTCGGCCACTTCAGCGGAATCAGCCCCCGACTGGGCCCAGGCTGGAACCGACGCCAGCCAGGCCAGAGCGCAACCCAGGCTGGCCAGACGCCTCACCATCGTGGCGCTCCCCAGGCGCCCAACCCCAACTCGAAGTGATGGGTCACGCCCAACTGCGGATGAACCAGATGGGAGGTGCGGATCAGCAACAGGCCGCGACGCCACTGGACCACCGGACCCACAATCCCGGTGGCCAGGTCAACCCTCATCCCACAGGCTCCCCCGCCCCAGCCCAGGTCCCATTCCAATGAAACCGCGGGGCTCTGGTCGGCCTTGAGATCCACCGCCACAGCCAGGGCCAGGGCCCCGTTCCAACCCTGAATTCTGGCCAAAGGCCGGCGCCCCTCGGCCTCGTGGTTGGCCCCGCCTTCGGCTGCTGGCAGCCACAGGCGGGCCTGAACCCGAACCGACTCCGGCAGGCTCCACTGGGCCTGTATGGTCAGTGCCGCCTGCCAGCGGGAATCGGCCTGCCGAGCAATGTCGGCAAAGCCTCCGGTCTGCGTCCGGACTGTGCGGTACGCCAGGCCCACCACCGGACGCCGGCCCACTTGCCCATGAATCTCATAGGTGTCTTCGGAAAACAGCCCCTCGCCCAGGGTCTGCCAACGGGTCTCGACCGAAGGGCGGCCAGGCCACTGGGCCAGGCTCAGGCCTGCCTGCACTGCCATCACCGGCAGGCTTGCGACGCCGAACAATCGGCTTTGCCCCGTGGTTGCCCACACCCCGCCGGGTTCCAGGGCGTGACCCGCCAGAAACTCGGCCGTCGCCGCCGGCCCCAGTAACCAGCCATCGGCCAGATCCCGGGCCCTGACCAAAGCAGGTGAACCGGCAAACACCAGGCCCACTGCCGCCATCACCGACCACCAGCACCACGTCCCGGCCTTCATCGCACCACCACCACGGACTTCTCACGGCGCAGCACCAGCGCCTCGTCCGACCGGATTTCGAGCCAGGCGATGTACGGACCGACCGCCACCACCTGCCCGGTATCATCCCGGCCGTCCCAGACCAGCTCCCGCGGTCCGACGCCGCGAGCGTCGCCACCAAAATCCCGCACCTGGTCACCCCAGAGATTGAACAGCACGACTTCCCAGCTGGACTCCGGGCCGGCCAGACCAAACCGGATGTGCACCGCCGAAGGACCGCGCAATCGGTCCAGCAAGGGCGGTGTCACCTGCAAGGCCTCGCCTTGGTGGCTCAAGGGCTCGGCGGACGAAACACTATTGGCGCAGCCGGGTGTCGAGCCGGCCAGCGAGGTGCTCACCATCCAGTGGGCGGACCCGGGGTTGACGGGTTCGGGTCCGATGCGCTCGAGGCTCAGGTTCCGCCCGGGCAATTCCTGCAGTTGGCCACCCCAGGCCACCGCATCGATCACGACCCCCTGCGGATCGGCGAGGAAGACCCGGTCAGCATGCAACCGGCTGCTCGGCGCGGTGTTGTTCAACGATGGCCAACTGCCGGGACTGACAATGGTCGGTGGCCACGTGGTCTCGCCGCAGCCCGCGGCGCCCGCCAGCCGGTTGGCCCACCACCAATCCATCAGGCCAGACGAATCTGCCGCCACAACCACCAACTGACCCGGCCCCATCGCCTGGTCTGGCAGCACTACCCAACCCCCGTCTTCGTCACGCAGGGAATGTCCCGCCAGGTTTCCGAATTCCGGGCCGGTCCATGCAATCTCCACCCACTCGCCCTGTCCGCTGTCCGGGGCCGGCATCACTTCCTGCAGGCGCATCAAAGACGCCCCGATCTGCACCGACCCAACCTGACTGCGCAGCGTATCGGCACCGCCAGGCACGGCGTACCGCCAGGTCAGCGGGACAATCCCGCGCAGCGCCGGACGGGTCACAAAGACGAGTGTGCGCTCGGCATCCGGCGGCGCAGCATCCCACCACGCGGAAACCGAGCCCCCGGCCCAGGCCAATTCGCACGGCCCGCCCACCAGATCCTCGGTGCCATCGTTGCGCAGGACCACCGTCACGCGCAGTGGGTCACCGGGTCGAATCAGAACTGGCGGGTCAAAATCCTGATCCACCACGGCGATGCTGTAGGGCAGAAAATTGCGCGCACCCGGCGTGGCGCCAGCCGCCACGAAATCGGCAGCATTGTCCTGGGTATCGGTGCCATCGGGCCTGCGGGCCAACGCCTGTCCAGTCGGGACGGCCACTGGCGCCCCTTCAAACAGCTCCTGATCTGTCAGAGAGCCATAGCCCACCAAATCCAGCACCACAGGGCCCCTGACCAGCCGGATGGCATCAGGACCATTCTGAAGCCCCAGATAGACTTCGGCGTCGCCCGTTACTACGCCCAGCCAGTTGCGGTCCACGATCAGGAAGCGGCCTCCCGCCGGGACCGTGCCCGGGCCGCTACCAGTCCAGCGCGTGACCCAGTCCGCCCCCACCGAACCGTTGGCGAACTGCAACTCCACGGCGGCCAATTCCACCGGGGCAGGCCCCGTATTGAACAACTCGACGAATTCCTGACCGCTGTCGGTGCCAGCCGGGTCAGGCAGGAACTCATTGATCAGCAGCTCAGACCACCCCACAGTCGGCGCCAAAATCAGTCCGCACGCGACCAGAAATATCGTCATCCAGAATTTTCCGCAGGGAATGTATCCCGCCACAACGTTCACGCCCACAGACGCCACGCTTCCCGGGAGGAGAAGTCATCAAATTAAATCAAATCAATTCAGATCAGAGCAAACCGTGCCGTCGTCTCAGGTACCACTCGACACCCAGCAGGATCACCACGAGCACCAACAAAGGCCAACCCGAACGGATGTCCAGACGATGCCGTTGTTCGACCCGGTCGCCGTGCCAGTCGAGGGCCAACAGGTCATCCACCAGGGCGCGCAGATCGCCCGCACTGCCGGCTCCGTAAAAGCGTCCACCACCGCGAGCGGCCAACTGGGTCAGCCGGCGGCGATCCATCCGCACCTGGGTCATCTCGATACTGTGGTCCGCCACGATCAGGTTTTCCTGACGCCCGACCACCGGCGGATCGCCCGCGCCCACCAATTGCACGGTGTACTTCCCCGGCGCCAGGGGCGGCAACTGCACTTCGGCCAGCCCTTTCCGAGCCGCAGACATGCGCAAAGCATATGTCTGTTCGCGCACGGAGTCGGCCTCGGCCGGCCCGCCCCGCAAGACCAGGCTGAGTTGCTGATCAGTCACCGGGCGGCCCCGCATATCGCGCCACTGGGCGCCCAGCCGAATCGGTTCACCCTCCTGGAAGAAGGTTTGCCGGCCGGTAAAGACCAGGCCCGACTCTTCCAGCCCCGCGGCGGTCCAGACCAACAGATTGCGGGTCAAACGGCGGCCGGCATGAACCCCCTCGGTATTGGCTTCGCCCCGCCGGCTGCTCTCCCAGAACGCCAATTCCCAAAGGTGGCGGCCACCAAACCAGGCCACCCGCCCCTGCTGCCGATTGGCAACCGCGAGCATGATGTGGCTGGCCGTCGCGGGCTGACGCGGAGCATTGCCCGCCGCACCCGCGGCCTGAGCCAGCCCCGTCAGGAGCACTTCGGCGCCGGAGCGCCCAGTCACCTGGACCACCTGCCCCACCGGGGGCAAAGCAGCCAGGCCACCGGTGGTGCCAGCGGTGGCGGATTCTCCGCCCGCCACGCCACCGAGAATCGGGTGTCCACTGACCGCGGCCGGCACTCGCGCAAAGAATGGCCCGGGCAACCAGCGCCAACCCGCCACTTCCACAGGCAGCAATTTCGCCAACTCCGGTGGCGGCACAAAGGGAACCGGTCCACCGCCCGGACCCGAGGCACTGCCGGCCATCACCAGCAAGCCCAGACCCCGATCAACGGCCTGCCCCAACACCTTCCAGTCCAGTCCGGCCAAGGTCCCGGTCCATCCGGTGAGCACCACGGCGTCCCACTGCAGCCATTGATCCGGCTGCGTCGGCTTCCGCCACAGTGTGAGGCTGTCTGCATAAACCAGGCCGCGCGCCGACGGATGCACCACCGTTAAGGCGATTCGCTGCTCCTGGGCCGCCGCCTGGGCCAGAAACCGCACATCCCACGAAGGGGCTCCGGACAACAAGAGGATACGGGCCCGCTCCTGCCGCACGTTGATCGCCAGTGACGCTTTGTTGTTGGCGGGGAAACGCTCGTTGTCCAAAACTTCGACCTGCAGGTCATAGGCTTGTAGCCCCACCTGGTCAGGACTGAAACTCATTTCAAAGGGCACCAGTTTCTCGGCCGAAGTGACCGTTTCTTCGGCCACCACTCCGTCCGGTCCCAGCAAGCGTGCCGTGATGGCCCGCTCCACCCCTGCCGCGCCACTGCCCAGGTAACGGTGGTCCACCGCGAACTCGACCACCACCTCGTCACCTTCGTAGGCGGTGTCCGGATAGCGCAGGTCTTTCAGGACCCGGTCCGGCGGTCCGTCCTCATCACCCACACCGACGACAAACAAGGGCCTGGCCTGACCACTGCGCAGTTGTTGGCCGCGCACATCGGCGCCCCGGCCCGTGGTTTCCTGGCCATCGCTCAGCACGACCGTGGCGCGCACTGGCCGTCCGGCCAAACGATCGACCGCCTGCCGCAACAACGCGCTCAGATTGGTGCCATGGGACGTAGGGTCGGTCACCACCGGGTCCGACAGGCGGAACTCCGCGATCGGTTCAAGGCCATTGCCCCGCAGAACAACCGACTCGACAGGCAAGTCCTGGCGACTGAGGGCCGAATCTAGACTGGCAGCCACCGACAAGGCCCGCGACCAGCGATCGGCGGACGTATCGGCGCCGGCATCGGCGATCAGCATGCTGCCCGAGTCTTCCAGGATCACGGCGATTTCGGCGGGGCGGGTTTTGGTCAGCAGGCGGGACAGCACCGGGCCGGCGATGGCCAGCACCAGCAACAGAAAAACAGCGGAGCGCAGCAGGATCAGAGTCCGTCCCAGCGAGCGCGGTGGTCGCGGCAACGTTTTGCCATAGGCCCGCACGGTCCAAAGCACAGCCCCTGCCGCTACAACGAGCAGCAGGGGCCACATCCAGACCGGGGTTGACCAATGGATCGCCACCCAGACCTACTTTCCGGCTTCCAGTTTTTCCCGAACCACGACCTGGGCCGCGGCCAACCGGGCAATGGGCACCCGGAACGGGGAACAACTGACATAGTCGAGACCGACCTTGTGGCAGAACGCCACCGAGGCGGGATCGCCACCGTGCTCACCGCAGATGCCCAGATGGATCTTCGGGTTGCTGGCGCGGCCCTTGACTGCGGCCATCTCCACCAACTGCCCCACGCCCGACTGGTCGAGCTGCTGGAACGGATCGTTGGTCAGGATGCCCCGCCGGACGTACTCGGGCAGGAACCCGTTGGTATCGTCGCGGCTGTAGCCGAAGGTCATCTGGGTCAGGTCATTGGTGCCGAAGCTGAAGAAGTCGGCTTCCTGGGCCATCTCGTCAGCCAGCAGCGCTGCCCGCGGGATCTCGATCATCGTGCCCACGAGGTAGTCGACCTTGTAGTCGGCTTCAGCCATGACCTGCTCGGCCACCATGATGGTGCGTGCGCGCAGGTCGCCCAGCTCACGGCGGGTACCCACCAGCGGGATCATGATCTCGGGACGCACATCGACGCCCTCTTTCTTGACCACGATGGCCGCACCGATGATCGCCTCGACCTGGGTGTCGTAGATCTCGGGATAAATCAGGCCCAGGCGGCAACCGCGATGACCCAGCATGGGATTCTGCTCATGCAGGGAGTCCACCTTCAGCTCGATGGTCTTCAGGTCCACGCCCATCTCGTCGGCCAGCACCTTCATGTCGGCGGTCTCGTGGGGCAAAAATTCATGCAGCGGCGGATCCAACAGGCGCACCGTCACTTCGAGGCCATCCATGGCCCGGAAGATGCCTTCGAAATCGCCCTGTTGCATGGGCTTGATTTTGGCCAAAGCCACTTCGCGGGCGGCCAGGTTCTCGGCCAGGATCATCTCGCGCATTTTCAGAATGCGGTCTTCGCCGAAGAACATGTGCTCGGTGCGACACAGGCCGATGCCCTGGGCGCCGAACTCGCGGGCCTGGATCGCATCGTGGGGCGTATCGGCGTTGGTGCGCACCTTCAACCGGCGCGTCGCGTCGGCCCAGCCCATGACCTTGGCCAGGTTCGGATCATCAAGGTGCGGCGGCACCAGGGCCGGAGCGCCATCGATGACGGCGCCGGTGGTGCCGTTGATCGTCAGCATATCGCCGGCGGTGTAGCTCTTGCCGCCGATGCTCATGGTGCCGGCTTTTGCATCGACCACCAGGTCACTGCAACCGGCCACACAGGGCTTGCCCATGCCACGGGCCACCACGGCCGCGTGACTGGTCATGCCCCCACGGCTGGTCAGGATGCCCTCGGCCACATTCATGCCCGCGATGTCTTCGGGGCTGGTCTCACGGCGAACCAGGACCACTTTCTTGCCCTCAGCCGCGGCGGCCACGGCATCTTCGGCACTGAAGACGACCTCGCCCTGGGCAGCGCCCGGGCTGGCCGGCAGGCCAATGCCCATCTCGGTGGTCTTCGCTTCAGGATCGATCTGCTCGTGCAGCAGCTGGTCCAGGTGAGCCGGCTCCACCAGCAACAGGGCCTCATCGGCCGTCACGAGGCCCTCGGCCTCCATCTCGGCCGCGATGCGAATGGCCGCCACACCGGTGCGCTTGCCGCTGCGGGTCTGCAGCATCCACAGGCGTCCGTCCTGGATGGTGAATTCGATATCCTGGATATCCTTGTAGTGGGTCTCCAGGTCGCCACGGATCTTGTCCAGGTCCTTGTACGGCTCGGGCATGGCCTCATCCAGGGTCGGCAGGGTCTTGGCTTCGTTGCCGGCGGGCAACAGGTCACGACCGGCCACGTTCAGCTGTTGCGGGGTGCGCGTACCGGCCACGACATCCTCGCCCTGGGCGTCGATCAAAAACTCGCCGTAGAAGCGGCGATCACCATTGCTCGGGTCACGGGTGAAGGCCACCCCGGTGGCCGAGTTCTCGCCCATGTTGCCAAAGACCATTGCCTGCACGTTGACCGCGGTGCCCCAGTCGTGGGGAATACGGTTGATGGCGCGGTATTCGTAGGCACGCGCCACGTGCCAGCTCTTGAACACGGCACTGATGCCGCCCCACAACTGCTCGAAGGGGTCGGTCGGGAAGTCCTTGCCCGTCTCGGCCTTGATGATGCTCTTGAAGGTCGCGATCAGTTCCTTGAGGTCGGCGGCACTCAGTTCGGTGTCCAGCTTGACGCCGCGGTCGGCCTTGATGGCGTCAATGGCGAGCTCCAGCGTGTGGCCTTCCACACCCATGACCACATCGCCGTACATCTGGACCAGGCGGCGGTAGCTGTCAAAAGCAAAGCGCTCGTTGCCGCTTTTGGTCGCCAGACCCTGCACGGTTTCGTCATTGAGGCCCAGGTTCAGGACCGTATCCATCATGCCGGGCATCGAAACGCGGGCACCCGAACGCACCGAGAACAGCAAAGGGTCGCTGGCGTCGGCAAATTTCTTGTCCATGGCCTTCTCGACCTTGGCCAATACTTCTTTGACATCAGCCTTCAGCGCAGCCGACAATTCGTTGGTTTTCTGGTAGGCGATGCACTCTTCGGTCGTCACGGTGAATCCGGGCGGTACCGGAATGCCCAGCGTGACCATCTCGGCCAGGTTGGCGCCTTTGCCACCCAGCAGGTTTCTCATTCCGGCGTGCCCATCAGCCTGTCCGTCACCAAAGAAATAGACCCGTTTGCCGCTCATGACGTCTCCATTGGTCAAAGTCGTGAAATGGCCTCGGGCTCCCGAGGCTTCGCATTCTTCTTCAGGTTGCAAATAAGGACACTCTTGGCATCGGGTCAACTTAAAAAAAAGGGCCCAATTCCGCGAATTGGACCCAATTTTCATTTTCTGACCGGCACCCGCCGCCAACCATCTTCAGGTACAAATAATGTTACCGAATGACGATGATACGGCCCCAATGGTCCTTGCGCTCGGGCATTTCCACCTTGTAGAGGTAGATTCCGGCCGAAATTTCTTCCCCGTCCCGATTGACCGATCGCCAGTACATCTGGCCACCAGACTGATTGTCCGGTCCCAGATTGATCACATCGTCACCAGCGGTGGTGAAGACACGCACCCGAGAGCCCTCGGGCAAATTGGTGAAAACAACCAGATTGCCTTCGTCTCGCGGCACTCCCGCCCCCAGTCGCACGGGGTTGGGATAAGCGTAGATCTCGTCATCTTCGGCCGCTGCCGTGGCCGGCTTGTTGATCGAGATGAGTGTCTGGTTGCCAGCACCACTATAGGGAGACAAGTCATCGCCCGCCCAGCGCGGTGAGAACAGCATCTCGTTCGTATTGTTCTCAGCCGTGGTCAAAGCGGTATTGCCGTAGTCAAAACTGCTGACCGCGTAGTAGTACGAGAACCCGTTGTTCACTTCTTCGTCGAAGAAGCGGATCGTATCGGGGTTGCTCAGGTCGAAGCAAGCCGCCCGTTTGGCCGCGTAGCAAAGGGGCACAATTTCCAGGCTGTTATCGCCGCAGTAGCCCTCGAAGCAATCTTCGGGGTTAACGCGATCAAACAGTCCCAGCAATTTCATCGCGTTGGGGTCATGGCTGGGCCCGCGCCAGACGGCCCACCCCTGGAATGTCTGGGCCACCAATTCAAACTCGTCAAGGGCTGCCACATTGCCACCGTCAAAAGTGATATTCAGACCCAGATCCAGATCCCGCAATTCGGACGAAGTGGTCGTGCTGTAGGTCTCGGTCAGGAAGATCGTCGTGCCGGCTTCATAGATGCCGCCGCCGTTGGAGGCCAGCATGAAGTCGCCGGAATTATCCCGCCGCGCCACTACCGACAGTCCCTTGTTCAGCGCAGGCTGCTGGGCGAATTCAGCCCAGGTCGCGCCGGAGTCCAGGCTCTGCAGAAGTTTCCAGCCATCTTCCATCACCAGGATTTCGCCAGGCAAGCCAGGGCGATTGATGATCGAATAGGCGGTCAGTTTGGCCGCGGCCGGCTGCACACCGGGAGCATCCGCCACCAGAATCCAGGTCACGCCGCCATCGATCGTCCGGTACAACCCCTTCTGCACCACACCCATGACGATGATCTGCGGATCATTCGCATCAATGAGGATGTCGAGACTGCTGTGGACCCAAAGGCCATCGATTGGGATATCGCTGTCGTCGGCAACCACCAGATCGCCATAGAGATCCTGCCAGCTCACACCGCCATCGGTTGTTTCATAGGCACCGTGAAACGCCAGAGCGGCCACGATGCGGTCCGGATTGGCGGCGTCCACCGAGAAGCCATTGATAATGGGCAGGTCATAGGTGTAGTTAGCCGGATCCACATCCAATGTTGCGGGCACTTCAATGAAGGACCGACCAAAGTCAGCCCCGTCATTGGTCGAAATGAACAGGCCCCAATTGGTGACAAAGACCAACAGGCGATTCGATTCCCAGTTCAGAGCCGCTACCGGAAAGGTCGTTGGCGGATCGATAACCGTCGGATCCAGGGCACTGGTCCACTGGGTGAAGGTCTGGCCACCATCGGTCGTCACATACACGCCGTCACTGCGCGTACCGACCGCAAAACTGTTGTTGTCCAGAGGGGAAATAGCGACCTTCGTGATGCCGCGGCTTTCATCGAAGAGGTCGGCCGCCAAACGATCCCAATTGGTCCCGTTGAAGGTGTACAAACCGGTCGAGGACGACTCCAGGGACAGGCCGCCGGTGAAGGCCGCCACGATAAAGTCACCGGTCCCCCGGTCGAGGGCCACCACGTTGGTCCGCTGCCAAGTCATGGGCAGGCCATTGTTAGCCTGATTCCAACTAGCGCCCGCCGTGCCGTAGGACCACAGACCACCATTGTTGGTCAGGTTGAACACGCCGCCGATGTTGCCACTGGTCGCCGGGCCATCATTTTGCCAGGTCACGGTGATGTTGCCCGCGTTGGCCGCGCCAATAACTCCTGCGTCGGGCGTGGAGAACTTGAAGACCCGATCCACACGATCACCGAAGCCACCATCGACAACCACGCCGAAGCCCAGGCCATCGGTGCCATCAAGGCTGAAGCAGGTCGCCTGGGTCTTGTCCAGGTTGGGCCAACTGACGGTCAGCCCTTCCTTGCCCGCAGACTCGAGCTTCAGACCCAGCATCTCCGGGGAGATCAGGTACAGAGAATCTGCAGCACAGGCCGCATCCGGGGTCTGTGCCACCGCGGGCACCACCTGGAATGACAGTCCGGCCACAACCAACGCCGCCAATACGATCTGTCCACCCATGAATTTAACGCTTCCAGCGTTCATTCAATCCTGCCTTTCCAAATCCGTCCAGACTCTCGACCCGGCACGCATTGGCGCAAGTCGAGAGCCGCCCTCTGAGGGTACTATTGGTTAATTGTCAGCCCGAAGTACTGCAGAACCCAGCGAATAGCCTTGCGGCTTTCGGCGTGGTCGAAACGGTACGGATCAAAGCCCCAGTAGACATCAGCCTTCTGGACCGGTTTGTCCTCGACAACCTTGTACGAGAAGTAACCGAAAGTCTTGCCATTGGTCCGCACACTGCTGTTGTTCAGACCTTCATAGCTGGTCAACGCCAGCGGGCCACAGCCATCTTCCAACGTGAAGGTGTCGTAGCGGCTTGAAGGCCAATCGGTCTCACCACGGTCCCAACGGTAGTTCCTGATATAATCGAATCGGGCAATACCCCGGAACATCGGCTCGATACACTGACCGTCGGGCGATCCCGGCGCATCAGGGCAGTCCTGCGGCGTAATTCGCGTGCTGCGGGTACTGATGTTCGCATTGATGAACTCGTCATTACGGAACGGGAACGTCAGGTGGAACAGGCGCATCGTGTCGGCGATCGCATCGACCGTATCGTGCCAATCGATTTCCGGCTCGGTGAACATCGTATCGGCCACAACACCCGGGCCGATGACATGGAAGCTCTTGAACGCTTCGTCCAGCACGACGCCCTTGAGTCCGACGCAATCGACCTTGCGGTCAAAACGAGCCACGTTAGGCCGATTGTAAATGGTCTTGGTATTGGGAGATGTCCAATCCAGGGCCGCGATGCCCGCCGTGGCATAGGGGAACATCAAGGGGCCACGCTGTACGAGCGTGCCATTGGGCAGTTCCTTTCTGCCAAAACCGACTTCGTAAGACTGCCCGTTGACCACCAGGGTCTCTTCGCGCGTATCGAAGATCATCGGCACCATGTAGTTGGGTTTTCCTTCAAGGAAGGACTCCATACTGCCGCCACCAACGAGGAACAGGTTGCCACCCTTCTCCAGATACGGAGCCAACCAGACAAACCGGTCCACGTTATTGATAGGCCGGAATTGCCGGAACATCTGGTGGGCCTGGGCGCCATCGTTGAATTGGGCGTAACAGAGCACGACCTTGTACTTCACAATATCGGAATAGTTGATCTGGGCCGTGTGATCCACCCAGTCGCGTTCCCAATTGATGTCGGCCACACCGCCAGCCCCATCGGCCAGGAAGTGCCACCAGGGGTTGCGATAGGTTTCGTCATTACGAGGCTCGCCGGACTGATCAGGCCAGTTTTGCACACCGCCATCAACCACCTGATCCAGCACCATGATTTCCTGCTGGAACTCCCGGCTCACGAACGGCACCACACGCAGGTTCCACACCATCAGGCGCACCTGCCCTGAATCATCCTCCACGCGCAGGATGAAAGAATGGTTACCCTCCTGAAAGGCCCGCTCAGTGGCAAAGAGGTTTTGCTCCGACAGCCCAGGCGGGACAGCCCAACCGGGGTCATTGGGATCATCAGCCGCAACCAAATCCCAACCATGACGATAGGAAACAATCTTGCCGTTGTAGCCGGACGCATCAGCGGTCCAGGCAAAATTCAGTGGCTGGCCGCCGGCGATTTCCGAGGTGAACTCGGAGCTCGGGGCGGTGCCCAGGAATTCTTCAACCAGGGTCACGGCAGGCTTGAAGAAGTCCGCAAGGATCTTCACGTGCCCCACTTCGATCTGATAACCGAGGCCCACACTCACGGCGCCAGCGGTGTCTTGCACCTGCACGGCAAACAGGAAATATTCGTTGGCCGGTTGGTCCGGGAAAGAGACCCGCCGGTCAGAGTCCAATGGCGCATAGGGCAACCATTCGGACCATTCCGGATCATCGAAATTCAGCACTTCTTCGTAGTGCAGACTATACTCGTACGGCGTCCGGATGGAACCACCAGCATCATCAATGGCCGGTTTCCACAGGAACCTGGTTTTGGTCGGCGCCCGCAGATCAAAATCCAGATCATCGCCTTCCCACCCCATGTTCACCGTGGGCGGCACCAGTTTGAAACCCTGGTTGCTCAGGCTCGGATAGACGACGCGGGCCGTAGGCACCAGGGTCGTCGAGGTGAACGACATGGTGGCCGGCGTGGGATCCACCGCTCCCTTGTCATCCTTGGCGCGGATGAACAGGGTGTGCGAGCGGAAGCTGCGCGGTTCACCATCGGTGTCGCCGGGAAAATCAGCCTGATCGGCCAGGACCAGAAAAGTCGAGTCGTTGGCCGTCGTGAAATTCCAGGGGTGCAATTCGGCCCCGGTCAGCGGATCAAAGGTCAACGTATCGCGCGGACTGATACCGTCCACGCCGTTGTCACTGATCTTCCACTGGTAACCCATGATCCGTCCGTCGGGATCCGAACCGGTCCAGTTGAACTGGACGGCAAAGCCCGCTTCCAACAAAGTTGGAGGCTGGCCCGTAACCCGGGTATCGGGACGACTGTTGGGGATCTTGGTCCCCCCCAATTCGGTGTTAACGGAACAGCCAGCCGCTATGGAAATCAGGGCCACTGACAGTGTCAACGCGATAAATCGCCTACTCATTGAGTATCTCCTAGGTCCACAGGTCACCTTAGAATTCTCAGGGAAGTTCACAGAAGTATTCCCCTCCGCCATTAAGCTTCACGACCAGCCGAAAATCTTTTACGACAGCTTCAACGGCCGTATGACTGGCCATGGCCCCCCGCGAAAGAGGCAGGCTGCCCTTGATGTCTGGCACAAACAGGTTGCAGTCACGCCAGGTCTGGACACCCGGAAGCTCTGCCAGCGACGGCCGCACCTTCTTGAAATAATTGTACTTGCCCGGGCGGGGGGGATTCACGCCGCAAAGGGTCTGGTCCAGGGTGACAGCCCTGACGGTTCCGCTGCCGAACTGCTTGACCGTCGCATCAAAGATCTGCTGGGCGATTTCCGGATCATTGTCCGCCTGCAGCACAGTCAGCAGCAGTAGGTAGGTATCGGGACCAATGAACAAGTTCTCCGGCACCACAACATCAACTTCGAGTCGCCACAAACCGCTGGCCGGATCAATGCTCAGGCCAATGCCATCGCCGGGTGCGCCCCAGGTCGCTTCCTTGATGTCATCGTTGCCGCCGCCATCCTTGATCTGGTTGAAGATGTCGCATTCGTAATCCACCTGATACAACCAACCCAGGGAACGCCGCAGGGGCTCGGACCACGCTTCACGCGCATCGTCGATACCGTGCAACAGAATGGACATGCTGTACAGGCGTGCCGGAACCACATAGTGGGTCTGCGCGAACCCGGCACCGGTATCGGCTGTCCTGACAAAGTAGGTCTGCTTGTCGACCAACATCACCAGGTTCTGCTTGTATTCCAAATCGTCCGGACCAGGTGTGGAGGCCACCGACATCTCGGTCACATCCTGGTAACAGGGATGGGTCGCCGGATCATTCACACATTCCAGGGACGAATTCCAGGCCGAAGTCGAGGACGACTTGGGCAGCAATTCCACGCACTGCAGGCAGGGCGGGAACCCCACATCGAA
Organism: uncultured Fibrobacteraceae bacterium; assembly: GCA_964562635.1. Classification (GTDB taxonomy): domain Bacteria; phylum Krumholzibacteriota; class Krumholzibacteriia; order LZORAL124-64-63; family LZORAL124-64-63; genus JAGRNP01. The sequence goes on along the minus strand of CAZLUL010000011.1, from coordinate 6,135 downwards.
GCTCAAGTTAGCCGGAGAACCATCACGCCGTGAGTGTTCATCGACCGCCTGCATATTCATGGTGAACTCGGTGTTTGGCCCCGTCAGGAAGCCCAACGTATCGGCGTACCAGCAGGTATCGCACAAGGCATCCCAGGTCGGTTCGACATTCAGGTCGCTCGATTCGGAGCTGAAGGAGAACGTGCCACCAGTGAAGTTCTGGCGCTTGCCCTGCATAAAGCCCGTGAAGCCGATTTTGTAGGAATTGTCCAGTTTGCCGTCGCGAATATCATCGCGGGCCAGGGCCTTGAACACCACGTAGGTGCGGTCCGGAATCCTCTCACCGGCCACAAACGGGTAATGCACCTGGGCCGGATCATTCAACTGGATATAGTACGGATAGACCTCGGGATCACTGACGTGAGCCCAATCGGTTTCCCCGTTGAGAATGATCGTCTCGGGATCGTAGTTGACCACAAAGCTGAAGGGGCGCCGAAAATTGGCCACCTCGACGCCAGCAATATCCAGCGAGTTGACCTGAAGGTCGACCGCACCGCTGGGCAGCAACTTGCGGAAGGGGCTGGTGCCCGAACCATCGTTCTCAAACCGCAGGCTGGTGAGCGGTCCAAAGAAACTGAAACTGTCACCAGTCGCTTCGTTGAATTTGCGGGGGTGCCAGCAATCCTCGAGGCTCGGCAGGCAACCGCCACCCAGATCCCCCATGATCTGCCACTTGTAGCCAAACAGGCCATCATCGAACGGGAACACCGTATCGACCAAAGCCAGGGCCGCCGCGTCGTATCCACGCACGTTGGGCGTGATGCCTTCCCAATAGACTTGGAACGGGAAGCCAAAGCCTACCGTATCAGCCTCGCCCGGGACAACGGGCATTGTATCGCCACCAGCGATCTGGAAGAAAAGGATCTCCGGATTGCCCAGGGTATTGCTGAAGAAGTGCAAGCGGGCGGGGGTCCGGTCAAAATCACCAAAATCATCGACGGCCACCATGTGCAGGGTCATGTCCGCCGACGGACTGACACCCTGGTCGATGGTGAAATTGAAGGTCGTATCGGTGCGTGTGGTCCAGCGCCCGATCTCCAACGTCGATGCATCAAGGGCCGGATTAAAATTCTGGTCCTCTTCGTCATCGGTTGTATCAGGGTCCTGCAACGAAGTGTCAGTCAGGGCCCAGACAAATCGTTCGACCCGGCCGTCTTCATCAGAACCATACCAGAAAACCCGGAAGTGGTAGTACCCACCGCCATCTTCCAGCGGCGCTCCGATGATGAAGGTCTCCGGGGCCTTGTTGACGATGACCGCTTCGGGCTCAAAAGCCCGGCAACCCGTCAACAGTACAGCACTCACAACTGCTGCAAGCAGCAGTCCGGCATAGGAATATCGCCTGTTGTTCATACTGGCAAACGCCCCCTCGGAAGCATTTTCAGGACATTGGTTTTGCGCCGCCGCTACGGTGGGACAAGCGGCGGAATTCCCGGGATCTTGGGGCCTCTTTAGTTAAAAAGGCCCTATAGGCTCAAATACCAGTCAGCCCGGGTCTTGCAGGAATGTTTGGCTCTGAGCCTTGGCAATGACCACTGAAATATAGGGATTGGCCCCCGTCGGTGTCAACCTCAAGGTTGGGGGAATTGCCTGCTAGCGAAGGGATTTTCTTCGGTCGGCAGTATCCGGCCCCATCCCCCATGTCCCCAAACCCCGGCAGGCGCTGCTGGCGCCAAAAAAAGAGGGGCTCAATACAAAAAGGGAGCGGTTCCCGAAGGAACCGCTCCCAGACAGCTGCACTGTCGAAGAAATTTCCGAAGAAATTACTTCACCAGAGCCATCTTGTTGACTACGACGTCGTTACCCATACGGGCTTCGTAGAAGTAGACACCCGAGGACACATTGCTGCCCTGGTTGTTGCTACCGTCCCACATCACGAAGTCACTCGCAGTGACGTTGCCGTCGATGAGGGTCTTAACCAATTCGCCACGAACATTATAGACCTTCAACGTCAAGTGCCCAGCGGCCTTGATCGTGTAGGAGATCTTCGTGCTCGGGTTGAACGGGTTCGGGTAGTTCGACGCAGCAAAGGACTTGCTGGGCAGAACCGGTGTCGGCAGCACGCTGCCGGCAACGCCGAAGAAATCGAGCACATCAGACAGAACCTGGGCACGGGCGGACAAGCCACCAGTTCCACCAGAAGCCGTGTAGATGTACATCAGATCGTAAGGCATCGACACAATACGGTTAGTCGTATTGTACACGTTCAGGGTCGCAGCCGAGTAGACGTACTGACCAGGGTTCTCGTTGGGGTCGGAGAACTCGGCCAGACGCATCGCGCCAGCCCGTACGGTAACACCATCAAACGTATTGATGCCTCTACAGCCACCGTAAGCGATCCAGCTGTTCAAGTTCTCAAAGACCAGATTACCGGCAACAGCCAACACCAGGGGCGCCGTCTGGTTACCAATGAAGCTCCGGACGTTATTCGTCGTGACATTCAGACCCATAACGGTTTCCAGGAAGACGTCACCGGTAGCACCGGCGTTGATTCCCAGATCGCTGGCCACGTCATCACCCGTCAAGAAGAGGTCCTTGTTACCAGCGCTCATCCAGTTGATCATGGCGCTAATATCGTCACCAGGGTCGTTTTCGAAGTCACCGTTGGACAGAGTGTTCACACCCAGGTCACCGGCCGTGTAAATCATATCCGAGTAGAACTCCAGGGCCAAACCACTGGTACGGCCACCAATACCATTACCAACACCCGAGCTAGGCCCGTTGGTGTAGTAGATATCGTAGTCGACACCGGATTTCATACCCAGGTTATTGAAGGAGCCGTACCATTCGCCCTCGCCACCACGGTCGGCGAAATCGTTCCAGAACAGCACACCAGGCGTCGTGAAGCCACCGAAGCCATCATCGTCGATGGTCGGCAGAGCATGAATCACGTGCGTCGAGTTGTAAGCCAGCGGATCGCTGAAGTCACCGAATCCGCTGATGTCAGCAGGCATGGTGGAATACTGCACGTCGCCAGCTACGTCATCACCAGCACGAATGTAGTAGTGCAGGACGTCGCCGGGGAACAGTGTGCCGGTGTCAGGCAGGTCGAAAGCCCAAACATCGGGAGTGGGGAGACCATTGGCAAACGCGGGACCACCCAGAACCATGCCACTGGTGGCGGTGGTGCGGAACGCGTCGAACACGGGGTTGGCATCGATCGTGTAGTGGAACTCGGGGTTGCCAGCAAGAGCAGCACCGGTACGCACAGGCACGATACTCACAACCATCGAATCACCGGGATCGTTGCGCAGAGCAGAGGCCAACGCGATGTTGTTAGCCATGTCGAAACGCACGTGCATCGAACCCAGGTCCAGGAAATTGATCGCGTCAACTTCGGGGAAGTTGTCATTGGCCATGTCCAGCTCACGCGAGGACATACCAGGACCCACGTAAGGGAACACCTTGACGGCAGCGTTATCGAAGTAAGGCGCGGGGTAACCATCGTTGCCAATCCAGCCCCATTGCCAACCCAGTTCGTACACACCTATGCGAACCTGGACTTCATCGCGACCGGGGTTCATCAGATCGGTAAGATCTTCTGTGACGCGGATGTAATCCGGGCCACCGTAGTATACGAAATTGCGATCCCGGAAGGTCTGACTGGACAGAACCTGAGCATCTCCAGCGGAACCGTCGGTATCAGCGGAGCGGATACCCCAGGTGTAGAAGATACCAGGTGCGTCAGCCGAGAGATCCTCGTGACGGTAGGCATCGAAGTTGAAAATAACACCATCATAAGCGTCGTTGGGCCAGACCATCACAGGAGAGTTGATGTCAACCTGAACGTGAGAATTAGGACCAGCCAGACCACCAACGGTGTTCACGATGTAGCCACTGGGGCCGTAGCACCAGTTGATACAGTCGGCGCCACCGGTGCCAGGCACAACTGTGCCGTCATCGATGAAAGCCACCTGCTGGCTGTAATTCGTGCGACAGGGATCATCGTCTTCCAGACCATTCCACAGAGCAGCGAAGTTGCCAACGCCGTCGGGGAAGCTCGTGGCCCAGTTACCGAAGTCGACCTGGAAATCGTCAAAAACGACGATATCATCCTGGCCAATTTGGCTCGTGGTCACGGTGATATCATCGATCTGGCAGGCGCCGGCGCCATAGTAAAGGCAGTCACCGTCGGAAAAGGCACCATCGGACTGCACGCGGAACAGGATGAAAACATCCGTGCCGTCAACCAGTTCGTTGGGCAGGTAGGTGATGGTATTGGCCACGGCGACCCCCGTGCCTTCGCCATCCCAGGACTGGATATCGGTGAAACCGAGGGCGCCCTGGATCTTGACGCTCAGGCGCGTGTAATCGTAGCCAGGCTCGGTGTTGTGCTGCAGCGTGGCAGTCACGTTCACCGTGGCACTCGACATAGGATCCGCAACCGTGCCGCGGTAACCCAGCAGGTCGTGCCAGTCATTGCCATAACCACCAACGACGTCCAAAGAGTCGTTGCAACTGATGATTAGGATGTCACCACACCAGGCCGCCATGTTACCGGCGACAGCTTGGTTGTAGTCACTGACTTGCCAGTGAGTCACGGTGGGCTGAGTAATATCAAGGGACGTCCAGTCATTCCACCCAGTGGTGAAATCACCGAAATAAGCGGCGCCGGAACCTTCGGGACCCATCAGATCGATGGTGTCACCGAGAGCTTTAGCGAGAGTGGCGCTACCGCCATGGATCGTGGAGTTACCCTTGGTGATCCTAGGCAGGTCACCAGCAAAAGAGCTCAGGGCAAACACCATCACAAGTGCAAGAGCAGCGAACGTGGTGAATTTCTTCATAATTTTCCCCCCATCATTGACGTTAGACGTCAACACATGGTTAGGCGAACGATTGCTGTGCAAAACCGAAGTAATTCAGGCTTCATTCTGCACAAAACGGGCGACAAAAGGATCCCTACTGTCACACACAGACAAACCTGTGCGCAATTGGTGAGACCTCCTCCAAAGATGCAGACCCAAGGTGACGAGTGAACAAGGTGTCAAGTGATCGGAACTGAATTGAGAGTGGAAAGCAAAGAGACAGCGCACCTCTAGGGATGGGAACTTTTGTCTGTGAGTCGCAGGATTACTGTACTGGAATCGCCAATCGCAGTCAATAGTATTTGTGAAAAAAAGATCACGGTGGATAAGTTCCTCCACCGGTTTCAGCGGGCGGCCACGCCGTCCGCCACCCGAGCGATTGCACCTATTTATCGGTCGGTGCGACTACAGAAAAATCGGCGTATTGGGCGAATAAACCGTGAATTTCACGCAAGAAAGCGTGTCGCAGCTTCCGCAGATCTTCTTGCTCGGCATTGACCCGAACCCCGTCGAAGAAGGTGTCGATGGCCGGCCCCAACCCCGAAAGTATGGCGAAAATATTATGATAATTTCGTGACATCTCCGCAGACTCCAGCTCTGGCACCGCCGTTGCGACCTGAGACAGGAGATCCTGCTCCTGGCGCTCGGGCAAGGCCTGCAGGTTTTCGCCGTCGGCACCTCGTCCCCCGTCCAGCCACCGCTGGCGACAGGCGGCCAGGTCGCCAACCGGCAGCACATCTCCCTTGAGGATATTTCGGCACCGCTTGAATCCCGTGGCCAGCAACTGGAAATCCGCCTGCTCCCGGTAAGCCGCCAATGCTTGCACCCAGGCCAATGCGTCCACCGGATCCCGCCAGCGGGCCGGCAGCACCGCCCGGGCGACCTCGGCCACCACGGCCTCGTTTTCGACCAGATACCCGGCCAACCGGGTCTTGACGAACTCGGCGATCTCTTCCTGCGCCGCGGATTGATCCTGCTCAGAAGCAAACCCGGCCACACCCTTGAGCGCCTGCGCCACCGCCGCGCCCAAATCCACCTGCAACTCGCTGCCCAGCAGGATTCGCAGAATTGCCAGGGCATGCCGACGCAGGGCGTAGGGATCCTTGGCGCCGGTGGGAGCAAACCCCGCCAACCAGCAGCCGGCGATGTTGTCCAGACGGTCGGCAACCGAAAGCGCTGCCGAGAGGGCATCTCCGGGCAATTCACCGCTAGCACTGCGCGGGTAGTAGTGACGCTCGATCGCGCGGCAGACTTTTGGGCTTTCGCCGGCCAAGGCGGCATAGCGAGC
>CAZLUL010000010.1:0-35103 GCA_964562635.1 uncultured Fibrobacteraceae bacterium | reverse complement strand
CCGGAGCACAAATTGCTCCGGGGCCGCCATTTTCGGGGTCTGTTCAAGCCTTTACGGGCTGACAGTCACCGCAGCGATCTCTGTGTTGCAGACCGCGTTCTGACCACTGAGAATGTCCGCACCCAGCAGATCGTGAAAACATGCGGAAACCAGAGTCGAAGCACCAGTCAGGCCCTCGCCATCCCAATCGGCATCAGAGTGGGGACCGGGGTTGTCGAAGCTGAGCTCGGCACCGACGAATTCGTCATTTCCCTGTCCACTGAGGTAATCAGCGTCGAGAATCGGGTGGAAATCCTGGGCAAAGGCGGCGCCGGCCAACAGCAGGGTGGCAACGGCGATGGTGGTGATAAGAGTCGTCTTCATGGTCGTTTCCTTTCGTCTATGTCTTCCCGGCCGGGCCGGGGTTGTTTGCGATTTCTATCCGGTACAACGCAAGACTGATGCCAATGGCTATCGTGCGGAAACCGGGGATCTGACACCATTTGGTCGATGGGCTGGAGACTATTCTCCAAATCGCCGGTTGGCCTGCAGACTATTCTTAGAGGATATGATGTGGGGGATGAGAGTGTGACCGGCCCTCTTTTTTGAGTATTGCCAGCAAGCACTTCATAGCCGGACAGAACAGTCTTAAGTACTTTGAGACTATACAAGGCACGCCAAGTCGGTTATGATAATGACAACGAATATTGATTGGATGCACAGATCGGATCTGCGCCCGGATCAGGCCATGGACGGCCATAATGTGAAGTCTGATGCACGTTATGGATAAGGCCCGACAGCCTGCAGTTGTTTTACTTATCCTGATTCTTGGTCTGCTTGCAATTCTGCCTGCAATTCCCGTTCAAGCTGCCGTTATTCCCCACGCCGATTACGCCGGTTACGAATCGTTGCGCTTTCCGGACGCCGTGGCCGCCGTTGTCGCTGCCCGCGCCGGCTCTTCGCTCTGGATCGATGCCGAAGGATGGACCGCCCGCGGCGAGTCACTGCTGGCCGTCCTGTCTGCCGCAGCAGAGCACGGTCTTGATCCCCTGGATTACCACTACACCACCCTTTCTGCCTACCGGCCGGCGCCGGCGTCTTTGGTCCTGAATCGCAAACTCCGCGCCGGGAACGGCAACCGACTGGAACGCCTGATGACCGACGCCTACCTCGGCTACGGCGTGGATGTCGCCGGTGGCCGCCTGGAGCAGGCGGGCTTGCCGTTGAAGTGGCTCAAACCGGAATTGCGGACAAATTTATTGAGCGGATTGCAGGACCAGTTGATCAGGGGGGTTGAGAATGATGACTCCGCGTTGGGGCCCTTGGGACTGAACGCTTTCGTGCCCGATCGTCCGGAATACACGAGCCTGCAGGACGCACTGAAACGCGAGCGGGTGCGGCAGCAAAGTGGCTGGAACCCGATCATTGCCGAGGGAGATCTGCTGCGACCCGGCGCCGGCGACAGCCGGGTGCCACAGTTGCGCCGGCGACTAGTTGTCAGCGGTGACCACTCGCCTCTGGCGCTGGTCCTGCCGCGGGCGGCGGACTGGATATCGATCTACACCTATGACCGACCTCTGGTCGTGGCGTTGAAGCGTTTCCAGGCCCGGCACGGCCTGGTGGCCGACGGTGTGGTCGGCCCCGAAACCCGGGCGGCACTGAATGTCCCGGCCGACGACCGCATCGCCCAGATCCTCGTCAACCTCGAACGCCTGCGCTGGCTGCCGGCAGACCTGGGCGAGACCCACATCCGGGTCAACATTCCTGATTTCCGTCTCGTCGTGCGCCGGGAGACAACAACGGTGTTCGCCACCAAGGCCATAGTGGGCCGGCAGGCGCGGCCAACGCCGGTTCTTTCGGGCGCCATCTCCTCACTGGTGATGAACCCCTACTGGAACGTGCCGCAAAAACTGGCGCGCAAGGACCTGCTGCCGAAGGTGAAGCGGGATACGACGTACTTGAGTGAACGGGACATCAAGGTTTACGTCAGCTGGACGCCTGGCGCGGCGGAACTGGATCCGGCGGCGTTGGACTGGGCGGCCATAAAGCCCTGGAACATGGCCTACAAATTTCGCCAGAGCCCGGGACCGGAAAACCCGCTGGGCCAGGTCAAATTCATGTTCGCCAATCCGTACAGTGTTTTTATTCACGATACGAACCACAAGGGCCGCTTCAACAGCCAGCGGCGTCCGTTCTCATCGGGTTGCATCCGGATCGAAGAACCAATGGAACTGGCCCGGCTGCTCTATGCCGACCAGAATGCCGAGTCGGAGACCGATCAGCTGGCGGCTCTGGTCGAGTCGCAGGAAAACCGTTGGCTGAGTCTGCGGGAGCCGGTGCCTGTGCACCTGATGTACCAGACCTGCTGGGTGGATGAAAAAGGAGTCGTGCAGTACCGGGACGATGTCTATGGCTACGATGCCTTGCTGGCTGCTGCCTTGGCCAGCAATACCACCCTGCCGATCGAACCCGTAGTGACGGTTGCCACAGCGCCGCCGCCGGTGTCGCCATCGCGCGAGCCGTCAGTCGTGGCGGATCACCAGGTGCGGACCGGTCCGGTGTCGACATGGACAAACCCGGAATCGCGGTAGAGCCCCACGCCACCTTGACGCAAAGTCAGTGCGGCCTGGTGTAGGCGTGTGGTCGAGACGCCGGGCATACGCACGTCCGCAGCCTGGCCCAACATGTGGTAGCTCTTGCGGGCCACATTGCGGCTCTGATTACGCAGCGCCTGATTTGTTTTTTTCGAACGGAAACCCGAGACGATTTCAAACACCGGCGCGACCTGCAGCCGGTCCGCGATGGCGTTCATCAGATCGAGCAGCCTGGGATCAATGGGATGGATGTCTCCGGTGCGGTGATCTCGCATGAGGCGATCAATGGCCGAGAGGGCCGCCGGGTCATAGGAATTGGCTGACCCGAAGGCACAATTCAATCGCTCACCTGTATGGATATTGTTCAGAATCAGGCTGCGGGCGGTGCTGACCCGGGGCGCCGCCAAGGCTGTTTGACTGAGCCCGGACGTTGCCTGGGCCGTACCGACCAGAGGCTGGCTACCGACCAACAGGCCGCCCAGCACCGTCAAGCCGGCCGTCCGCAGGAAGCGCCGCCGGTCTTCACTGTGAATGATCTTATTGGGGGGCAAAAGCTTGGCTCCTTCAGGTCTGCGCGGTCAAAGCAGATGTCGCATCAGCAATCCGATTGGCTGAAATCCGTTTTCAGTATTCAATTAGCCGCCGCGCCCCGATGTCGGGCTGCGGTACAACGCTGCTGTCATGAAAAGTTCCGTTTCGGACAGGAATGAGCAAGCAGAAAATGTGCCAGATGGCACGGGGGCAGTCCACGCCTGGCTAATTCAACCCGTCAACCACCAACAGCGCCGATACCAACAAAGCAAAAGTATTGATCTCCATAAACCGAATCTTGCAACTCTTGTGAAACGGCTGCAACGCCTCGCCCCCCAGCTCCGCCAACGCCGTCACATCAATGCGCAGCAACGCCGTCGCGCGCACGACCACCAGCAATCCCGCCACCGCGATCACATAGGCCAGGCTGGTCTGCTCAAACAATTGCACCATCGGCAACAACAACGCCGCCACACACACCGCCGCGATCCACAGGAAGGTGAACTTCACGATCTGCCGCCGATCAAAGCGATCAAAAAGCGAGGGCAAGCCACCGGCCACGTAGTCGCGCGAATAGAACAACAGCAACAGCCAAAAATGGGGAATCTGCCAAATGAAGAAGAAAAACGCGACCAAGTGAATCACCGGATCACTCAGGTAACCGCCGGCCGCCGTCCAGCCCACCACCGGTGGCAAGGCGCCAATCAGCGACCCGGGCAAGACCACAAAAGGCGTGATGCGTTTCATTGGTGTATACACGCCGTTATAAACCACCGCCGCCGATAGTCCCAACAAAGCCGGCACCCAACCGCTGAGCAGCAACAACCCCGACCCGGCAAGCAAAAGAGCCACCGCGTAAACGGCAGCCCCAGTGCGAGAAATCCGGCCCGAAGGAATCGGCCGATCAGATGTGCGGTCCATCAGTCCGTCCAGCCGCGCGTCCTGCACCTGGTTCAGCGCCGCAGCGCCACAAGCCTGCAGCAGGATGCCGAACATCACCGGCACCATGTGCAAATCGAACTGTCCGCGCGCCATCACATAACCCACCGCGGTCGTCACGGTTGAAGCCACCGTAATGCGCAGCTTGAGCAGAGTGAGCCAATCCTTCACGACACCAACCTCACGCAGAACTACTTGAGTTCCTTCAGGACTTCGATAATAGCGTCGATATCGGCATCCTTGAGCAACGTGCCCTGCGGCGGCATCAGGCCCTTGGGATAGCCTTCGACCAGGTCGGCGTCGGGCTCGAGCATCGACTTGCGGATGTAATCGTCATCCACCACGATCTCACGCGCCACACCATCGGTCAACACCGTCTCGGTGCGGCCGTATGCACCCTTGAACGAAGGGCCGATCAGCTTGGAGCCGTCCAGGCTGTGACAGGCCGTGCAACCCTTGATGGCCAACAGCTGCGCGCCTTCCGGAGGACCCGGATCCACACCCAGCCACTCGTCGAATTCCCGCGGCGGGATCGATTTGACCAGGGACAGCATGGCGCTGTGGCGCTCACCGCAATATTCCGCGCAGAAAATGTTGAATTCGCCATCACGCGTCGACTGGAACCAGGCCTTGTTGTGGCGACCAGGCACGCAGTCTTCCTTCAACCGGAAAGCCGGTACGAAGAAGCTGTGGATCACATCCACCGACTCGAGATTCAACTTCACGTTGCGCCCCGTGGGCACAATCAGCTCGGTTGACTGTTTGCCGTTTTCGTATTCAAACATCCAGGACCACATCTGGCCCGTGACCGTCACTGGCATGGCATCATCCGGGATGTCCCGCATGACCTTGAAACCCGCCCAACCGTAGTAGAACATGACCAACACCAGAATGGTCGGCAGCACGGTCCACAGGGTTTCCAACGTAACACTGCCTTCGATCTGCGCCGGGTTCGGATGCTTGCTGCGGCGGTACTTCACGACCATGATGATCATGGCCAGGGTCACACCGATCAGCAACAGCACCGACGTCCCCAAAATGAAGATGAAGGCGTTGTCGACGAGGCCCGAATAGCTAGAAGCTCCGTTCATGTCCGTCCCTTACCGGAAAAGGTAGTCGATGAAAGTCAGTCCCAGGAAAACGCCGAAGATGCTCATGGCGCTCAGGAACATGATCACAAATACTTTCTTTTCGTACTTCAGATGCATGAAGTACATCAGGATCAGCGCAGCCTTGATGGGCGTGACGATCATCGCGACAGCGACGCCGACATTGCCCGGATAGTAGACCGAGGCGGCCACCGTCATGGCCGTCAAAATCAACAGACCGACCCACACCAGGATAAATGTGCTATCCGGTATGATGTGATGATCGCCTTCGTGGGCCGCAGCCGCAGTTGTATTGCTCATGGGCTCGCCTCTCTAGTTCGTCAGGTAGAAAAGGGGCAGCAGGAAAATCCAGATCAGATCGACCAGATGCCAGTACAGTCCCGTGTATTCAAGCATGCGGAAGTTGGTCGAACTCACCGCGCCGCTCTTCACTTTGAACAGCACCACCGTCATGATGATCATGCCGATCACCACGTGAATACCGTGCAGGCCGGTCATCATGAAATACAGGTTGAAGAACAACCCTTCGCCATGGGGCAATTCATGGATGTGGTCGGTGCCGGGAAAAAGGCCGTGGTGATACTTGGCGCTCCACTCGAAGAACTTGATCACCAAAAACGTACAGCTCAGGGCAAAAGTGCCCAACAGGAAGCCGAGACTCTTGTTGACCTGATTGCGCTGCAAGGCGTTGACCGACATCACCATGGTCAGACTGCTGGTCAGCAGGACCAAGGTATTGGTCACGCCCATGAACTTGTTCAGTTCACCGGCGGCATGATGAAATTCGGGCGTGTGCAGGCCGCGATAGACACTGTAGATCAGGAACAGCCCGCCAAAGAGCAGCACCTCGGTAAAGAGAAACAGCCACATGCCGGTCTTCGAGGCTTCGTCGTCACGATGCACGACATGGGCGTGCGGACCGGCATTGATTTCATCAACGTTTGTACTCATCAGCGGCCCTCCTCTACACCCGCTTCACGCAGGATCTCGGTAAAGTCATAGGGGCCGGTGGTGACCACGGGTGGCTCGGCAAAGTTGAACAGCGGCGGCGGCGAGGTGGTTTTCCACTCCAGGGTCGTCGAACCCCAGGGGTTGTCCGGGGCCTTCTCGCCGTGCTTGATCGCGCGCACCAGGTTGTACAGCATGACCAGGACGCCTGACACCAGGATCCACGAACCGACCGTGGCCAGGAAGTTCAGGTTCGCGTATTCGGGCAGGTAATCCTGGTAGCGGCGCGGCATGCCCTGCATACCGAGTACCAGCATCGAACCGTAGATCATGTTGAAGCCGACCAGGATGACGGCAAAGGCGCCAATGGCGATCTTCTCGTTGTACATCCGGCCCCAGATCTTGGGCCACCAGTAGTGCAGGCCGGCAAACATGCCGATCGCCGCGCCACCGAACATGGTGTAGTGGAAGTGACCCACAACGTAGGCGGTGTCATGGATGTGGATGTCGGTCGACAGGGCGCCATTGGCCAGGCCCGTCAAACCACCGATGCTGAACAGGAAAATCCAGCCCAGCGCATAGGCCAGCGGCGCGCGGAACTCGATGGAACCGCGGTACAGCGTGGCCAGCCAGTTGAAGATTTTCACGCCCGTGGGCACCGCCACAAAGAAGGTCAGCAGGCTGAACACCCAGCGCGCGGTATCGCTCATGCCAGCGGTGAACATGTGGTGACCCCAAACGAGGTAACCGACGACGGCAATAGCCATCGACGACATCGCGATGGCCTTGTAGCCAAAGATGGTGCGCCGCGAGAAAGCCGGCAGAATTTCGGAGATGATGCCCATGGCCGGCAAAACCATCACGTAGACAACCGGATGCGAGTAGATCCAGAACAGGTGCTGGTACAACACCGGATCGCCGCCCAAAGCGGGATCAAAGAAGCCGATGCCCAACCAGCGCTCCATCGTCACCAGAACCAACGTGATACCGACGACGGGCGTGGCGATGACCTGGATCCAGCTCGTGGCGTACAGGCCCCAGCAGAACAGCGGCATGCCAAACATGCCCATGCCCGGGGCGCGCAGGCGGTGGATCGTGGTGATGAAGTTCATCCCGGTGAGGATCGAACTGAAACCCAGCACGAAGGCTGCCATCACGGCCAGGGAGATGTTGGTGTCGGATTTCAAGGCATACGGCGCGTAGAACGTCCAACCGCCATCCGGTACGCCGCCGCCCACGAAGAGCGAGACCAGGGCCATGATGGCGCCGACCATATAGATGTACCAGCTCAGCAGGTTCAGCCGCGGCATGGCCACATCATCGGCCCCCAGTTGCAACGGCAGAATAAAATTGCCGAGGATGGCCGGAATACCGGGCACGATGAACAGGAAGATCATGATCACGCCGTGCAGCGTGAAGACCGAGTTGTAGGTCTTGGCGCTGATGAACTGGGTGCCGGGTTCCATCAGCTCCAGCCGGATCAGCACTCCGAGCGACATGCCGACCAGAAAGAAGGTGAACATCGCTGAAGCGTACATCAGGCCAATCTTCTTGTGGTCGACTGTGGTCAGCCAACTCCAGAGATTGCCATTGCTCGGCGTATTCAGGTAACTGCCGGTGTGCCCATAAGCGGCACCGTGACTATCGGCCATCAGGTCCAGCCTCCTTCCCGCGTCGGGTGCGGGTGCTGTAGATCAGGAAAGCGATGAAAAACGCGACGGAGGTCAGCATCACGACAGCGACCACCCGAGCCAGATTGAATACGTAAGTGCGACCCTCGGGGTCGTAACTGAAACAGAACTGCAGCAGGCGGGCCGTCGTCGGCCGTACCGTACCGCTGGCCGCTTCGTAGACGCCCATCTCGAAATCGAAGGGCAGGAACGAAAGGCCGTACAGGTAGCGCACGATCTTGCGTTCGGGCGACAGGATCGAGAGCCCGCCGGGATGCGTGTATTCCTTGCCCGCGCGCTTGTACTTGAAGCCCAGCGCGGTGGTCAGCTTGTCAATATTTTCCTGGTCGGCGGTGAAAAAGCGCCACGTCTCGGGCGGCAAGGGGCGACCCACCAGCTTCAGGTAGTTCTCGGCCTTGGTCTTGGCCATTTCGGAAGTGTCTTTGGGTTCAAAGCTGACCGAGACCAACTGGAAGGGCTGCTTCACGGGATCGAGCCGGCTCTTGCCCAGGATGTCCGCCACCTCGTTCAGCAGCGGCGTGCAAATGCCGGGACACTCAAAGTACACCATGCTCATCAGGGTCGGCTTGTCGACCAGATCAGCGAACAACACTTCATTGCCGTCCTGGTCGATCAGCACGATATCACCGGGCACGATCTCGCCCAGGTGCTCGTCGAATTCGATCGCGTCTTCATTCAACTGGGCCATTGCCGGTACGGAGACCAGCATACCCAGCAGGAGCAAACATCCCATCATCGTCTTCACGCCACACACTCCCGTTTTACCATTCAGTGTCTCAAGCGACATTGACCACCTCATCCGTTTGGGCGCCCGTCCGGTGCCTCTGGGCGGCGCGCGACAACCCTGGCTGTTTCCACAAACCGGCGATTCCACCAAAAAATCAGGTGATGGAAACGCAGACAGGACCGCTCCGCGGTGTCAACGTCTCTGTTGAGAATGAAAAATCAATTCAACAGATATGATACTAACATGGTGTGATATTGAACTGCAATATTAAAAACGCCACAGCCTTTGGCCAGATAAACTTCAACCAGTTGAGAGGCGGTGATCACCGCACCCCCAACTGGTTGTTCAACTTATAATTATATACTTATTGGGTCAGGTTTTGATCTTTTCCACCCAAGACATGCAACTGCCCAGCGGGTGAATAGGCCCTTTCACTAAGGTACAGCCCCCGCAGAGCTCTCCTTTGGTCGAGGGTTGCCAGAAATTGCAGGTGTTGCACAGTTTCGTCGGATCGGTGGCCTGGGTTTCGTATTTGAACGTGGTGCGGGTCACCAGTTCGTCCTTGGTCAACGTGGCCAGGTCATTGCACGGATCAGCCACGGCCTTGGCCGCCTCGATGGCATTGTGCGGGATGGCCGCCGCCTTTTCGGCTTCTTCCTCGGCGCCGCAACCACCCTGGGTCATCAGGCCCGTGACCGCTGCGATTCCCACCAGACTAAATCCGCCGGCCTGTCGGATGAATTGGCGGCGATCGTATTTGTTTTCCGACATGATATCCCCTGCGTGTTTGTGGATGGCAATGGCGACTAATGCCCTCAATGTCCTGGCGATTGGCCAAACCCGCAAGGCTTGTTCCAGCGGTTCCCTAGCCCGCTCCGCCGCCACCGCCACCACCGCCACCGCCGCCACCGCCACTGGCCCCGCCACCGGCTCCGGTGGAACTGGACATCGCGGTATTGACGGCCGAAATCGAGGCGGAAAAAGACGCGCCAAATGATTCCCCGATCGAGTCGCCCATCAGGTCTCCCGCCCCGGCCCCGTCTCGTCCGGAATATATGTACCAAGGCACATAGGCGTGATGGCCATCTGAGGGAAGGTGATTGCCCAGAGCCACCACCTGCTGCTTGTTCATCCCCAGAACCGTCCCGTAGATCAGGTAGGGTTGGATGGAATTCAAAACCGATGCCGAATCTTCGTTCTTGAACTGCCGGGAAGTCAGGTGCTTCTGCAGGCCCTTCCAGCGCCGCGCCTGCAATTCCCCTTCGGCGGTGCGATGAACGATGCCCAGCGAGGACAACATCAGAAAGAAACCGCCGACACCCGGCAGCAAGGCCCACTCGTGGAATAGAAAGGCCGAGACCACCCCCAGGGCCAGCAAGCCGCCGCCAACGGCCAGGCCGTGATTGCGCCCACGCATGCTTTCCTGGGCGAAGAAATCATGGGCCTCACCGGTCTTTTGGACTTCCTTGGACCATTTGGCAAAAAACGTCACGACCTTGTTCTTTTGCTTCTTGAAGGCCTCGGTATCTACCCGGACACCTTGCTCATCGCCACCGGGATCGGCCGCCAGTTCTTCAAAAACAAACGTGATCAGTTTCGTCTCAAACGGTGCCAATTCGTGCTGATGGTCGACAAAATATCCGCGCTTGAGTAGCCAGAAACGTGAAGGATTCCACTTTTCACGGCCAAACATGTCCTTGCCCAATACCTGCTCTTCCCCGAACTCGAGAAAGCCCCGCCGGGCCAGGTCCAGCAAGGTGCCCATGATGGCGCTGCCGGTCACCGAGCGGTCCGCCAGCAGGTACTGCACGATCGCCGGCGGCAGATCCGAAGGCACCTCGGCCGATTTCGCCGGCAGCTTCGGCACCACGGGACGCTGACCATACTGACGGGCAATTTTGACAAACCAGGCTACCCCCAGGAACAGCGCCAATGGCATCAGCCAGGATCCCATCTGCAGACGCTTTTCGGTCGTGGCCGCTTTTTCCACGGATTTTTCGCGGCGCAAATTGGCCGCCTCGGCCCAGGCATCTTCTTCGGCCAGGATCTCGTCGACGACATAGTCTTCCGACTGGGTGGCCTGGCCAAAAGCGTCGGTCGGATACAGGATCCGCAGTTCAAAAAACCGTCGGCGCCGCAAATTTTTGCAACTGGCGCTGACGACACCATCGGCAGAGGTCTCCGAGAATCCCCACAGGGGCCCATGCGCCCACTGCCTGACCCGCCACTGATCCAGCGGCTCGGGCGGGTTCACGGTGATCTGCAACTCACGGGTCGTCTTTCGGAAATCGTCTCCCACGAACTTGTAATACAGAACGGCGGTATCCAGATGCCGGACAACCGCATCCTGCACCACGAAACTGACGCGGAAGGTTCGCGTCTCATTGCGGGCCCGGTAGTACCAGCGCAGTTCAGTCTCGTCCTCGCCGGGGATCATCCGGAAGGTGCCGGGCTCCTCGCTGTCGGATTCGTAAAACTCTTCGCCGTTTTCTTCGACAGAAAAATCGGTATGGCTCATTTCCGAAATCGTGGGAAAGGTCCGGAAAGCGTAGCGATAGGACCCCTTGAAGCGGTAGGTCCGGTCTTCGGCAACGGCCATGGACCCATCGGCCCGCAGGTCGGCCACGATCGCGACTTTTTGCACGCGGTAGGACTTGTCTGCCCGCGCTTCGGTGCTGAAGGCCAATACCAGCAAAAGAGACATCAACACTGTGGAGACTGAAAAATTGAGCCGCATCCGACACTCCTGTAGCGAAAAACCGATTGGCTTGAGTTTTACGAAAATACAACATCCCGCAGCCCAGAGCCATGTTTGTTGCAGCCCATACCCCCGACAGGGGCCCATTATTCACCATTGGCCGCGCCGGACGTGGTGATGGCCGAACGCCCGAACAACCAGTATCCGCCTTTTTGTGTGCAACATTTGCCCCCAATTGCGGTAGATTCAGTGGCGATACATTCAGACCCGAATCCGAGGAGCCTCCTGATGCCCGTCCGCAGGATCATTCACCGCGCCCGATTTGTTCTTCCCTTCCTGGCCCTGATGTTGTTTTCTCTGCCGGCGGTGGCTCAAACCGACCTCAGTTACCAGATGCCGGCCCAGGTGCTGGCCGACATCATCGACGCTGCGCCCACACCGGGCGTGAACCTCAGCCCGGACAACAAATGGCTGCTGCATCTCGAGCGCCCGGGCTATCCTTCCATCGCCGAAGTGGCCCAGCCCGAGTTGCGCCTGGCCGGCCTGCGCATCAACCCGCGCAGCAACGGCCCCAGCCGCGGCCGCAACCTCAATGGCCTCGTCTTTCAGAACATGGAGAACGACCAGGAAGTCCGCGTCACCGGCCTGCCGGCTGACCCGCGCATCACCAGCGTCAGTTGGGCGCCGAACTCCAAAAACGCCGCCTTCGTGATCAACATCGACGACCGGCTCACGCTGTGGACCGTAGAGGTCAAAAGCGGCAAAGCCAAACAGATATCGCCCGAGGGTATGGCCCTCAACGCCGTCTATGGCCGCCCCTACACCTGGCTATCAGACAGCAAGACCCTGGTCGTGCGCGCCATCCCCGCCGGTCGTGGTGCCGCGCCCACCGAACCGGTCGCCCCTTCGGGCCCCGTGATTCAGGAAAACCTGGGCAAGAAAGCCCCCGCGCGCACCTTGCAGGACCTGCTTGAAAACACCTACGACGAAGCCCTCTACGATTATTACACCACCAGCCAACTGGTGAAACTGACCCTCAAGGGCCAGGCCACGAACATCAACGAACCGGCCGTATTCCGCCGCGTCTCGCCTTCACCCGACGGCAAGAACCTGTTGGTCCAGATGGTCCAGCACCCCTATTCGTATTCCCTGAGAGAGGGCAGCTTTCCCAAGAAGGTCGACGTTTGGAACCTGAAGGGTGAGCTGGTCTACGAAGTCGCTGACCTGCCCCTGCAGGACCAGATTCCCATCAGCTTCGGTTCGGTCGCCAGTGGCCGGCGCAGCTTCAGCTGGCGCAACGATGCTGCGGCAGAACTGGTCTGGGTCGAGGCCCTCGACGGTGGCGACGGCGGCGTGGAAGCGGCCGAGCGTGATCGCATTTTCACTCTGGCCGCCCCATTCACCGGCGAACCTGAAGTGCTCGCCACCTTGTCGCAACGCTACGGCGGTGTGACCTGGGGCAACGGCGAATTGGCCTTTGTCAGTTCCTGGTGGTGGAAAACCCGCAATATGAAAGTGTGGCTGGTTGAACCCGACAACCGCGACAGGGCCCACGTGCTGGTCCAGGACCGCAGCTGGCAGGATCGCTACGCCGATCCCGGCGATCCGGTGCTGCATCCCAACCAATACGGCCGCTTCGTGATCCTGACGGCCGACAAGGGCCATACGATTTTCCTGGATGGCGAAGGCGCGGGTCCCGAAGGCGACCGGCCTTTCCTCGATTCGATGGACCTGCGGACCATGGAGGCCACCCGCCTGTTCCAGTCCGAGGCGCCCTATTTTGAAAACCCGGTGGAATTGATGGACGTGGGCAAGCGCCAGGTACTGACCCGCCGCGAGTCCCAGACCGAGCCGCCCAATTATTATCTGCGCGACCTCAAAAGCGGCGACATGGCACAGAAAACCTTCTTCCCCGACCCCAACCCGCAACTGCAGGGCATCAGCAAGGAACAGATCACCTACGAGCGCAACGATGGCGTGCAGTTGACCGGCACCCTGTACCTGCCCGCGGGTTACGACAAGGAAAAGGACGGCCCCCTGCCGTGCCTGATGTGGGCCTACCCCACCGAATTCAAGAGCAAGAAGGACGCTGGCCAAGTCACCGATTCGCCCTACCGCTTCACGCGTGTGTGGTGGGGTTCGCCCATGCTGTACCTGACCCGCGGGTACGCCGTTTTTGACGATCCGACCATGCCGATCATCGGCGAGGGTGAAGTGGAGTCCAACGACACATTCATCGAACAACTGGTCGCCAGTGCCCAGGCCGCCATCGATGTGGTGGTCGACCGCGGCGTGGTCGATCGCGACCGCATCGCCATCGGTGGGCACAGCTACGGGGCTTTCATGACCGCCAACCTGCTGGCCCATTCGGACCTGTTCCGGCTGGGCCTGCCGCGCAGTGGCGCCTACAACCGCACCCTGACGCCCTTCGGCTTCCAGTCCGAAGAACGCACGCTGTGGGAAGCGCCTGAGATCTACTTCAAGATGAGCCCCTTCATGCACGCCGACAAAATCAACGAGCCTATTCTGCTGGTGCACGGCCAGGCCGACAACAACTCGGGCACTTTCCCGATGCAGAGTGAGCGCATGTATGGCGCGTTGAAGGGTCATGGCGCCACGGCGCGGCTGGTGATGTTGCCGCATGAGTCCCATGGCTACCGGGCGCGTGAGTCGATCATGCATTTGTTGTGGGAAACCGACACGTGGCTGGAGCGGTATTGCAAAGATGCCGCGCCGCGCACGCTGGAAGCGCAAGAGGTCAGTGGTTCGTAAAAACCCCGGCCGCTGTTCAACAAAAAGGGAGCCCAGATGGGCTCCCTTTTTTTCGATCAAATCACGGCTAATGTCAGGAGGCTCCGGCATCCTCGGCGTCCAGGCTCATGGTCCTGTGCCAGGCCAAAGCCAGACCAGCCCGGGCGATGGGATCCCGCTCGTTATAGGCCTGATCCTTTGCGGCCAGTTCCAGGGGCAGCGAGTGCAGCAACACGTCAGCCAGGCGCCCTGTCGTGGCATTCAAGGGAGCGTCCCAGTCGCCGGATGCCCGCTCACGCAGCGCCTCGATCAAGCGCAGGTCCAGGGTCATCCCCTCGGCGCTGGCGATTTCCGGCTCCGGCAACAACTCGGCCTTCACCCGGCGGTACAACCTCTCGCTGGGCACTTCGGTGATCGCGACGCGATCCAGAGCCAACAACAGGACCATCCAGCGCCCATCCTCCATTTTTTCGTGCTGCATCACCTCGGCCAGGGTGCCCATTTCCGGCAACACCGGGCCGTTGTCACCCGGGACCGGTTCGGTCGCCAGCGGCACCATCACCAGGCGACCCGGACCGTCCATCAAATCGTCCATCATCTGGCGATACCGGGTTTCAAAGATGTGCAACGGCGCCGCTGCCCCCGGAAACAGATAGTATTCAGACAACGGAAAGACTGGCAAGTGACTCAAGATGCCTACTCCCCTTCAGGCGCCAGCGCCGCATCCAGCAGCTTGATCAGGCCCTCACGGTCGTAGGAGAATTGCTGGCCTTCGTTCAACTGCACCAGCTCCTCGACCGCCTTGCCGATGGTGTAGGCCGCTTCGCCCGGATTTGGCACCACCATGTAGCGCAATTTCGAATCTTCGTCGAACAGGGCCAGCATGACAGCGTCCGCCACTTCGTTCGGATCCTTGAACTGGGAACGGTCATTGGCGCCGCGGGCTTCCATCGCTTTCTGGCCTTCGGTCAACTCCTCGCCCGCTGCCACCTTTTCGGTCACCATGCGAGTGAAGGCGCTCGACGAAATTTTCGATTTGTAGTTCCCCGGCTCGACGATGTTCACCACTACGCCCTGCGGTTCCATTTCCGCCGCCAAGGCATCGGTGAAAGCCTCCATGGCGTGCTTCGTCATGCTGTAAGCACCCAGGTTGGCCGGTGAAAGCGTACCGGCGATCGACCCGATGGTCGTGATCCGTCCCTGCGAAGCGACAATCAACGGACTGAATGCCTTGGTCACCCGGAAAGGGCCATAGACATTGACGTTCATCTGGAAGTGGAAATCGTCCTCGGTGGTCTCCACCATCGGGCCCACGATGGCCACGCCGGCGTTGTTGACCAGGCCGTACAAACCCCGGCCCTCGGCGGTGATATGAGCCACGGCCGCGTCGATTTCGGACTGGACCGTCACATCCAACCGGATGGACTGCACGTTGGGGATTTCGTTGAGGGCAGCAAGGTCTTTCTCTTTGCGCGCGCCGGCGTAGACGAAGTGTCCCGCGGCCGCCAGATATTCGGTGATTTTCAGACCGATGCCGCTGCTGGCGCCGGTGACCAGAATGGCTTTCTGGCCCTCCTGCACGTCTTGTTCTGGCGCGGCAACGGCCATCTGCCCAACAGACACGACAATGGCCACCACCAGCAAATTCAAGATTTTCACGTTCTTCATCTCTATAGCACTCCCCGTTCAAGTTGTTTTTCTAGTCACTCTGCATTCCATCATACCTGCGCCCGAGATAGCGACCCACCAGTGCCCACAAGGCGGCAATGGCGGCGCCGATCAGTGCCAGCGCACCCAACCCCAGGCCCAACCCCTGCGACAATCCGGTGAAGGCCCAGGCCGAAATCACATCTCCACCCCGGTAAACCACATTGTCGATCACGCTCTTGGCCTTGAACCGGGTTTCCCGATCAACCACCGTAAAGAGCATCTCGCGGCCCGGCCGGGTGATGGAATAATTTCCGGCCCGCCGCACGCACTGCATGGCGACAACGACCCACAGCATCGGTGCCAAAGCCACAACCAGCAACCCCACCACGATGATCAAGGGGACCAGGGCCAGGGTCCAGGCCAACCCGAAGCGGGTGTTCAAGCGGCCGGTCACAAAGAAGGCGGTGCCAATCGAAAGCGTATTGACGGCCAGGTCCATGCCCGACCAGATCTGGGTTCGGGTCGCGGAATCCAGGTCGGTCATCAGGTTTTTCAGCTCGAAGTACACAAAGGTGCTGATCACCGTATAGAGGAATAGAAACAGTCCTATTCCCAGCAGATAGGGATTGCTGACGAAGTCGCGGAAGCCGGCAAAAGGATTGCCACCCAGCTTGCGGCCATAGTCCTGGGCCTGCGCGCCGTCGCCGGATTGCAACTCCCCCTGTTTCAATTTTTCCAAATATCCAATCACCGGAATCGGCACCAGCAACAACACTGCCGATATCAGCACGAGGTTCGATTTGCCCAGCGGTGCGACCAGCAACAGGGCCAGCGCCGGTCCGGCGATGGCGCCAATGCTGCTGCCGGCGGCAATGAAGCCGAACAGCCGCGGTGCCTGCTTTTTGGTGAAAATATCGGCCATCAGGGTCCAGAAAACCGAAACCTGGAACAGACTGAAGACGCTGATCCAGACGTAGAAGGCCTTGCCCATCATGGGTGCCTCGGGCAGGGCCCGGAAGGCCACGAAAAAGCCAAAGAACGACAGGGAAAACAGGCCATAGACACCAGGCAAGAGGCGACTCAGCTGCACCCGCGCGCAGGCCGCCCCGTACAAGGCAGTCACGATCACGCTGAAAACGAAGGTCGCCGTAAAAAGTGTGCTGAGTTCGGCGTCGGTCCAGTCGCTCGACATCGCATCGCGAATCGGGCGCAGGATGTAGTAGGCGGCCATCAGCGTGAAGACAAAGAAGAAGGAGAGCCAGACAGCTTTGACTTCGTTGGGTTCAACCTGCGCCACGGTTCTCATCAGGCTGGAAAAGGGGTTGGTGTTCCGGTGGGACATCTGCGTTCCTTTGCAAGTATTCGACAATTGAAGCGCGGTATCGCCATGATGACGAATGCCGCCCGACCAACCTAACATGGCCAACGAGGGACGGCCAGACCACGGTCAGGATGTCAGGGACTACGGCAGCTGCGGCAATATGTGTCGCCGGGGCAAAAATGCGGACCGGCTCAACAAAAGAGGAGCCCAGGCGGGCTCCTCTTTCACTGACCTGATCTCAAGAGATCAGCGACGACCACCACGACCACCACGACCGCCACGCGGTGCGCTGCGCTGTGGCGCCTGCCGCTGCCGATCATTGCCCCGTTGACGGGAGTTGCGGTCGCGCTCCAATTGCTGCCGATCGCGCTGTGAACGCTCCTGGCGCTTGGCCTGATCGCGACTCTTGTCGCGCTCCTGCCGGTCCTGGCGCTCGGCCTGATCGCGGCTCTTGTCGCGCTCCTGCCGATCCTGCGGCTTGGCTTCATCGCGGCTCTTGTCCCGCTCACCACTCCACTCGCCGTTGTCCCGTTTTTCCCACTGCCCATCCTTGTCGCGGTACACATCACCCTTGCGATCGGAATACACATTGTTCTTCTGGTCCGTGGTGCCGGGCCGTTGCCGGGTCTGCTTGCCCACATCACCGGTGCGCTTGACCCCATCCTCGCGTCCCCGGTAGGCATTGTCGTTGGGCTGACGTTCGCCGGCCCGGTATCCCGCCCGATATCCGGCCCGCGCGCCGTTCTGGTAGCCGTGGTTGTAGCCGTGGTTGTAACCGCGCCAATAGCCGTGCCGGTAACCATATCGGTAACCGCCGGCTCCCCAGCAACCATGGTAGGGATGCCCCCAACTGACGCCGACGTGCAGCCACCCGTAACTCATGCCATAGGTGAAGCCCCACCCGGTCCAGGGGTTGTAGTGCACGCCATAGCCATAAGTCACCGGCCGCGGGTAATAGTAGTGACCATACCAGGGCCGGTAGTACCAACCGGTGCCGTAGACGACACAGGGGCCATAGGGGTAGTAGCCGTAATAACCGGAGGTGTAACCCACGTAAACCACCTCAGGTGTGGTCTCGTAGATATAGACGTATTTGACGTTGTAGACCGGGCAGTCCGCTGGCAGATCCTGCACCACGGCGGGCACCTCGGTCGCCACCGCCCAGGGCCCTTGCGGGCCATCGGCAACAAACCAGACCGCCGAATCCACGCAGTAGTATTTCTTGTCGATCAGCAGCACCGATTTGTCGGTATTGATGGCATAGGCCACATCATCGCCGCACTTCTCGAATTGCGGGTCACCGTCATAGGTGACCTCACAGGTGGCCGTTTTGCGGTCCACTTCGGCTGTCTGGGGAATCTGGGTTCCGAGCAGCGCCTCCTGGGATTCCTGGGTACCGGCCACACTGGCGAGCACCCTGCCCATCTCCGAATCCGCCGGGATGGACGCCAGGTCAGCTGGCAGATCGGCGTGATCCACATATTGCCACGGGCCATCCGTCAGGGATTTCGAACGGTACCAGCGGCCGGAAACCAGCACGAGATAGTCCTGGCTCGCAATGTCCATCAGCACATCATTCTCGGTATTGCTCAAGTAGAGCAACTGGGTGCCCTCGATCGGGGCAAAATCCGGCTCGCCCACCGTGATGATCAACTCGGCCGGCACCGTGCTCAGGATGATTTCCGGGGCCGGTTCGTCGCTGTCCTTGTTCAACTCCAGGTTGTCGGCATCGGCCTTCTGCGCCTCGGCCTGGGCTTTCTCCTCTTCGTCGATTTTCTGCGACACCTTGCGCAGCTCAGAGGACAGCTCATCGGTCACCACCCAGGTTCCGCCCAAGTCATCGCTGGTGAACCAGAGACCGGAACCGCGCAGAAAATAGGCGCCGGCCTTCTGGTCCTTGACGATGAAGAACACCGAATTGGCCACGTACTGCAGGTCAAACCCCTCGAGGTCCGCCAGGATGGGATCGCCATCAATCAGCACCAGCACCGCGGGCCCGGTCCGGACGTGAATCACCGGCGGGTCATTCTTGAAATTGTCGTCCTGGCCACTGATGCTGGCGACTCCATCGAGGGAGGCGGTCAGGCGTTCCAATGAGATCACCAGATCCCACTGGGGAATTTCCTGCTCCAGGTAACGGCTGAATTCTTCGACTTTGGCCTCTTCCACGTCGGGAAACTTGGCCGCCGTGACAACGACCCGTTCGAGGGTCGCGGTGCCGGCTTCGTGATCGGTGGACAGGTCGCAGCTGAGCCACACAGCACCAAATACCAGACCCTCTTCGCCATTGGCCTTGACCGATACGGCCGCCCGGGCTTCCAGGTGTTTGCCGGCAAAAGACTCGATCTGGGGCTGGTAGACCTGGACCTCGCCGTTCTTGCCGATGAGAACCTTGGGCCACATAAAATCCTGGCTCAGGGCCGGCACGGCCATCAGCAGGGCGATCATGGCCATCAAAACGGTGCGTCTGGATATTCCAGTCATTGTCAAACCTCCGCCGTCAATCTAGCTCCGGTTCCGGGGATGTGTCAATGCGCCAGCATCCCCGGTTGTGGCCGACCGGCCTTTGCGGTATTTTTGAGCCGAACTTCATGTCGCTGTTTCCCACCGTCCGGAGACTCTCTTGAGTACTGAACTGCCGAATCCGGCTCGCCCCAAGCCCAAAACGCGCCCCCTGGTTACGGCCGTGGCCGTCTTGATCATCGTCGGGGTCGCGGCCGCCGCCTGGATCACCATCAAGGAGTTTCAGGTTCAGAGATCGGTCTATGCCGGCATCCTGGATCAGAGACTGACCGCCACCAGCAACCAGTTCCGCTACTACCTGCAGCCGGTGAACGACGATCTGGCCGCCATGGAGGGCTGGTGGCGTTCCGGCCTGCTGGACCCGGCCCGGCCCGAGAGCGTGGCTCCGCTGCTTGAGCCGTTGCTGTCTGCCACACCCCAGATTGCCGGCGCCTACATCATCCCGCCGGAGGGTGCGATCACCCGCCTGGTCCGCCAGGGCGACAAATGGCACCAACCTGGCCCCTCGGCCACCGAAGCGGATCCCCGCCATTCGGCCTGGTACGAAAGCGCCAGCCAGGCCCAGCCCAATGATCCGGTTGTCTGGTCGGACTACCGCAGCCTGCCCGGCCTGGACCAGCGTGGGTTGCTGATTGGCCATGCGACCGATGACGGCACCGTGCTGGCGGTGGGCCTGCTCAAGAGCAATCTGGATCGTTTCACAGCCACGGCGCCCATCACCGAAAACGGCATCCTCGTGCGCCGCTTCACCGGCGGCGAAGTGGCTTGGCTGTCGCCCGCCTCAGGTGGCTCACTGGACACCACCAACAGTGGCGACTTGCTGGTCAGCGACTTGCCCGAACATACGGTCATCGGCAACGCCCTGCTGGAGTGGGGCCAGCGCGAACAGCCCTACGAAGAGGCCTTTTCCTTCCAGGCCAACGAACAGACCTGGTGGGCCTCATGCTACGAAAGCGTGCCGGGCACCGATCCGGGCGAGCTGTTTCTCATCGCTCCGGCCAGCGATCTCAATCGCCGCCTCAAAACGGTGACCGGACGCGTGACCCTGCTATTTGCCGTGGTCCTGGCCCTGGCAACCCTGGCGGTGGTCGTGCTGGCCTTCGAATACCGCAACAAGTGGCGCCGCATCGCCCGCCGCCGGCACCCGGTGCCCACCAATGAGGCCGAAATGCTGGCCTTGATCAGCGAAGGCGAGTCGGTGCAGCTCGAGTTCAAGTCGACCTTGCGCTGGAACCTGCACGCCAAAAAGGCCGGCAAGGAAATCGAGATCGCCTGGCTGAAATCGGTTGTGGGGTACCTCAATACCGCCGGTGGTTTCCTGCTGATTGGCGTGGACGACGACGGCCAGGTGCTCGGCCTCGAGCAGGATGGTTTTCCCAACGAAGACAAATTCATTCTGCACTTCGACAATCTCATCCAGCAGCACATCGGCCTGCAGTTCGCCGGCTGGATCCACGCCGACTTCCACACCGTCGGTGACCAACGTGTCTTCCTGGTCAACTGCGACCGCTGCGCCGAACCCGTGTTCCTGAAAAAGGGCGATGAAGAATTGTTCTACATCCGGGTCGGCGCCAGCAGCCGCCAACTGCCCGGCAGCCGGATTCTGGAATACCTTGAGGAGCGTGACCAGTGATCGACAAATCCAGCGACCAGCCCAGCGATCAGTCCAGCGATCAGTCCAGCAACAAGTCCAGCAACAAGTCCAGCAATCAACTTGTCATCCGGCGGGACACGCACTTGTTTGCAACCCACCCCGGCCTGATGGATCGCCTGGCCAAGGAGCGCGAACTGGTGCCCCTGGCGGCCGATCAGTTGTTGCATCCGGATACCCCCCGCGACCATATTGTGCGCCGGGGGAAACTGCGCGTGACCCAATTTATGGCCGATGGCCGTGAGGTGTCGCGGGCCGTCCTGCAGGCCGGCGCGGTCTTGCTGACCCGAAATGAAGCCGATCAGGAAGCGGACCCCGAGGCGGACCGCTATCTTGTCGGCGATCTGGTGCTGATGGCTCTGGGCGAAGTCGAATTGTGGGTCCTGCCCGCCGGCGCCCTCAAACAACCCGAATAACAGAAGGCAAACCATGACCGACAAGACCAACGGCCACCCCAAAGTTGTGCTCTGCATCCTCGATGGCGTCGGATACCGCAGTGGTCCCGGCAGCGAAGTGGGCAACGCCGTCATCGGCGCCAACCCGGCCTATTACAACTCGCTCTTTGCCGACTACCCCTTCACCACCCTGGACGCCAGCGGCCTGCACGTCGGTCTGCCCGAGGGCCAGATGGGCAACAGCGAGGTCGGCCACCTGACCATTGGGGCGGGACGGGTCATGAACCAGGAACTGGTGCGCATCAGCGAATCTTTGATCGACGGCGAGTTTCAGACTCGCGCGCCTTGGACAGAATTCATCGATCGGGCCCTCGCCGGCACCGGCCGCCTGCATCTGTTGGGCCTCGTCTCGCCCGGTGGTGTGCATTCGCATACTGACCACCTCAAGGACATCATCGCCGCCGCCCACGATGCCGGTGTGAAAGAGATATACGTGCACGCCTTCCTCGATGGGCGCGATACCGACCCGCGCAGTGGTGACGGTTACGTGGCCGATGTGGTCGCGGCGATGGAAGATTTTAGCGCCGGTCAGATCGCCAGTGTCTGCGGCCGCTACTGGGCCATGGATCGGGACAAGCGGTGGGATCGCGTGCAGCGTGCCTGGAATCTCCTGGTCAACGGCACGGTCGACGAAAAAGGCGCCACGGCCACCGACCCGGTCGCGGCCATCGCCGCCTCCTACGCCGCCGGCATCACCGATGAATTTGTCGAACCCACCCTGATGACCGGCCCCGATGGCCAACCGGTGGCCACCATCGATGACGGCGACAGTGTCTTTTTCTGGAATTTCCGCGCCGACCGGGCCCGCGAGTTGACCTGGGCCTTCAAGCAGGATGGCTTCGACGGCTTCGATGTCAGCGGACGCCCGGCGGTCAACTACCTGACCATGACGCCCTACGACGAAAAAATGGACCTGCCGTCGGTGTTCCAGCCCGAACGCCCGCAAAACGGCCTGGCCGAGGTACTGGCCACCCAGGGGCTGACAAACCTGCGCACCGCCGAGACCGAAAAATACGCCCACGTGACGTACTTCTTCAACGGCGGTCGCGAAGAACCCTTCCCGGGCGAAGACCGCCGAATGGTCGCCTCACCGAAGGTCGCCACTTACGATCTGCAGCCGGAAATGAGCGCGCCCGAGGTGGCCGCTATCGTAAATGAAGCTTGCCAGGGCACCGAATTTGACGTCGTCATCGTGAATTTCGCCAATGGCGACATGGTCGGCCACACCGGTGTGTATGACGCCGCCGTCGCAGCTTTCCAGACCCTGGACCGGCTGCTGGCGGAGATCATGCCCCCCAGCCTGGACCACGGCACTGTCTGGTTGGTCACCGCCGACCACGGAAACTGCGATGAAATGCTGGGCGCCGACGGGTCCGTTTTGACCCAACATTCCCTGCAAAAAGTGCCTCTGGTGGTGGCCGCACAAAAATTCAAGGGGCAGGCAAACGTCTTGAAAGACGGAAATTACGGACTTTCTGACATCGCTCCGACGATTCTGGACCTGTTGGATATTGAACAACCAAATCAAATGACAGGACAAACAATCCTCAAATATCGCCCTTAATAGTGAGTATTTAACAAATTATTGACCTTTGCCGGTTCCTTTTCCCGGACAGATATGCTATGATTCCGCTCCCTTCGCAGGCCGTTGGCCCGGACTGCAAAAGGGACGCTGAGGCAATGGATATGGGCACCTATAGCGGGTGGCCATACCCGAATCGGGGGACCGACCCATCCCGACTTTTTGACTCGTCCAATGTGGGATGGCCCAAAGCGGGATGAAGTTTGGGGAGAAGAGTTCAAACCCGATTTATTCGCCTCGCAGTTGATTGCTTACTTCCACTCGAAGTCCATTCGCTTGACAACGAGATCTCGTGTGATGAGAAAAGCATGACCGGGAAAAGATCCGACGACAGAATTTGAGACGATTTGCAATCCGAAGGCGCTTGCAAGAGTGCTGACACCAAATCACCCCTGCGTGAAGGAGGCCGAGAAGATGAAAAAGCATCTTTTTGGCATGGCACTTATTACGTGCCTTGTTGTCATTAGTGGCGCGGCTATGGCCCAGACCATTGATGAAATCCAGGTTTATGATGCGATCACGGGCGCGCCTGCCAGCCCGTTTGCCGGCCAGGCCGTAACGGTCACCGGTGCGGTTTACGTCCAGAAGGGTACCTACAACAGTGGTACCTGGTACATCCAGGGTGCCACTGGCGGCATCAACTTTTTCAACGGCGCTGCCGGCCCGTTCGATCTCGGTGATGTCATCGAGTTGTCCGGTACCGTTGGTGCCTTCGGTGGCGAAATCAATATCGAGAACTCCAGCGCGATTTTCCTGAGCGCCGGACCTCCAGTTGTGGCCACCACCATTCCTATCGGGGACCTGTCCTACGAAGACGTGGGCGCCCTGGTTGAGGTTATCGGCACCATCGCCACGACCGACATCAATGGTGGCAGTGACAGTTTCGAAATCTCCACGGGCACCGACACCCTGTTGGTTTTCGTTGACAGTGACACCGGTGCCGACCTGAGTGCCATCGAAGTTGGCGACCTCTACTCAGTCTCCGGCCCCTTGGTCAACTTCAACGGCCTGTTGGAAATGAAGCCCCGCTTCCAGGCTGACCTGGTCGAGAACCCCGGTGGCGACACCGTGCCGGTGATTGCCGACGTCAACTCGCCCAACTGGGTCATCGAAGCTGCTGATCCCCTGACGATCACCGCGACGATCACCGATAACAGCGCTATCACGTCTGCCAACCTGTACTACACCGACAGCGACGGAACCACCCAGGGTGCGTTCTCGTCCGTGGCGATGAGTAACACCGGTGGCGACACCTATAGCGGCACCATTCCCGGTGGCCACTCCGGCACACAGGTTGACTTCTATCTCGAAGCCACCGATGACGGCGCTCAGACCGTGACCACGCCTGGTGATGCCCCGACCGGCTTCTTCAGTGCGGCTGTGGGTTTCACGACCCTCTACGCCATCAACTATGCGCACCCGGACAGTTCCGACCAGGACAGCCCCCTGGAGGGCCGCTTCGTCAACGTCCATGGCGTTGTCACAGCCGGTACAGGCGTTGAGACTGGCGCTGCCAGCCGCTTCGTGATGCAGGAAATGGCCAAAGACATTGTCACCAACAGCTACGGCTTTGGTGGCGTCCTGGTCTATGAAGGCACCGGTACCTACGAGTACTTCCGCGGTGATGAGATTGAGATCAGTGGTCAAGTGGCTGAGTTCTTCGGTCTGACCGAAATGACTCCCCTGAACGCCGACGCGGTGAACCTGGTCGGCTTCGGCGCTGCCTTGCCCGAAGCTGTCGTGCTGTCCACCGGCGAACTGGCTGACAACAGCCTGCTCGACGGCAACGGCATCCGCGGCGAGAAGTGGGAAAGCGTCTGGGTCAAGACCTTCCCCGCGGCCGTGCTCGATACCCTCGGCTTTGGTGAGTACATTGTCTCCAGCAATTCCTCCCGTGCCGACAGTCTGGTCATCGACCCGATTACCGCCCTGGCCTACGAGGGCACCATCGGTGACGTGCTGACGATCGAAAGCTACATGACGTTTGCTGGTGGCGAATACCACCTGATCCCCAGCTCTGACGCCCAGATCATCCAGACCGGTCTTTCGGCCGTGGACGATACCCCCGCCATCCAGGTGGCCGGTGGTTTCCGTTCCGTGGCTCCGAACCCGTTCAACCCGATGACCGAGATCAAGTTCGTCGTCAACCGCGACAACCTGGTCCAGCTGAACGTGTACAACATCCGTGGTCAGAAAGTCCGGACCCTGGTCCAGGACGCCCTGAGCGCCAACGAGTACAAGTTCGAATTCGACGGCAAGAACGACGCCGGCCAGAACCTGGCCAGTGGCGCCTACTTTGCCCGTCTGCGGATCGGCAAGGAAGTTGTGCAGGTCCGTCAGATGATGCTGGTCAAGTAAGACCACGTATCGTCAGCTTATCGCGTTATGGCCCGGCGCAAGCCGGAACACGGAGAACGCGGTTTTACCCCCGGTGGCCTTTGGCTGCCGGGGGTAGTTTTTTGGTAGTGGACCAGTTTTGGTAATGGAGAAGGAAGCTAAAAAGGTTGGTTGATCGCTTCACACACAAACTTGACCAGTGACGACCCGGCCTTACACACCCCGCTGAATTCCTTCATGAAG
The DNA here is from genome assembly GCA_964562635.1 of uncultured Fibrobacteraceae bacterium. GTDB lineage: Bacteria > Krumholzibacteriota > Krumholzibacteriia > LZORAL124-64-63 > LZORAL124-64-63 > JAGRNP01. The sequence continues at coordinate 9,374 of CAZLUL010000010.1, read as the reverse complement.
TCTTTTCCCGTCACTTGTTTTTGGGTCAGCGGCGCCACGGCAATGAAGTCCTTCATCTTCAACACTTCAATCATCGGGTGCTCGGCGTCATACCCCTTGGGCGGCCGCTTCAAGCGCGCTCCAGCCAAGGTGAACTTCCCGGTGAAAGCCTTGTTTTCCACGGCCTTGCGCCACTTGTCCGGATGGGCCGCCACGTATTCCCGCAGCATCTTGATCGTCGGGCTATCTGGCCGCCAGATGCCCAGACCGACCCAGTTGTGACCAGGCTGCAGGTTCAGGTAAAAGCCCGGCGTGTGGGCGTCTTTGCCCGCCAGATGCTTGAAGTAGATTCCGGTGTGGGTCTTGTAGGGGCTTTTGTCTTTGGCAAAGCGCACGTCCCTATAAATGCGGAACAACGAACCGCCATTGCCGCGCGGGTCGGCCCGAAAGTGCGGGCTGATGCGATCGAGGTGCTGACCAAATTCGAGAATGAAAGCCAGGGCGGGATCTTTCAGGTCTTTGATATAGCGGTGCTTGTTCTCGTTGAACCACTCACGGTCGTTGTTGGCCTTGAGGTCGCGCATGAATTTGAAGAGAGCCGGACTGAAGTAACGTTGGGCAGCTGTGGGCATACTCGAATCCTGTCCTGAATGATTTTGCGGACGTCAGTCGTCTTCACGGTTGGCCACTACATTAATATCACCAGCGGGTCCCGCCACCGTCACCAGAAAAACAATGGGCCGGCAGCACACCTCGCAGTCTTCGATGTACTCCTGCTGCGGCACCGAACCATCGACGACCAGTTCGAAGGATTCCCAGCAATAGGGGCACTGGACCTCGTGGGAATGCAATTCATCGGGCATCTGTGGTATTCCTTCTCTGCTGTCCCGGTTTAAATCGGATTGTGCTCTTCCAGCTGGAATAAATCGGGTTTGATGTGAGGTGCGGAAACCCCGCGACGTTGCGGGGTTTCCGCACTCAATATCAAAATTGCAAGGTCAAGTCAATCACCAGCGACAACCCTCTGTCGACCTCGTCCATTATTTCTGCCGCCAATTCCGTCACTTGTTCGTCCAAACAATCCCGGCCAAGAGTAAGCACTTGGGATACAACAATCACCGATTCCCGTGGCAACCCACTGGCTGCTCTGGTCAGCGAGACATTCCCAGGTGCCAAGGCCAGATTCAGATTGGAAGTGATGGCTACCACGATGACGGTCTGAATCCGGCTGGCGTTGAAAGCGTCAGAAGAGATGACCAGAACCGGCCGGCGATAGCCAGGCTCAGAGCCCTTCGGCGACGGGAGGCTCGCCCAACAGATGCTGCCGCGGCGCAACCTCCTGGCTCCTGTCACCAATCTTCACCCTCCTGATCCTGCACTAGAGAAGCTCCCTGCAACCACGCCAACGCTGGGTCCAGCCCGGACGATACCCCGGGCTTGCCATACACACTGTCAAGCGCCTCGGTAATGGCCACATGCCCCTGCCGACGCAAATAGTCAGCGAGGGCCAGTTGGAACAAATGACTGCGAGAAACGCCCATTTTGTGGGCCGCTATCTCTGCGGCCGCAAACAGGGGGTCTGGTATGCTGATCGCTGTTTTCATACTTTTAGTATAACTCTATTTATACCCCATCGCAACCCAAAAACACCCCACACCTTGACAAGATTCAAACACTTGTTTAATATTTGCGTTTAAATCAGCAGTTCCAAGCACCTGTTTTACCTCAACCCTCACCAACACAACAGATTGGAAGACCCATTGGTCGAACCCAACACAAAATCCACCGACCAGCAACCCAAGGAACGCCTGCTCGACGCCGCCGAAGAGCTGTTCGCGGCCAAGGGTTTTGCGGAGGTCTCTGTGCGGGAATTGGCGGCCGCTGCTGGCGCCAATGTCGCGGCGGTGAACTACCACTTCCAGGGTAAGGAGAACCTCTTCCAGGAGGTCATCATCCGCCGCTTCAGCATCCAGCGCGACCGGACCCTGAACGGACTGCAGGACCTGCTCGACCAAACCCAGGGCCAACCCCAGGTTGATCAGGTGATCCGAGTGCTCGTCGGCGAGTACCTCGACGGGGCGCTGTCCAACAGCTTCCTGACCATGATGACCCGCGAGATGCACGGTGGCCAGGGCGGCACCCACGTCCAGTTTTTCAAACAGATGGTCGCCCCGGTGTTTGCCGCCATCAGCCGAGCCCTGACGGCCGCGCGCCCCAACCTGACACCCGATGACCTGAGCTGGGTCATTGCCAGCATCATTGCCCAGGTCCACCACTTCATCCTGCGCCGCATCAAATGCGAAAGCTGCGAGGGTGTGCCCGAAGCCCGCGAGATCATGCTCAAGGCCTTTCCCGCCCTGGCCCTCGACCAGGACGATTATGTGCGTCTGACCACTGACCACATCACCCGCTTCTCGACCGCCGCCATCGACGGTCTGTATCCGGAGGAGAATTGATGTTCCGCAGAATTATACTCCTGCTGACATTGACAGTCCTGTTGACCGGTTGTGCAGTAGGCCCTGACTACGTGCGGCCGGACCAGAACACGGCCGTGCCCGAACAATGGAACCAGCAGGCCGCTGCCCGGCAAACGACCAAAATGGCGGCGGCACCCGGGCCCACCATGGCCGAAGCCCTGCCTGACGGCGCGGCGGGCAGCAACTGGCAATGGTGGCGAGAATTTGGCGACACGACTCTCGATACGCTCGTGACCGATGCGCTGGTCTACAACAACGACCTGGCGGCCGCCGTCGGGCGCGTGCTTGAGGCCCGGGCCCTTTACGGCGGAGCCCAGTCTGCGTTGTGGCCCAGTGTTGAAATCGGCGGCACCGGCACCCGCACCAAGACGGCGGACCAATTCGTCTTCGGGCCCTTTTCACCCTACGTCAACCAGTACGATGTCAGCGCCACCATGCGCTATGAAGTTGATCTGTGGGGCCGACTGAGCCGCGGCAAGGAAGCGGCCCTGGCCACGCTCATGGCCAGCGAGCAGGACCGGCGCGCGGTGGCCCAGAGCCTGATCGCCGACGTGGTGCGCACCTGGTTGCAGATCCGCGAACTGCACCTGCAGGTCGCCCTGGCCGACCGCACGGTCGCCAACTTTCAGCAAAATCTGACCACGGTGCGCGAACGTTACCAGCGCGGCCTGGTCTCGCCGTTGGATGTGCATCTGGCCAGCCAGAATCTGGCCTCGGCCCAAGCCACGGGTCCCCTGTTCAAACAGCAACTGGGCGAAGCCAAACGCCGCCTGGAAATACTGGTCGGGCGCTATCCGGCCGGTGACATCCTGGCCAGTGATTTGGACAACGCCGGTGGTTTTCTCGAAACCGAGATCATGCCCGAACCGTTGGCCGCCGTGCCGGCGGGCTTGCCTTCCCAACTGTTGGAACGCCGTCCTGACCTGCAGGCTGCCGAGCTGCGGCTGCATTCTTCCGTGGCCCGCATCGGCGAAGCCAAGAGTGCGCTTTACCCGCGCCTGAGCCTGACCGCTTCGGCCGGTACAAAGTCGCGCGAATTTTCCGAGTTGTTCACCAGCCCCACGGGCGTGTGGAACCTGGCCGGCAATATCTTCATGCCGCTGATCAATCGCGGCGCCACCCAGGCCCAGATCAAAGCCGCCGAGGCCCGGGCCGAGCAGGCCACCGCGGGCTATCGCAAGGCCGTGCTGGTCGCCTTTGGTGAAGTGGAAAATGCGTTGGACCAGGATATCTACCAGGCCGCCCAGGAGAACTTCCTGGCCGATTCGGCCGAACAGGCCCGCCGCTCGGTGGACCTGGCCCAGGACCGCTACCGCCGCGGATTGGACAGCCTTTTGATCACCCTGGAATCCCAGCGCCGCTTGTTCACGGCCGAAAACCAACTCCTGAGCACCCAGCGCGCGCGACGCACAGCCCGCGTGAATCTCATCCTGGCCCTCGGTGGGCCGTGGGAGACCGCTGCGGTCTCCGCCCAGAATTCAAATACGACCGTTAACCCTGAAGAAGGAGCCCAAAAGTGAGCCCCAGAACCCTACGCAACCTGTTAATGGCCGTGGTGATCCTGGTCGTTGGTATCGCTGCCACCGGCGCACTGATCAAGATGAAAAACAAGCCGGAACGCAAGATGCCCCCGCCATCCATACCGGTGGTGACAGCCTTTATGGTGTCGCCGGACCTGAACCCGGTGACGATCACGAGCTTCGGTTCGGTCAAAGCCAAACGGTCAATCACCGTGGTGCCCCAGGTCAGCGGCGAGATCCTGACCAAGTCGGCCTCGTTCGAGCCCGGCAGCTTTATTGCCCAGGGCGAAGTGCTGCTGAGCATTGACGACACCGACTACGTGTTTGCCTACGAGACGGCCCGTTCGAATGTGGCCCTGGCCGAGTTCAACCTGGCCATGGCCAGCGAAGAAGCCACCGTCAGCCAGCGCGAGTGGGACCGCATCGGCGGCACCAGTAGCGATGGCACCACCGCGCAGCCCACCGCCCTGGTCATGCACGAGCCGCAGTTGAAGCTGGCCGAAACCGGCCTCGCCGCCGCCAAGGCCGCCCTGGCCCAGGCCCAGGTCAACCTGGACCGTTGCCAGATCGTCGCTCCTTTTGACGGCCGCGTGCTGTCCGCCGACGTGGACGCGGGCCAGTACCTGCGCGCCGGCACCGCCATTGGCACGATCTACGCCACGGACATCGCCGAAGTCACTGTCACTGTGTCGGACGAAGATGTGGCCTGGATCACCGTGGGTTATGACGACGACGGCAACGGCGTGCCCGTCGATGTGAGCGCCCGTTTTGCCGGCGCGGACCATCACTGGCCCGGCCACGCCGTGCGTCTCGGTGGGGCCGTCGATTCGCGCAGCCGCCAGGTGCCGGTGGTCGTGGAAATCCCCGACCCGTACCAGCGCCAGGGTGACCGTCCGGCCCTGATCGAAGGCATGTTTGTCGAAGTCGCCTTCAAGACCCTGCCCCAGGCCGGCTCGGTCGTCGTGCCGCGCAGTGCCTTGCGTCCCGGCGACGAAGTGTGGGTCATTGGTGCCAAGGGCGAGCTGGATATCCGGCAAGTGACCGTGGTGCGCGCCGGCGTCGAGCAGGCCGTCATCAGCGGTGGCCTGCAGCCCGGCGAAAGAATCTGCACCAGCAATCTGCAGTACGTCACCCAGAACATGGTCGTGCGGGTCGAGGGCGACCCACTACCCAAGGGAGACCCGGGTCCCAAGCCCGAAGCAGCCCCAAAGGGCGGTGACAAATGAACGGCCTGATCCGCTGGTTTGCCGGCAATCATGTGGCAGCCAACCTGCTGATGGTCGTCATCATCGTGGCCGGTTTATTCAGCGCCATGAGCATCAAGCAGGAAGTCTTCCCCGAAGTGGAAATGGACATCATCTCGGTGCAGGTGCCCTACCTTGGCGCCACGCCCTCCGAGGTCGAAGAGGCCATCTGCGTCCGGGTCGAAGAACAAGTGCAGGGCGTCGACGGGATCAAGAAGATCACCTCGGCAGCAGTCGAAGGCGTCGGTACCGTCACCATCGAGCTGCAGCGCGGCCTCGACAAGCGCAAAGCCCTCGATGAGATCAAATCCGAGATCGACCGCATCATCACGTTCCCGGCCGAGACCGAAAAGCCCATCGTGACTTTGGTCGAGGCCCGCAATCAGGTGGTCGACGTGGTGGTCTATGGTGACGCCACCGAACGCACCCTGAAAGTCATGGCTGAAAAGGTGCGCGATGACCTGCTGGCCATGGGCGAAATCACCTATGTCGTGATCGGCGGCACCCGCCCCTACGAGATCTCCATCGAGGTCAGCGAGCGGGACCTGCGCGCCTATGGCCTGTCTCTGGAGCAGGTGGCCAACGCCGTGCGCGCCAACAGCCTTGACCTGCCCGGCGGCAGCGTCAAGACGACGGCTGGTGAAATTCTGGTGCGCACCCAGGGCCAGCGCTACACCGGCGCCGAGTTCAGCAAGATCGTCGTGATCACCGCCCCCGACGGCACCGAGGTCTCGTTGGACCGCGTGGCGACCGTGCGCGACGGCTTCGAGGACGTCGACGTCGGCTTCAAGATGGACGGCAAGCCCGCCGCATCGGTCAAGGTCTATCGCACCGGTGACCAGGGCGTGTTGACGGTCACCAACGTGGTCAAGGAATACGTCGAGGATATGCAGAGCCAGTTGCCGCCCGGCATCGACCTGAGCTACTACAGCGACCGCTCGGCCATCTACAAAAGCCGCATGATGCTGCTGCTGAAGAATGGCCTGATGGGACTGGTGCTGGTCTTCCTGGTGCTGGCCTTGACGCTGCAGTTCCGCCTGGCGCTGTGGGTCAGCCTGGGCATCGCCATCAGCTTCTTTGGCGCCTTCTGGGCCATCCCGCTGTTTGGGGTGTCGCTGAACATGATCTCGATGTTCGCCTTCATCGTCTCGCTCGGTATCGTGGTTGACGATGCCATTGTCGTGGGCGAGAACATCTTCGCCCTGCGCGAGCAACGGCACAGCCCGCTGAAAGCCGCCACCCTGGGCACGCTGGAAGTCGGCAACCCAGTGACCCTGGCTGTGATGACAACCGTGGCCGCCTTCCTGCCGCTGGCCTTCGTCGACGGCACCATGGGCAAGTTCATGTACAACATCCCAGTGGTCGTGATCGCGATTCTGGGCTTCTCACTGATTGAGTCATTGCTGATTCTGCCGGCTCATCTGTCGACCATCAAGGCCCTGCCCGCCGAAGGCGAAGAGAGCCACACCGGCGGCTACGGGCGCTTCAAGAAGGGCATCGAGAACGGGTTGTACAATTTCGTCAACGGCCCCTACCAGCGTTCACTCAAATTCGCCCTGAGCCACCGCCCCATCGTCCTGGCGCTGGCCACGATCACGTTGCTGATCACCATGGGCTACTTCATCGGCGGGCACATCAAATTCACGTTCATGCCAAAAGTCGATGCGGACAACCTCGTGGCTGCCCTCACCTTGCCCCAGGGCACCACGGTCGAGGACGCCGAGAAGGCCGTGCGCCAATTGGAAGAGTCCCTGGAACTGGTGGCCCAGGAATTCGAAGAGGGTCGCCCGGAAGGCTCCGACCCGGTCATCCGCCACATGGCCACTTCCATTGGCTCGATGCCGTTTTCCGAACGCGGCCCCGGTCGCATTGCCGGCGGCAGCTCCGGTGGGGCGCACCTGGTCGAGGTGAACGCCGAATTGCTCAAAGCTGAAAATCGCAATATTCCCAGCCCGGCCATGGCCAAGCGTTGGCGCGAGTTGTGCGGGCCGGTGACCGGCGCGGTCTCCCTGTCGTTCACAGCCAACCTCTTCCAGGGCGGCAAGCCGATTTATGTGCAGCTTTCTTCGCCCCAACCGGATGACCTGGTGGCGGCGGCCCAGGAGCTGAAAAGCCAACTGGCGGGCTTCAATGGCGTGACTGACATTTCGGACAGTTTCCGCGAGGGCAAAGTGGAGATGAAGCTGCGCCTCAAACCCGAAGCCCGCACCCTGGGCCTGACCCTGGCCGACATGGCCCGGCAAGTTCGGGCCGGCTTCTACGGGGCCGAAGTCATGCGCATCCAGCGCGGACGCGACGAGGTGAAGGTCATGGTGCGCTACCCGGAAGGGGAACGGCGCTCCCTGGGCGACATCGAGTCCATGCGCATCCGCACCGCGGCCGGTGACGAAGTGCCCTTCGGCCGGGTGGCCGAGATCGAGATCGGGCGCGGGTTTGCCAGTGTCGAACGCGCCAACCGCACCCGCGTGGTTTCGGTGACTGGTGATATCGACCAGGCGGTCACCAATGCCGAAGAAATCAACAACGTCATGCGCGAGACGATCCTGCCGGAGATCCTGACCAAGTATCCCGGCCTGCGGTACACCATGGAAGGTGAGCAGGCGGATCGGGCCGAGTCCATGGGCAGCCTCAAACGCGGCTTCATGCTGGCGGTGCTCGTGATCTATGTCCTGCTGGCCATTCAGTTCAAGTCGTACTCCCAACCGGTGGTGGTCATGTCGGCCATTCCCTTTGGCCTGGTGGGCGCCATCTGGGGCCACGTCCTGATGGGCATTGATTTGACGCTGATCAGCACGTTTGGCATTGTCGCGTTAACCGGGGTGGTGGTGAATGATTCGCTGATCATGATCGACTTCATCAACCGGGCCCGACGCATGGGCGTATCGTTGCGCGAGGCGGTGGTCAGTGCCGGCTTGCGGCGCTTCCGGCCCATTATCCTGACTTCGGTGACGACTTTTGCCGGCCTGTTGCCTCTGCTGCTGGAAAAGAGCCTGCAGGCCAAGTTTCTGGTGCCCATGGCGACCAGTCTGGGCTTTGGCATCATCTTCTCGACGGCCATTACGCTGATCATCGTGCCGGTCTTGTACACCCTCCTGGAGGATGCGAAGCACCGCCTGGGCATGGAGACGGACTACTCCGAAGCTGGTGGCCAGTTTGGCAACCTGGCCGATTTGGAGACCACCGAGAGCAAATAGACAGCTGGCAGGTTCTTGTCGAATCTGGCCAAAACCTCCCGCCTGAAAAGCGGGAGGTTTTTTTTGCGCTGGTTTGGGGAAGTTCGCGCGTTGGGTGTTTGTACAGAGCGTCGCGCTGGCCTCAACCCCACCCCCTGGCTGGCGCGATTCTCTATCCCCAACACCCGGACTACGGAGATTTCTCATGCGCACAGCTCTGCAACGATTTCTGGTTCTGCTTCTGGTTCTCAGCCCCAGCGTTTTGGCTGCGGCAGAATCGGCCGCGGACACAACCCCCAACTTCACCGGCAAATGGACGCTCAACAAACAGATGAGTGACCCGATTCAGCCGGCCAGGCCCCAGGGTGGGCCATCCGGCGGTGGCAAATCCGGTGGCGGAATGAGTGGCGGTCGAGGCGGCGGCGGGCGCGGGGGCGGCGGCCGTGACGGGGGCGGTCAAGGCGGCGGCGGTGCCCAGCAATCTTCGGCCCAGGATCAGCAGAAAAACCAGCGTCTCGAGAACGAGCTCTCCCGCCTGGAGATCTTCCAGGACGGCATCGAGATGAACGTGACCAACGGGCTGGACATCAGTCGGCTGCTTTTTACCGACAACCGCACCATGACCATCTGGACCCAGCGCGGTGAGGCGAAAGCCAATGCCCATTGGGACGGTTCCACGCTCATCGTGCAGTGGAAAACCGGCCAGGATGCCATGAGCCGCATCCGGCGTTATACCCTCTCCGACAGCGGCTTCCGCCTGACGGTGACCGAAAAGCTGCGGCAGCCCGAGAGCGACAAATATCGCGAAATGACATTGGTTTACGACAAAAAGCCCTAGACGAGATGTATGCTAACATATAAACAGTTGCGAAATTTCTACAGATTCTTAGGTTTCGGACGATAGGAAAATTGGAAATCGGAAGAAAACCTGCCATATTTGCCGAAACCAGCGTTTTGGTAAGTGGACTGAATCCACTTGAA
>CAZLUL010000009.1:0-35126 GCA_964562635.1 uncultured Fibrobacteraceae bacterium | reverse complement strand
CCAATTTTTGCAGCGTGCGCACGGCCCGCGAGTCGCCCGCCACCTGCTCCAAAACCCGCCGGTCCCGGCTGGCCGGATCAGGGATGTCGAGCACATGGTCCATCTGGGCGAGATTGAAAGTCGCGGCGGTGGAAAGCGCAGTCTGAGGATAGTTGGCGAAGCTGTGGCGCAGGACCTGGAAGCCGCGGTTGCTGAACAGGCGGCTGTACTTTTCGGCGGGCACCGGAAAGCTGGTCTCCACAAAAGCCGGTTGGCCCAGGCCATCGACCATCAGGTAGTAGATGTCGGGCAGATCACCTTTGGCCGGCGGAGCAGCCACCGGCACTTCAGTCTCATAGAAGGCACTCGGTGTGGGCGCATTTTCCTGTCCGGCCGCCCGCCAGACATTGATCAACGGCAAGACCAACAGGATGGCGAGCATGGCGTTCAGGGGCAGAGACATCTTCTCTGCCCATGCTGGCGGATGCCGCCGCAGAATCACGCCCAGGATCAGCGTCCCGGCCAGTAGCACGCCACTGAGCCAGCCCCCCACGTCCGCACCTTTGAAAAGAACGATCAGCAGAGGCGTCAGGACAACAGCGGTGGCACTGCTGCTCCGCCAAACAAACCGCCCGGCCACCAGCAGGACCGCGACCAGGCCGAAGGCCAACAAAATCGGCCGCACCAGGTCCGAGCCCTGCAGCAGCCGAAAATTGTCTTCGTAAAAATGGACCGCCGGCAAGGCCCCCACCAAGAATGGGTACAGGGGCCAGGTGCTCAATCGGTTGCCGGGGCGTCGGGTCGGGTCGTTCATGTTCCACAATCTCTAGAGTATGTAACGCGACAGGTCCTCGTCCCGGATGATATCCGCCAGTCGCTCGTTCACGAAAGTCCGGTCCACGGTGAATTCAGGTTGGGTCACGTCGGGCACCTCGAACATCAGGTCGTCCAGCAACTGGGCCATGATGGTCTGCAGCCGGCGGGCCCCGATGTTTTCCATGCGACGATTGAGCTCGGCCGCCAAGTGGGCGATTTCGTCGATGGCATCGTCGGTAAAAGTGATCGCGCAGCTGTCCACGCCCAAAAGGGCGATGTACTGCCGGATGAGACTGCCTTCGGTATCGCGCAGAATTTTCACGAAGTCCTCTTCGGTCAGGCTCTGCAACTCCACGCGGATCGGAAAGCGCCCCTGCAGTTCGGGAATCAGATCGCTGGGTTTGCTCATGTGGAACGCCCCGGCGGCCAGAAAGAGCACGTGGTCGGTCTTGACCGGGCCGTACTTGGTGCTCACGCCCGCGCCTTCCACGATAGGCAACAGGTCGCGTTGCACGCCTTCGCGACTGACGTCGGGGCCGTTGCTGCCACCACGGCTGCCGGCGATCTTGTCGATTTCGTCCAGAAAAATGATGCCGCCGTTTTCCACCAGATCGATGGCTTCAGTTACGATCTGATCCATGTCCAGGCGCTTTTCGGCCTCCTGCTCACGCAGGTGTCGCCGGGCCTTGGCCACCGACATCTTTTTCTCGATCGACTGTTTGGGGAACATGTTCTTCAAACTGTCGCCAAAGCTGGCGTCAAATTCTTCGCCCGCCGAAGTGAAGATGTTCGCGATCGGCACCTTGGACTGCTCGGTGGTCACCGAGACTTCTTTTTCGTCCAGCACCGACTCGTTCAATTGTTTGCGGATCTTCTCGCGGCTGCGTTCCCACCGGGCCCGGCGTTCCGGCTCGTTGTCCATGCCACTGAGGGGCGGGAACAGCGTATCGATCAGTTTCTCTTCCACCGCGTTGTCGATCTCCTCGGTGAAGCGCTTTTCTTTTTTGCGCCGCACCAGGGAAATGGCATTCTCGACCAGATCGCGCACCATGGAGTCCACGTCGCGGCCCACGTAGCCCTTCTCGGTGAACTTGGTGGCTTCGACCTTCAGGAAGGGCAGGTCGGCTATTTGGGACAGGCGCCGGGCGATCTCGGTCTTGCCCACGCCGGTCGGTCCGATGAGAATGATGTTGTTGGGCACCACTTCGCGCCGCATCTCGTCGGGCAGTTGCATGCGCCGCCAGCGGTTGCGCAAGGCGATGGCCACGGATTTCTTGGCGTCGTTCTGGCCAATGATATATCGGTCGAGCATGGCCACGATTTCACCGCAGGTCCACATGCTGGCGCTTTCAATCTGTTTGATTTTCAAGGCCCTCACCTCCGTTCTTGTCGATTTCCAGGACCGTGATGTGAGTGTTGGTGTAGATGCAGATTTCACCGGCGATGTGCAGACCTTTTTGGCAGATCTCCACCGCTGGCAAGTCCGTGTTCTGCAGCAACGCGCGCCCGGCAGCCAGGGCGTAGGGACCACCCGAACCGATGGCCGTCACGTTATCGTCGCTTTCGATGATGTCCCCGTTGCCTGAAACGACGAAAATGTCGTCCTTGTCCATGACCACCATCATCGCTTCGAGCTTGCGCAATATTCTATCGCTGCGCCACTCGCGAGCCATCTCCACCGTGGCCCGTTTCAGGTGCCCGCGATAGCGCTCGAGGTGGCCTTCGAATTTTTCGAACAGGCTGAAGGCGTCGGCGGCCCCGCCGGCAAAACCGGCCAGCACCTGACCGTTGAACAGCTGCCTCACTTTGACGGCGCCGTGCTTGACTGCCGTATTGCCCAGGGTGACCTGGCCGTCACTGCCAATGGCACCCTTGCCATCGCGCAGCACGGCCAGCACTGTGGTTGATCTGACTTTCATGAAAATCTCCGGCTTCTATTTGTTTTTTTTGTGACCACTGCGGTCAGCGCGCGGGTGGGCGGCATCAAATGCGGCCCGCAGGCGCCCCCGACCGAGGTGGGTGTAAATCTGGGTCGTCGACAAATTCTGGTGACCGAGCAGTTCCTGAACCACCCGGATGCCCGCCCCACCGTCCAACAGGTGGGTGGCAAAACTGTGCCGCAACGTATGCGGGGATACCCCGGCCACTCCCGCCAGTTCCCCGGCGTAATGACTGACTCTTGCCTGCACCGTGCGCGGCGCGATGCGGCGCCCGGGACGGCCTTCAAATACCGGCCGCCCGGCGCCTTCGCCCCGCAACGCGCCATCGAGGACATCTTGCCAGAGGCCCGGTTCCAGGCTGGATCCCAAATGGTCCTTCAGGGCCTCGGCCGCGCAGCCGGCCAGGGGCAAGACGCGTTCCTTTGAGCCCTTGCCCATCACCTTGAGCCGGGCCGAGGGAAAATCCAGATCGCCCAGGCTCAGGCCCACCAACTCAGCCAGCCGCAGGCCAAAGCCATAAATCATTTCAAACATGGCTCGGTCGCGGCGTCCGCGGACAGTGCCGGTGTCCGGAGCCTCAATCAGCCGCGCGGCCATCTCCACATTCAGGTCCTTGGGCAGGCGCCGCTCGCGCCCTCCGCGCCCGGTGCGCAGGTTGCCGGGAATGCGCTCGACCACACCTGTGGTCTTGAGGTAGCCGTAGAAACACCGGATAGCTGCCAGATGGCGATCCACGGTGGTCAACCGCCGGTCATCCCGTCGCAGTTGGGCCAGGTGCCCCCGAATCAAACCCCGTTGGCCATCCAGCTGGGACCATTGCTCGGGCACGGGCGGCTTGGTCAGCAGGCCGAACCCGACGGCAGAATCCAGAAAGACCCCCACGTCGCGCCCGTAGGCCTCGACGGTGCGCGGACTCATACCCCGCTCGTGGCGCAGATATTCCAGAAAAATATGCAGGGGGTCCGTCGACCGCGTTCCATCCATCGCTGGGCACATCCTTGTCGGGGAAAGCTCAGTCCGAAGGTACCATCAGGTCGCGGTGGCGGCAAGCAGGTCACGCACTTCCGGCGTCGACACCCAGTTGGTCAGTTCAGCCGACGCCCGCGCGGCCTTGGCCAGCTTGCGGTCGCGCTTGCCCCGCACTCGCTCGGGCAGGTCCGGCAGGATGCCGAAGTTGGCATTCATCGGGGTCAGGCTCGGCGTCGTGGTATCGAACAGGAAATTGCGCAGCAACGAGCCGAGCATTGATTCCAGAGGCAGGCTGGGAAGGGTCAAATTGTGGGCCCGGGCGGCCAGTTGCCAGGCGCTGTACAGGCCCGAAGCAATCGATTCAACGTAACCCTCCACGCCCGTGATCTGGCCCGCGACCAGAATATCCGGCCGGCCCTTGAGACTGAAGTCGCGGGCACAGCAGCGGGGCGTATCGAGATAGAAATTCCGGTGCAGTTGTCCATAGCGGACAAACTCGGCCTTGGCCAGACCGGGGATCTGCGAGAAGACCCGTTTCTGTTCCGGGTATTTCAAGCGGGTCTGAAAGCCCACCAGTCCAAACAGAGTGCCTTCGACATTTTCCTGCCGCAACTGGACCACCGCGTGAGGACGCCGACCGGTGCGCGGATCATCCAGGCCGACCGGGCGCAGCGGGCCGAATGACATGCTCATCGGGCCGGAGGCTGCGATTTCTTCGATGGGTTGGCACCCGTCGAACAGATCAGCCTTGTCGAATTCGTGCACCGTCGCTTTTTCAGCGCTGATCAATTCACGATGCAAAGCCGCGTATTGTTCTGCATCCAACGGCGCATTCAGGTAGTCGTCTTCCCCGCGCCCATACCGGGCGGCCCGGTAGAGGACGTCCAGATCCAGCGACTCGTGGGTCAGGGTCGGGGCAATGGCGTCAAAAAAGTGCAGGCCGGGTTGTCCCGTGATTTCGCCCAGTTGGGCCACCAGGGGCGCCGACGTCAGCGGACCCGAGGCCACCAGCCAGACATGGTTGTCCCGTGCCGGCAGTTCGTTGATCTCACGCCGACTGACGGTGATCAGGGGCTCGGCGTCCAGGGCCTCGGCTACCGCGGCGGAAAAGCGGGCTTTATCTACCGCCAGGGCGCTACCGGCCGGCACCGAGCACTGGCGGGCGATGGCCAACAGACGGCAACCGAGCCGGTCGAGCTCGTCTTTCAACAAGCCCGAGGCTGTGGCCGGAGCGGTGCTCTTGAGGGAATTGCTGCAAACGATCTGAGCCAGGGCTTCGCCCTCGTGCGCCGGCGTTTTGACCACCGGGCGCATCTCCACCAGTTCGACCTTTACGCCCAGGCGAGCCAGTTGGAAGGCCGCCTCACAGCCCGCCAGCCCGCCGCCGACAACGGTGGCCGTCAACGGGGCGGTGGTCACGCGTCTTCGCCGGTGGGCGCGGCCTTGGTCACGGTCTTTTTGGTGACCTTCTTCTTGGCGGTTTTCTTCTTCGTCGTTTTCTTCTTCGCCGTTTTCTTTTTGGCTGTCTTCTTCTTGGTGGTCTTCTTTTTGGTCGTCTTCTTTTTGGTCTTGGCCCGCTCGGCCGCCGTCTTCAACAGCGACAGGGCGTCTGCGACGGTCACGTCTTCGGGATCCCGGTCCCGACCAATGGTCGCATTGACCTTGCCCGAGGTCACATAGGGACCGTAGCGGCCCTTGTATACGGCCAGCGGCTCACCCGTCTCCGGATGCGTGCCCAAGTCTTTGAGCACCGTCTTCTTGTTTTTGTTGCGGATGCGTTCAAGGGCCTCATCCAGCGTGATGGTGAACAGCGTATCGACTGTTTCGACGCTGGCAAAAACCCGCGCCCGCTCAACGTAGGGACCAAAGCGGCCGAGGCCCGCGTTGACCTGCTTTTCGGTCTCCGGGTCGATGCCGATATTGCGCGGCAAGGACAACAGTTTCAGCGCGTAGGGCATGTCGATGGTCGTCGGATCGGTCTTCTTGCCCAGGCTGATGCGCTTGGGCTTCTTGTCGCCGTCCTGCTCACCCAATTGCAGGTAAGGCCCGAAGGGGCCGGTCAATGCGTAGATGTTCTGTTCGGTCTCAGGATGCTTGCCGATGGGCTCTTTGGATTTGTCCTTCTGAATGATCAGGTCAATGGCCTTCTCGGGCGTCAACTCGTCCACCAGCAGGTCCACCGGCAAGGTGGCGCGGCGGTCCTCTTCGCCCTCGACATGGACCGAGACGTAGGCCCGGCCAATGCGCAGGACCACTGGGCGCCCGGTCTTGGGGTCGTTGCCCACCTTGATGCGGGGAAACTCGATTTTCTCAAGCTCCGACGCGATCACCTGTTCGAGGCCCGGTTGGCCGTCGGAACCGCGGTAGAAATCATCCAGGAATTCCACCAAGTCCTGGTCGCCTGAGGCGATGCGATCGAGGCCCTCCTCCATGAGCGCCGTAAAACTCAAATCGACATACTTGTTGAAGTGTTCGCGCAAAAGGTGAGTCACCGCAATGCCGATGTACGAAGGCAGCAACGCGCCACCCTTTTTGACCACGTATTCGCGCGACTGGATCGTAGCGACCACCGCGGCGTAGGTCGAGGGGCGGCCGATGCCTTCTTCTTCGAGCTTCTTGATCAGCGAAGCTTCGGTGTAGCGGGCCGGCGGCTGGGTCTCATGGGGCACCGAGATCACATTTTCGATGTCCACCTGGGGGTTCGCCGAACCGGCGGGTACACCGATCTGCAGGCCTTCGGTCAGGTCTGGCAGCAGGGTGTCCTTGCCCTTGTCCCCATAGACTTTCAGGAATCCCGGGAAGCGCACGATCGAGCCATTGGCCCGGAAGGTCAGTTTCTCTTCGGCGTTATCACTCGGGACGGTCGCCACAATATCCACCGCCGTCTTGTCCAGCTTGGCATTGGCCATCTGGCTGGCCACGGTGCGGTTCCAAATCAAGCGATAGACAGCCAGCTCTTCGCTGTCCAGGCGTCCGCCGATGGCGTCGGGTGTCCGGTTCACATCGGTCGGGCGGATGGCTTCATGAGCCTCCTGGGCCCCTTTGGCCTTGGTCTTGTAGCGCCGTGGGCCGTCGGTGTAGTCGGCGCCAAAGGTGTCGCGGATCATGACTTCGGTCTCGGCCAAGGCCTTCTCGCTCAAGGTCAACGAATCGGTTCTCATGTAGGTGATGAGACCTTCGCGGAAATCGCCAATACCTTCGTACAGCCGCTGGGCAATGCGCATCACCCGCTGCGGAGTCATCTTCAAGCGACCGTTGGCGGCCTGTTGCAGGGTCGAGGTCGTGAACGGCGGCGAAGGCCGTTGGGTCGACTCCTTGTGAGTCACGTCAGCGACCTGCCAGGGCACGCTGGCTTGGGCGGCGGCGGCAAATTTTTCGGCGGCGGCATTATTCAGGTGCACGCGCTTGCCCGGGCTTTTCAAATCGCCCGTATCAGGGTCGAAGTCCTTGCTGCCGGCAATCTTCATATCGCCGACTTCCGTCAGGCGCGCGGTGAATTCCAGATCTTCGCTCTTGAGCCCCGCTTCGATGTCGCAATACTTCGCCACATGGAACGCCTGCCGCTCTTCTTCCTTCTCGACGACCAGCCGCACCGCCACACTCTGCACCCGGCCGGCGGACAGCTTGGTCCGCACCTTTTTCCAAAGCACCGGTGACAGGCTATAACCGTACAACCGGTCCAGGATGCGGCGTCCCTCCTGGGCCCGCACCAACTGCATATCCACTTCGCGGGGCGACTCCAGGGCTTCCTGGATGGCGTCCTTGGTGATCTCGTGAAAACTGATCCGCGAGATGGGCACCTTCGGCTGCAGGACTTCCAGCAGATGCCAACTGATGGCTTCACCCTCGCGATCCTCATCAGTGGCGAGCAGGATCTCGTCAGCCGACTTCATCAGCTTCTTGAGTTCGGCGACCTGCTTCTTGCTGTCGGCAGACACCACATATATGGGGGCATAGCCGTCGTCCATGTTCACACCGAAACGCGACCAGGACTCTTTTTTGTATTTGGCCGGGATTTCCTTGGCCGAACCGGGCAAATCCCGAATGTGGCCATAGCTGGACGTGACAGTATAGGAGTCGTCCAAAAAGCGCGTGATGGTGCGGGCCTTGGCCGGGGATTCCACTATGATCAGTTTCAAGTCCGATTCCTTCCAGACAATTTTCCCCGCCGAATGGTCCAGCCCAATGGTCCGGCCAATGCGGGATCAATGAATATTTTCGAAGCCTTCCGAGGCGCCACCGGTCATGCCGGGTCGACCGGGCATGAACAGCACCTGCTCAATGATGGGCTCCAGGTCATAAATGTCCATGGGCCGGTACGCGACATATGACGCGTAGGCCAGCAGGGCCTCCAGTTGGGCCCGCGAGATCTGTTTGTTGTTCACCAGGCCCACCAGGTATCCCATGCCCTCGGGCGTGAGATAACGGGCGTCCGCTTCGCTGAAATAGCGAAACGCCTTGTCCGAAGGCGCGTCCGGTACAGGATCACGCGGCCACTCCGGCTCATCATGAGGCAGCATATGATTCTCGATCCACTCGAGCAACCCCTGCACGTCAGATTCGCTGAGTCCGGCGGCCTCGGCCTTGTCCTGAATCTGAACCGAACGCGACGGTCCGTTGGACGGATCAGTCGACAGGACTTCCAACAGGATGACCAGCAGGTGTTTCATTTTGTCGTTGGACTGATCCATCTGCCGTCACTCTCTCAGCTGAACCGCATTCAATTAGGGGCTCCCTTGAGCCATCGCGCGCCAAAACTAGCATGGAGCCTCCTTGGCGGCAAGGAGACTCCGATTTGCCCCACCCCTCGACTAGGGGGTCTTTCCACAGCATTTCTTGTACTTCGCACCACTGCCACAGGGACAGGGATTATTGCGCCCAACCTTGGGTTCTTCACGCTGTTGCGGCCTTTGCGCCGCCCCGTCCGGCGCGTTGGTGGTCGCTTTTCCCGCCCCGGATTGCTCATAGGCCGAGACTTCCCGATGCTGGGTCTGCATTTTTTCCACCGCGGGCGCCTTTTGCTCCGGCGGCGGGGCCAACTCGGCCCGGAAGAAGAGACTGACCGCCGATTTTTCGATGTTGTCCATCAGCGTCTCGAACATCCGGAAGCTCTCGGCCTTGTACTCGACCAGGGGGTCGCGCTGGCCATAGGAGCGCAAACCGATGCCGCTGCGCAACAGGATCAATTCGTTCAGGTGATCCCGCCAGTGCTCATCCAAAATCTGGATCAGCACGAATTTTTCGAGCTGACCCGCAAACTCTTCACCGAGACCTTCGGCCTTGATCTTGAAGCGCTCGAGAGCAAACTCCACCAGTTTGTCTTCCAGGGCTTCGAAGCCCATTTCCAGATGCTCATCTTTTTCCAGCGGCATGGGCGCCAACACCAAGCCCTGATACAGGCGCGCCATCGATTCCATGTCCCAGAAATCCGGGGCGTCACTGCGCTCGGCGTGAGCGTCTATAATACTGGTGACGGCGCTTTCGACAAAGGCGGCAAATTGCTCATCGAGCCCTTCGCCTTCCAGGGCGCTGCGGCGCAGGTCGTAGACCACCTCGCGCTGCTTGTTCACCACATCATCGTATTCCAGCAGGTGCTTGCGGATTTCATAGTTCTGAGTCTCGACCCGCACCTGGGCCTTCTCGATGGCCTTGGTCACCATCGAATGGGTGATGACCTCGCCTTCCTCCACGCCCAGGCGGTCCATCACCTTGATGATCCGGTCGGGACTGAACAGGCGCATCAGGTCATCTTCCAGCGAGAGGAAGAAAATCGTCGCCCCCGGATCGCCCTGGCGTCCGGACCGACCACGCAGCTGCCGATCGATGCGCCGACTCTCGTGGCGCTCGGTGCCGATGATTTGCAGGCCGGGGCTCTGCCCCTCATATTCCTCCGGCTCAAGGTTCGGGTCATTGGGCCAGGTCTCGGGCAACTGGAAAATTTCCGGGGCCAGTTTGATATCCGTGCCACGCCCGGCCATGTTCGTGGCGATGGTCACGGCACCACGGTGCCCGGCTTCGGCGACAATTTCGGCCTCGGCCTTGTGCTGCTTGGCATTCAGGACGTTGTGATTGATGCCCGACAACTTGAACATGCGGCTGATCAGCTCACTGACCTCGACGGTCGTCGTACCAACCAGCACCGGCAGGCCCAGCTTGTGCATGCGCGCCACTTCATTCCGGATGGCTTTGTACTTTTCCTTCTTCGTCTTATAGATCAGGTCGTCCTGATCGTCGCGCACGATCGGCCGGTTGGTCGGAATCACCACCACATCCAGGGTGTAGATCCCGTTGAATTCGGCCTCTTCGGTTTCGGCGGTGCCGGTCATGCCCGACAACTTGGCGTACTTGCGGAAGAAGTTCTGCACCGTGACGGTGGCCAGGGTCTGGGTCTCTTTCTGGACCGTGACGCCTTCCTTGGCTTCCAGGGCTTGGTGCAAACCGTCGCTGAAACGGCGCCCCGGTTGCAGGCGACCCGTGAAGGAGTCGACAATGACGACCTTGCCTTCCTGCATCACGTATTCGACATCGCTTTCATAGAGTGAGTAGGCCCGCAGCAACTGGTCCACGTTGCTGATCCGCTCGTTCTTCTGGGCGTAGGCCTGCTCGAATTTGGCCAGTTGCTTGGCCTTCTCCTTGTCATCCAATGCTTCGTTGTCCTGGATGTCACCCGCGGCGACCGCCAGGTCCGGCAGGACGAAAAACTCGGAGTCGTCCTTGCCAAAAACGTCACGGCCCTTCTCGGTCATGTCGACGTGGTTGTTCTTCTCTTCCACGACGTACAGCAGGTCGGCGTCAGCTTCCCACATGGCCTTGTCACGCATGAAGGCCTCTTCGGTCTTCTGCACGGTCTCGAGCACACCCGGTATCTGGGCCAGCTTGCGGAAGCGCGGGTTTTTGGGGCCGCCGCGACTGATGCGCAACAGCTTCAACGCGGTGTCGTTGTCGATGTCCACGTCCTCGCCCTTGAGCGCCGGTCGCATCACGCGTTCGGCATCGGTGAGCCAGTTGTTGACCATCTTCATCTGCTGCCGCACCAGGTTGTTCACCAGCGGATTCAATTCGGAGAACTGATGGGTCGATTTGTCGACCGCGCCACTGATGATCAAGGGCGTGCGGGCTTCATCGATGAGCACCGAATCGACCTCATCGACGATGGCGAAGTGGAACTCGCGGTGCACCAGATGTTCAGCGTGCACAACCATGTTGTCGCGCAGGTAATCAAAACCGAACTCGTTGTTGGTGCCGTAGGTGACATCGCAAGCGTAGGCTTCACGACGTTCTTCGGGTGTCATCTGGCCCAGGATATAACCGACCTTGCAGCCGAGGAACTCCAGCACGCCGCCCATCCACTGGGCATCACGTTGGGCGAGATAGTCGTTCACCGTCACCAGGTGGGCGCCCTTGCCCGGAATGCTGTTGAGATACAACGGCGCAATGGCGACCAGGGTCTTGCCCTCACCGGTGGCCATCTCGGCAATTTTGCCCTGGTGCAGCACGATGCCGCCCATGAGCTGCACGTCGTAGGGAATCATGTCCCAGACCTGTTCCTGGCCCCAGACAATCCACGTCGCCTTGCGCTCGACCAGGCGGCGGCAGCCTTCCCAGACCACGCCATAGGCTTCGGCCAGCAGGTCGTCCAGGCTCTCGCCATCGGCATGACGTTGGGCAAACTCGGCCCGCTTGGCCCGCAGGTCGTCATCCGACAGGGCGGCGTACTGCTCGCGGCCCGCCTTGATGGTGTCGACCAGCGGCTGCAGCTCGGCCACATCCTTGTTCTTCTTGCCGAAAACGTTCTCGATGAATCCCATCAGGCCCTTGGCCATGGACGAGCTCCTATTCGTTGGTTGCTCCGGATTTTTCACCGGAGTTGGGCTCCAAAAATTTGGTGCCGATGATTGCATTATAGATTTCGCGGTCGATCAAGACTTTTTCCACATAGGCCCGCGTTTCGGGATATCCGATCCAGGCCAAATAGATGTCCGCTTCGGCGTTGCCGCCCAGTTGCTCTTCCCAGCGTCCGGCGGCCCCCGGTCCGGCATTATAAGCCGCCAGGATCCGGTAGGCATTGCCCTGGTACCGCCGCCGATTCTCGGTCACCAGTCCGTCCCCACGCTGCACGCTCACCGCCGGGATGCGCCAGTTGCCCGGCCCGAACACGGCCCCCTTTTGGGGATAGTGGAACGGCATGATCTGCATCCAGCCCAGGGCGCCGGCCCGCGAGCGCACCGCAGGCTCGAACAGGGACTCGTTGCGCGCGATGGCCAGCAACAGTGCCGGTTCGTTGTCCCCATCCATGATGGCCTCACGAATGGGGCCTTCGGCGGGCAAGGGATACAGGAATAGCCGTTTTTCATCCCGGGTCAATCCCCGGCCAGGCAATTCGAAAGCCAGCCCCAAAATACCCCGCATATCGCCGATGGCCAGGCAGAATCCCAGCAAGGCATGGCGATCAAGCTCGCTGCCGCGCACGGCGGGCAATAAACCCGGGATCACCGACGGTCGCGGCGGGGTCTGCCAGCCGCAAAGGCGTCCCGCATCCACATCAACGGTTTGGCGCAGCAATTCGCCCAGCCAGGGCCGCTGGCCAAAGCGCAGGCCCACTGCCGCGAGGGCCGAATCCCGCAATTGCGCCTCATTTTGGCCCTCCAGGCCCGCATAAAGAGCCTCTCGATAGGCAAAAGCACGGGTTTTCCGGTCGCCGGTGACCTGGGCCGGATCAGCCAGCTCCACGCCCCATTTGTACCAGATGTCCCACAAAGGCCGGTCCGAGGCGGCTGCAAATTCGCTGTGGGCAACCGCCGCAACCGGGCCCACGATGGGTGCCCCACCGGAAACGATCAGATTGCGGGCCAAATCCACGTTGTCATTGCTGAGCGGCTCTGCCGCAGAGCCATTGCGGTCCAAACGATAGCTCCACTGCCGGATTTCCGCGGCAAACGCCTCGCCCTCATCGCCGGCAAAACTGTCCAGGCCGAGCTGCCGGATGCGGCGGGCGGTGGCCAGATCATCCTGGGCCAGGGCCAGGACCAGCGCCTGCTCGGTCCATTGGCGCAGTCGCCGACGCAAGCCTTTGGTGCCGCTTCCCTGCGCGGCCAAATCCAAGGCATGGCCCAGGTCCGCCAAGCCTTCCAACCAGGCGCCCTTGAGCATTCTTTGCTCTGAGGCTCGCCGCCAAACATCCATGCGCCAACCGGGACTGATACTCGGGCGGGCCGCCAACTGTTCGTAGGAACCGGCGTGCCCTTTGCGCAATCGCCGCTGCCCGCGCACCCAGCGCCCCTGGTGGCTGAACCCGGCCGGGGGTTGAGAGTATTTCTTGAAATGGGCCGGCAAGTCTTTGCTGTCCAGCAAGATGCCCCCCAGGCCGGATTTCCACTCATCTGACAAAAGCGAGTCGTACAATTCGGAGGCGCCGAACCAGCCCTGGCCCACTCCGGCCAGTACCGAACCCAGCTCTGCCTGGTCTCCGACCGGTGGCAAGACCGGCAGACCTGCCTCGTGTCGGTGGGCGACCCACAGCACCCAGGCCTTGCCCGTATCGAACGGGCCGAGGTCTGTCATGGCCGGCCACAGAGATTCATCTCTGGGCAGGGGGTTTTGCGCCAGTTGACGCGTCAAGCGATGCCGCAAATCCCACACGAGTTGCTCGCGGGGATCGAGGTCAAAAGCCTCGCTCTGGTTCAAGATCGTCAAGGCCAGATCCGCCGCTGCGTTCTGGTCGCCACGCTCGACCGCCTGCCCAAAGGCCCGGGTCAATCTCTCTGGTCGCAAAAAGGGGAAATCGTTGGCGCCAGGCTCGCCAGCCATCAGGTCAGTCAGGGCCGCGCGGGCCGATACCAGCCAGTCCGGGGTGGCGTCCGCAGCCGGCAATTGACCCAGAAAAGTGTGGGTCAGGTTCTCTTGGGCCGCCGCGCCTCCGGCGTCGAGCACCAGGCGGGCCGCCTCGGTCCAATTCGAGTCCAACACCGCCGGTTCCAGCAACCCGGCCGGATAACCACCGGCGAGGCTGACTTCAGCCGGCTGGGCCCAGGTGCCTACCTGAAATTTCTCAATGAAGGGGTCGTGTAAAGGGCCGGCCACCGCCGCAAGCGCACCCGATAGAATCAAAACCAATAGAATGCCCGCCAACATCAAGTCGGCCCGCCAACGAAGTCCGGAATTTGTCAATGGACCAGCACCACCTTGCGCGTCAAAACCGGGCCGGATCCTTCCAGCCGGAGATAATAGATTCCAGAAGCAACCTGGGCGCCGCTGTCAGCCCGCCCGTCCCACACCACCAGTTGTTGCCCCGCTTCGTAGTGGCGGGTCGTCACCAGGTGTCCACGCACATCAAAGATGCGCAGCACGCCTTTGTTGCCCGTCGGGATGTCGAGCAGAAAACGAACGGCGTCCCGGGCCGGATTGGGCCAGGGCGTTCCCAGCACCATCTTCACCCCATCGCCCCCGTCAGGATAGACGACAATTGCTTGGCTGGCTACTTGTCCTGACGGGCGTGGGCCGAGCACCCGAACCTGGTGGCGTTGCCGGTCGGCTCCGGTCAGGCTGGCCAAAACCCGGCTACTGGCCACACCATATTGCTGCGTGCCGATCGGCTCCAGGTTTTCTTCGAACACCAACTGCCAGGCGGCGTCCTGATCGGCCCGGGTTTCGACTCGAAACAGCGGATAACCGGCACCGGCCCACGGCCAGTGCCAGCTCAGGTTGCCATCCCACCGGGGCACAAACCCCACCGTCAGCGCCTCGGCCGCTACCGGTTCGATGTCGGCAATGAACCAACCCCGCGCCCGCCAAAGAGAGTTGGCGCCAAATACGAATCGCAGTCGCCACGGGCCGGTCCCAAGCGCGGGCACCACGAAGGTGTCGGTCCGCCACTGCGGCACATCACCCGACAGTTCGAGGGCGCCGCCGACAAAAGCCTCCTGCCCATGCAACGGGCTGAATGATTTTCCATCGACCGCGCCGCCATAGCCCTCCAGGGGGACCGCCGGCACTTCGGCTCCGTCCGGTCCGACCCAGACCACCAGGCCGCCATCCATGGCCGTCGTGCCCCTCAGCATCTCCACTTCGATGGCGTGGGTCAGGCGCACCGCTCCGACGTCCGCCCCAAGGGGCTCGCCGGTCAGGGTGGTGTAGCCGCGGTTGCGATAAGTCACGTTCGGCCAGTCCGCCGAGTCGGTGTGCACAGCGTCAGTGCAGGCGAGCACCATATCCTGATCTGCGGTCAGCCAAGGCGACGTTTCCCAGCGATGCCAGGTGGTGCCGGTTTCCCCGTCGGGATAGTCCACGGTCCAGGCCCAGGGCCAGCTCCAGCGGAAGTCGAGCACGTCGCCGGTATTGGACCAACTCCAGCGCCGGGTCTCGGCGACGTTGACGGTCGCATTGTTGTAGAAGCGGAACCGGAATGACGTCGTGGAATCATTGCCGAGGCCGGTATCAAGTTGCCACAGGATGTCGTCCTCAGGCACCCAGACACCCGGTGCGCTTTGCACCAACGGGAAGTCAGCAATTTGGCTGCCGTCGGCCACGAAAAACCCGTGGGATGGTACGGACATCGTTCTGGCCTCGCAGCGCAATGACCCCACCGGCTGACCGGTTTCCTGCACCCTCAACTCCAGCCCAAGCGGTGTCCCGTCGGTCTCGGCAAACCGATAGCTGAAGGACAGGGATTGTTCGGTGTCCAGGCTGACGCCAAAGGTGACTGCCCCATTGATCATGGTGATTTCGGTCAAGGCGATGCGACTGGGACCCGACGCGTAACTGTTGCTGGACGGAATGGTCAGCGGGCCAAAGTCCAGGACCTGCAACGGGCCCGGAAACAGATCTTCGGCCCGACCAGAGTCCAGCCCCCGGGCCAGTTTGCGGTCAGCGTCGGCTTCAACCAGGCGTGCTCTCATGTGCCACAGGAAGGGGCCGTCTTCAAACCAACTGCCTTCAGGCACCGCCTCGTCGATGTGGTAGGTGAGCAATTGGCCGCCGGGCACGTCGGCATCAAAAGGTGCGTTGCCGACCGGGTCTCGGGTTTCCAAGAGGAAAAACTCCGGGCCTTCGGTTCCCGCCGTCCAGATGCGGCCGGTCTCTCCGGGGCGCAAGGTGTCATTGCTGGTTGCCGCCAGATTGCGGGCTTGCCGCCAGCCCAGCTGCGCGGCCGAATAAGCATCCGGCAAGGCCGCACCATAACCGCCGCCAGTGCCCCAGGCGCCGGAACTCATCAGGCTGAAGCGCCCCAGGCCACCGACCGACAGCACCTCGCTGCCTCCTGCCGGGTGCAGGATGGGGTCGTAACGGTCCTCCATGCCCAACAGGTGGGCCGTCTCATGGGCCCAGATGCCAGGGCCGCTCTGCAGGCTGGCCACCGCGTAGAACGAAGCCGAGACACCGAGGGAAACCACGGGCTCATCGAGGTAGAATTGCAGGGCCTGGATCAGTCCGTCTTCAGCGTCGTTTTCGTGTCCGATACCGGCGTGCAGGATCAACACACCATCGACCTGTCCGTCATCGTCGCCGGTGCCGGCAACGCCGTCGGGGCCATCGTTGTCCAGACGTCGAAATTCCAAACCCAGATCACGCACCGCCGTGATCGATTCGCGGGCCAGTTTGCGGGTGCGCGTGAACCCATTCAAATCCCGGTCACTGTACAGACGCCGCGTCTCGGGCAGGTGGACAACCGGCGCCATGGTGATGTCCAGCTCCAGGAGGCCACCGGAGGCGACGCGGAAATAGTTGGCGAGGGTTTCTCCCGCCACAGGTTCGAGGCGTTGGGAAAGCCCGCGCTGGTCCCAGTCGGCGGGCAGTCTGGCATCGGAAAAATCGACCGGAATGACCAACAAACCAAATTTCCCTGGCGCCGCCATTTTGTCCCGGAACAGATTGCGTTCCCGGGCGGCGTCGCGGCGTTCGGCTCGCAGCCGATGCAGCTGTTCGTCGGCGGCATGGGCCGGCGCCGACCACAGGCCCAGGAGCAGGGCCGTGCCCAGAATGAGGCAAAGTCGAGATTTGGCAGTTATCAGGGTCGTCATGGGTTGCTTTCGGCTCGATAAACGGAGTCAGCCCCAAAAGAACCGGCCCGGTCGTCAGGAGTTCCCGACCGGGCCGACCATCATCTCAATATACAGGACCTGATCAATGATTGAAATGGCGTCTTCCGGTGAGAATGAGCGTGACACCCAGTTCTTCAGCCCGAGCGGCCACTTCAGCATCCCGAATCGAGCCACCCGGAGCGATGATCGCGCGGGCTCCCGCTGCGGCCAGTTTCTCCACTCCGTCAGGGAACGGAAAGAACCCGTCCGAAGCCGCCACACAGCCCTTCAGGTTCAGGTCCTGGTTGCCGGCCTTGAGCACCGCCAGTTCCGTGGAATCGACCCGGCTCATCTGGCCAAAGCCCAGGCCCAGGGTCGCCGTCAGGTCGCCCAGCACGATGCCGTTGCTCTTGCCGTGCTTGGCCACCTTCCAGACCATCTCCAATGCCATGCGGGTGTCCGCATCGGGCTCGGGGCCCGCTGCCACTTTCCATTGGCCCAATTCGTCAAAGCCCTGGTCTTCGTCTTGCCGCAATTCCAGTTGGCCCCAGCTGCGGGCTCGGCCGGTGGTCATGGCCAGGAATTCAGGCAGGTCAACGGTCAGCACCCGCACGTTCTTTTTCTTCGTCAGGCGGGCCAAGGCCTCGTCGGAATAACTCGGCGCCACGATAATTTCCAGGAAGCGCTTGGCCAGAATCTCAGCCGTGGCCAGATCAACCTCGGTGTTGAAGGCAAACACACCGCCAAAGGCCGACACTGGATCACATTTGAGGGCGCGTTCCAGGCCCTCGACGCCCGCTCCGAGGCCGAAGCCACAAGGATTGGTGTGCTTCAGGATACCGCAGCAGGGATCGTCAAAATCCCCGATCAGTTTCACGCCGGCAATCAGGTCGATGATGTTGTTGTAGCTGAGTTCCTTGCCGCCGTGCTGGGTGATGCCCACGGCCGACAAGGCCGGTTGGCCTGTACGGGCCGCAGGCAACAACAGCGAAGCGCCCTGATGCGGGTTCTCGCCGTACCGCAACGTCAGACCTGGTCGCGTCTCGGTCACTTCTTCAAACCAGGTCGCGATGGCATTGTTGTATCGCTCGGCCAGGCGGAAAGTCGAGGCCGCCATCCGGCGCCGGAATTCCAACCCGGTTTCACCGTGGCCTGCTGCCAGCTCGGTCAGCAATTCGTCATAGTACTGGGGATCGCTGACAACCGTGACGCGTTTGAAATTCTTGGCCGCTGCCCGCAGCAGGGTCGGCCCGCCAATGTCGATCTTCTCGACGGTTGTGGCTTCGTCCGCACCGGCAGCCACCGCTTCGGCGAACTGGTACAGATTCACCACGACAATATCAATGGGCCCAATGCCCATTTCCAGCGTTTCGGCAAAGGCTTCACGGCTCGGCCCCAGGATGCCGCCGTGCACGATCGGATGCAGGGTCTTCACGCGACCGCCGAAAATCTCCGGATAGCCCGTCAACTCACCCACGCCAGTGACCGGCACATCATTCTCGCGCAACATGGCCGAGGTGCCACCCGAAGCGATCAACTGATAACCGTGCCCGATCAAGGCCCGACCCAGCTCCACCAAGCGGGACTTGTCCGTCACACTGAGCAGGGCGCGCTTTTGGTCTACAGATACTCCTGCCATTTGGCGGCCTCCCCGGGGAAGAGAATATCCAGGACTTCGCGGTAGCGCTGGTAAGTGCGGTTGAGCACTTCTTCAGGCAGGCGCGGCGGCGGATATTCGTGATTCCAGTCCAGGGTTTCGAGGTGATTGCGCAGGATCTGCTTGTCCCAGCTCTCGGGCTCCTGGCCCGCCTGATAGCTGCCCGCGGGCCAGAAGCGGCTGGAGTCCGGCGTCAACGCTTCATCGATCAGGGTGACCTGTCCGTCAATGATGCCGAACTCAAATTTCGTATCGGCCAGGATCACACCCTTGGGCCGCGCGTATGCGGAAGCTTCGGTGTACAAGCGCATGGAAATGTCCCGCAGGATGGCCGCATTTTCGGCCCCCACGATTTCCGCAGCGGTCTCGAAGGGAATGTTGATGTCGTGCCCTTCATCCTCTTTGGTCGCCGGCGTAAAAATCGCCTCGGGCAACGGACTAGCCAGCAGCAGGCCGTCGGGCAGCTGATGGCCACAAACGGTGCCGTCAGCCCGATAGCTTTTCCAGCCCGAGCCGGCGATGTAACCCCGCACGACACACTCAACATCAAAGCGGTCGGCCTTCTTGACCAGCACCGACCGGCCGCCGAGGTGTTCGGCATGGTCGCAGAAGGGCGCCGGAAATTCCTTCGGATCAGCGGTGATCACATGGTTGGGCACATCGGAAAAATAATCGAACCAGGCCATGCTCATGACGTTGAGCACAACCCCGCGACCGGGCACCAAATCGTCCATGATCACGTCGAAGGCGGAGATGCGGTCCGTCGAAACGATCAGGAATTTGTCACCGAGATCGAACATATCCCGGACCTTGCCCTCATAGTGAGGTTCAAGACCCAGATCCCTGGTACTGCGCAAGGCTCCCATGGGACTCCCTTTACCGGTTATCCGCCTCAAACAAAGGCGGCATGATCGGAGTCAGGCCATCTGACCAAACTCCAAAAAACTCGGACAGGGCATCGCAGCACCCCGATTCAACGACTTCAAGCGCGCATTTTAGGCAGGAGCCCACCCGGTGTCAAGGCGACCCCGGGATTTCCCCTTTCTCACCGGCCGCCTGCCAGCTCAAACGCCCCTCAGGGCCCCACTCCAGCCGGATACTGCCCTGCAGATCAGTCCGCAGCAGAGGGATCGTATCGGTGCCCGCGCCGCCGGGCACGAGGTACGGACCGTGGCTTGGGTGCCGATAGCTGTTGCCCACGCCACAACTGATCAGCACCATCTGGGGCCGCATTTGCTGCAACAGCGGCGCCGAGCCGGAAGTATGGCTGCCGTGGTGTCCGGCCTTCCAGACCTGGG
The DNA here is from genome assembly GCA_964562635.1 of uncultured Fibrobacteraceae bacterium. Taxonomy (GTDB): domain Bacteria; phylum Krumholzibacteriota; class Krumholzibacteriia; order LZORAL124-64-63; family LZORAL124-64-63; genus JAGRNP01. Next base: position 15,451 of record CAZLUL010000009.1, on the reverse strand, counting down.
TTTCCGACAAGCCCGGCGCCGCTGACAGCCACTCGTGCTCACCTTCAACTTCCAGGTCGCCGCTCCAGAGCATCCGGGTTTGGCCACCTTGGCTCAATCCCGCCACCAGGCTCCAGTTGTTTTCGCTCGCGGCGTATTCCTGGTCCGGCAACGGATAGTGCACCACAAATTCCCAGTCCCGCCAACGGTGCAGGACGGTCCCAGCCACGGGGCGCTCGATCAAAAGGGAATCGACCTGAGCGCCCACCGCACCGTCTGCGCGGCCGGCCACCAGCCACGACCCGACCTCCACCGCATCTGTCAGGGCCAGTGCGCCCCCCGTGTGGTCGAAGTGGCCGTGAGTCAACAGTACCGCATCGATCCTCGTCAGGCCTTGCCGGTGCAGATAGGGCAGGATGGTGCGACCCATGGGGCTCTCTGCCGGTAGCGCGCGATATCCGAAGCGGCCGCCGGTATCAATCAGTGCGCACCACCGGTCCGGAAAGACCAGCAACGCACAGTCGCCCTGGCCCACGTCGAATTGCCAGACGACCACCTTGTTGGCGTCCGGCAACGTGCGGGCCAAGGGCCCAAACAGAACCAGCAGCACGACCGGCAAAACACCCCAGGCCAAGATGTCATTGAGCCAGGGGCGGCGGGCACGGCGCCGGTGCCAGAGCAGACCAACCAAGATGAGGCTCAACCCCAGCCAGCCAAAATACTGCAATGGACCCGGCTCAGGCAGGCCAAGATTCATTCCCCCCGAACCATTGCTGAGCCAGGCCACGGCCCCACTGATGCCGCGCATCAACAGCCAGGCCAGGGCACCGAGAGATTGGGCCAATGGCAACGAGACCAGGCTCGCAGCCAGGGCCAGTACGGTGGTCCACACCGCCAATCCGAACAAGGGCACGGCAATAAGATTCGCCAATGGCGACAAAAGACTGATTCGGCCAAAGCTGCTCGCGACCACGGGCAAAGTGAACCACTGCGCCGCCAGGCTGACCGTCAGGCCCGTCACCACCGGCGCCAGCCATCGCCGTTCGGTCAATCGGAACCCGCCGGTCACGCGACTGATCAGCAGGATGCCCCCCGCCGCCAGATAAGACATCTGCAACCCGGTGTCGAGATTCTGGCCTGGATCCAACAGTGATCCCGCCCAGTACAGAAGGCCCAGAATACGCAGCGGATCGACCCGTCGCCCCAGGGGCCGGGCTTGGGCTGCAATCAGTCCCATGCCCCCAGCGCGGACCACCGAGCCGGGCAACCCCGTCAGCAAAAGATAGAGCGGAATGAACACCCACAGAGGCGCCGCAGAAAACCGCAGCGGCAACCCCGCCAAGCGTCCTGGCAATAGAAGGATTCCGAGCAGGATGCCCACATGAAGGCCACTGACGGCAAACAGATGAGCCAGCCCGAGAGAGCCGAACGGCGCGCTGATTTCCCGGCTGTCGGCAGTGCGGACGCCCAACAGGACCGCGGCGGCGAGCTGCGCTTCGCGCTCGGGCAACAAGATCTCCAACCGGCTCAAAACCGATTGACGTACTGGCGACAAATAGCGTTCGCCGACTACGGCAACAGCATCTTCAGTCGGTTGATCTCGGTACTGTAAAAACCGGGCCTGCCAAATCAGGCCACGCCCGGACAGGAATTTGCGGTAGTCGAAAGCCCCGGCCAGAACGCTGGCCGGCGGCACGCGCAACTCGAGCGGCCCGGACAATATGGCCCCTGGTGCGGGCACCTTTCCGGTTCCGGTCACCATCAGGCCCGACCCAGGTTCTGGCGGAACCCCAAGCGAGTCCGACAAGCCAAAAGCTGACCATTCCAGCAACCGCGCCGGGGCCCGCCAACGGTCGCCACGCCCGGGCCGGGGCCAACCGGTGATGCGCACGACCGCGTGCCCGGTGCCCATGATCGGTATGGCTTGCGACCAGGGTTCCAGCACTGCGGCCGGTTGGCGTTCCTGACGCTGATGAGACTCCAGTCCCCCGGCCACTACGTTGCCGGCGCTCACACCAGCCCACAGTAGCCCTGTTGCCAAGACTCCCCGCGACCCCATGATCAAGGGCAAAGCGGCGGTCGAACGCACCAGTTGTGGCGCCCACGCAGCAGGCAGGACCGGCTCGGAAATTTTCAGGCGCCCGCCGGCCGAAAAACTCAGCAGGTGGCAGACAAACCACACCACCGGCCAGTGCCGACGCGAGAGCAGCGCCAGTCGGCGCCCGGCGGTGATCAGGTCGTGGGCGTTGAGGGCTGGATGCGAACGTGCTCGCCGAGGGTGTTCCAGAAGTGGCATTGGTTGCGGCCCAGATCCTTGGACAGGTACAGCATGGCGTCAGCCTTGCGGTACAGTTCGAAGGCATCCGATCCCGCGGCGGGAAAAGTCACCGCGCCGAAGCTGAAGGTGACACGCAGGTCGATGTTCCGATTTTCGTGGACGACCTCTTCGATGAAAGGGGCGTCGAGTAGCCGGCCGATCACTTCCTGGGCCGCTTCCTGTCCGGTGTCCGGCAGGATGAGGGCGAACTCTTCGCCTCCGATGCGGCAGATGTGATCAATGCGGCGCAATTCTTCCTGCAGGCGGCGGGCCACCATCTGCAACGCCCGGTCGCCAATCTGATGACCAAGCTCGTCGTTGACCTTCTTGAAATGGTCCAAGTCGGCGATCACCAGCGTCAGTGGCACCTCAGAGCGCCGGGCGCGTTCGAGCTCGAGGGTGAACTGGGAATCGAAAAAGGCGCGGTTGAAGACACCTGTCAGGCTATCGGTATGGATCCGCTGGTTGACTTCCTGCTGATGCTGCCAACGGCGAGTGACAAAACGGGCCAGTCGGTCGGCCAGCCGCAGCAACGGTTCGCGGCCCAAATCGTCGCGGGTCGCGACAAAAACCAATCCGGCTTCCCGGCGTTGGTCGACCGATGTGCCGTTGGCCATCGGTTCCCATAGCGGCACCGCGACTGCGGCAGTCAACTCGAAGGCTCCCTGCTCTTCGGCAGCGGTCTGCTCCAGAATGTGGTTCGGCAATTCTCCAGGACTCGGAATCCAAACCGAATGCCCTTCGTCTCGCAGCGAAATCCAGTTGCCGCGAGCCGCTTCGGCCGGTACCTGAAAAATGCCTTGGGCCCCCTCGTGGATGGCCTCGGACTCGTCGAGCATGATGAAGAGGCGGAATTGGGGGGTAAATTTGCGCAGAAGGCGCAGGATACCAGCGAGGATGACCGATTTGTCGCCACTCTGGGGCGCCCCGATCTCCAGGTCCTGAGCATCTTCCATGGCGCCGAGCATGCCGGCAAAATCGCTCAGACTGTAGGGGGTCTCGGCTGGCTGGGCGCCCGATGCCGGGCTATTCAAAGGCCGCAGATCTGCCGGAAAATTGAAACTCGAGGTGTCACCGCCCAGAACCGACAGGTCCACCACTCGGTTGGTGCCTTTCAGCAGGCAGATGGGCCCGGCACTGGCCTGACCGGCGGCCGGCTGTTCGATAGCGATGCGCAACAGGTCGCCACGGCGCAACAGCTCTCCGACAACCACTTGGGTCACCAGCCGCAGCCGTTCCGGATCTCCCGAGCGCAGGGCCCGCCGCGCTGCCTGGCGCAGATGAGGGCCGACCCTGTCGAGGGGCAGCTCTCCCGCCAGGAGCTTGCGCAATGCCGTTTGTTTCCGTTCCATGACCCCTTAAACCCAAATCCATGGGCTTCTGGTGAGGTTCTGCTGATTTGTGGCCCGGCATCGCCCCGATCGGGGGAAATCTCCCGGACTATCCACCAAGTATTCATGCCGTTGGGTTTTATTATGACATATCGTACGGTATTTTACAAGATATGACATTGGTCAATCGGTCCCGTTTTTGCTATTTTCGGGAACCGAAGACGAACAAAGTCCGTATCTGACGGCAATCTTCGCCTTAAACACCCCGACAAGGGGCCCTGTTCCCGTTGATTTTCCCCGGACCGAGGTATCGTCAAGGATGACAACTTCCCGTTTCCCAATAAGATGCGCAGGCCTGAGCCTGCCGCTGCTCATCGTGGCCCTCTTGATCACCGGCTGTTCGGTGCTGAAGCCCGGCGCGAGCGATGATCTCCAAAACGATCAATTTTCAACCATGGCCGCGGACGACACTTTGTCGAGCGTGACCCTCGCGGCGGCCGAATCCGACAGTATCGAAACCATGGTGCTGCCCCGGGACGAGGTGGCCGCCGCCCTGCCCACCGGTCCTGATGGTCACGCGTCCCTCGTGGATCTTGAAGATTTGGCCAGCACCGCGCTGACCCTGGCCGGTGAAGGGCAGTTTGATCAGGCCGAGGACCACCTGTTTGTGCTGCGCGATCAGGTCGCGTTGCCCTTGCCGGCGACCGCCGACTCCACCTACACCGCGCATTTGGGCAGCCTCGAGCGCCGAATGGTTCTGTTGGGGGGCATCCTGGCCGAGCAATACGCTTTCCAGGAAGATCCGACTGATGCGGATTCCCTGTTGGCCACCGGCTACGCCCGTCTGCACGCCTCGGGTTTTCCCGACTCGTTGGTGCCGGCGACGGGCGCGAACCTGAGCAGCATCACCGCTGACCTGATGAAGATCGACAATAAGGCGGTGCGCCGCTGGGAAGACTATTTCACCGGCCGTGGACGCCGGAGCTTTCAGACCTGGCTGGACCGCAAGGTCGTGGCCGACTCGTTGATCACCACCATTTTGGCCAAAGAAGGCCTACCATCGGAGCTGGTCTATCTTTCGATGATCGAAAGCGGATTCAGCACGCGGGCCGTTTCGAGCGCCAGCGCGGTCGGCCCCTGGCAGTTCATGTCCGGCACGGCCAAGGACTACAAATTGAAACGCAGCTGGTGGCTGGATGAACGCCGCGATATGGAAATGTCGACAGAGGCCGCCGCCCAGTACATCGGCGATCTGTACCGGCAGTTTGGTGACTGGGCCCTGGTGTTGGCGGCCTACAACACTGGTGGCGGTCGCATCGCCCGTAAGATCCGCGAACATGGTCACGACAATTTCTGGGACCTGCGCCTGCCGACCCAGACGACGGCCCACATTCCCAAATTCATCGCCGCGGCGCGCATTGGTGAAGACCCGGTCAAGTACGGGTTCACGGTCAACACATTCCCACCCCTGGCCTACGATACGTTGCTGGTCAATGACGCGACCGATCTGGCTTTGATTGCGCGGTGCGCCGGGGTCGATACCGAGACCATCAAGACTCTCAATCCCGCTCTTTTGCGAGGTGCTTCGCCGCCCAACCTGAAGAACTATCCGGTGCGGGTGCCCCAGGGCACAGGCGCCAAGGCTCACCGGGCACTGGCCCGGGTACCGGCCGACAAGCGCCTCACCTGGCGCCGGCACAAGGTCAAGCGTGGGGACACCCTGGGCGGTATTGCCCATTCCTATGGCTCGACGGTCAGCGACATTGCCCGCCTGAACAAACTGAAGAACGTGCACACCATTCGGCCGGGTGATCAGTTGCTGATTCCCATGCCGGCCGAACTGGCCAGCAAAGCGGAAAAGCGCGCGGCCGAGAAGGGCCATTATGTGCCCCCTTCCGGATATTCGCGGGTCAGCTACAAGGTGAAGTCGGGTGATACTCTCGGCGGTGTGGCCCACAAACTCGGGGTCTCGTTGACCCACCTGCGCAAGGTGAACAACATCCACAAGTCCAACCTGATCCGCCCGGGACAGCGGCTTTACGCCTACCGACCCGGTCAATAGAACCGAGGACTGAACACAAAAAAGGCCCCGCATCGGCGGGGCCTTTTTTTGATCCGAATCTTCTAGAAACGGAAAGACATGCTGATCCGGTGAGTCACCTCGTCGATGTCCAGGACGTCGCCGGCATAGGCGTAGTCGACTGTCAGCGGGTTGATCCGGAAGCCCACACCTGCGGTCAGGTTGCCGGCCTCAAAGCCACTGTCGTAACCGGCGCGTAAGAAGACTTTTTGGCTGAAGCCCACTTCAAGTCCGAGATGGGCATTGGCGCTGAAGGCGCCGGAGTGCATTTGATCGGCCTCGCCCCGGTTGTCGAAACGCGACTCGAGAGAACCGGCCAGGGTGAAGTCCATATTCCAATCCGGCATGGGCTGGCGCCAGGCCAGGCCCGGCACAATCGCCGGGGTGATCAATTCGTTGCGTCCGGTGCTCCAACTCAGGTAGGTGGTCGTGAGATCCTGGAATTTGAGACCGAAGTCGAGGCGCTGCCAGATTTGCGGCCTGAGCACCGCGAAATCCGCCCCCACGCCCATGCTCGAGTACTGGCCGATGCTTTGCCGCACGAACTTCACCGAAGCACCCATCTGCCAGGCGCCGAGCTGTTCGCCATAGGAGAACATCAGGGCAAATTCCTGATCACTCTTGTAGATGATGTCTTCCTGCAGGTCGAGCAGGCCGACAATTTCGGAGTCATCCACGAAGCCATCATCATTGGTATCGAGTTGGTCGGTGAGATGCTCAGTGAACGGAATGTCGTCGACACCCAGGCGGATCAGGCTGATGCCGATGCCGCTGCTGGTGCCACCGAGCACATTCCAACTGACGGGCTGGGTATAGGAAATAAAATCCCGGTCAATGAGGTCGCCGAAACGCTCGGAGTGCATCAAAAGGATTTCCTTGTCGGCCAGGGTGGCCAGGCCGGCAGGATTCCAGAACGTTGCCGAGGGGTCGTCAGCGACAGCCGTAAATGCACCGCCCATGCCGAGAGCGCGGGCGCCGCCGCCATTTTCCATGAAAGCACCTGCATATTTGGTCGCCTGGGCTGGTCCAGCCATGGCCATCAGGCCTAATACCAACAGGATAGCACCGCGCACAAGGCGGCCTCCGGCAGGTCGTACCCGCTTCAACTGCATTTTTGCCTCGCTCACCAGGGGTTGGTTAGGAGAGTGAAATATGCGCAACTGTCTTCTATTATACGACATCTTCAACTTTCTGGAAAGGCCCCAGACTTCCATTTTCTCCTGGGGACAATACGCCCTTATAGGCCATACAGCTTGATTTTGCGATAAAGAGTGCGTTCGCTGATACCCAACCGGTCCGCCGCTTTGCGCCGATTGCCCGTCGCCGCTCGCAGCGCCGACTCGATCAGGGAGCGTTCCGCCGTTTGCAGATCCCCCGTTTGGGCATCCTGCAGCGGACTGTAACTGTCCGCCGAAGAAAAGGTTTCCACCACCGAACCGGGCTGCCGAAATCCGCTGCTGGCCACGGGCCATTCCTCGGGACCATGGTCCCACTGTTGTCCGCCGGCCAGCATGGCCTTGATTTCCTTAATGTCCTGCCGCAGCTCCAGCAGGGTGCCGGCCAGCAGGCCCAGATCAATGCCACTGCTATCGGTGCGATCCAGGGCCACCGGCAGGTAGTCCTGATGCTGTTGGGCCTGCCCCAGTGTGAGCTCCTCCGGCAGGTCCGGCAGGTCGATCATGCCGCGCTGTTTGAGCACCACGATACTGCTGATGGTATTGCGCAGTTCGCGCACATTGCCGGGCCAGTCGTACTGCTGAAAGACCTGCTCGGCCGCGCGGGTCAGGCCCTTGACGTGCAGATTGTGGCGCTTGTTCTCCTGGGCGAAAAATGCCGCCGACAGCAGGGGAATATCGTCCCTGCGGTCGCGCAACGGTGGGGTCGTGATGACCACAACTTTTAGGCGGTAATACAGGTCCTGGCGAAAGCGTCCCCGACTGACCTCTTCGGCGAGATCCCGGTGGGTGGCGGCCACCAGGCGGATGTCGCTGTGATCGACCTTGCGGCCACCCACGGGGGTGAATTCGCCGGTCTCAAGAGTACGCAAAAACCGGGTCTGCATGTTCAAAGGCATCTCGGCCACTTCATCCAAAAACAAGGTGCCACCATGCGCCCGTTTGAAGACCCCCTGATGATCGCTCACCGCGCCAGTGAAGGCGCCTTTGGCGTGTCCGAAAAGTTCGCTTTCGAGCACTCCTTCGCTCATGGCGCCACAGTTGAGGCTCACGAAGGGGCCCTTGTCGCGCACGCCATTGTCGTGAATGGCCTGGGCAACCAGTTCCTTGCCCGACCCGCTTTCGCCGAGAATCAGAATGTTCACATTCAGGGGGGCAGCATGGGCGACCAGGGAGAGCATTTCGACAATGGCCCGGCTGCGGCCCACGATGCCGCTGCGTTCCCGCACCCGCCTGAGGCGCAGTTTGCGGTCAACCGTCTGTCGGATTTCTTCGGGATCGGTGTCCAGGGGCAAGACGGTGATCACCGCCTTGTGGTCGATGTCCTTGATCTCGGTGAGGCATTCCTGGGAACCGACCACCAGCAGGTCGGCGTCCGAGTTCATGGACAGGAATTTGCGCACGACGTGTTTGTAGCGGGGGTAGTCGCGGGTATCGAACAGGAACACGCCAGTCTGCCCCGCGCTGATGCGGGCCAGGGCCTCGGAAGGCGAATCAAAGAGAAACAACTCCACCGCGGGCAGATCCCAGTCGGCAGCGGCGCCGTAAAGGCGGTGGCGGCGGCTCAAGAGCACTACAGAACGCACAAGCAGACTCTCCGGTTAGAGAAACGACCGGTATGAAGAAATACGCCGGGCAAACGCCGGGTATACGCCGGGTATACGCCGGATATCCAGTCACGCAATCAGACAACCTGACATAATGTCACAATACAACGGATTTCTCTGGTGGCAAGAATCAACTGATGTTCAGGTAGGACGAGGCGTTGGCGATCGATTCGCGCATGGCAGGCAAATTCTCCTCCACGGCCTCGATAGTGACATTGGCCGCCAGATGCAGGGTCTGCACGTCTGTGTGCGTCGGATCAAATCCGAGGTCGCTGCGGGGAGGTTCGATCGTATTGGCCAGATAGTCCGCCAGGGCGACCAGGGACGTATTGTGCCAACTGGCGTCCTCACCATCGGCAGAGGCCAAATCATCGTGATGGGCGCCAAAAGTGCGGGCCAGAATCTCCGGGAAACGCCAGGCTCGGGCGAAGGATTCTCCCAGCATGGCGTGGTCAAAGCCAAAGGTTTCAAATTCGGCATCACTCAGCCGCACCTGGGACTGCGCCCGGTTGCGGATCACCTCAGCGTACATTTCCGGTGCGTGCAATTCGATGACGAATTTGCCCACATCATGCAGCAACCCCGCCGTGAAGATTTCCTCGGGATCAGCATGTCCCACCAGCTGGGCCAGATGCTTGGCGATCGCCGCGGTGACCACCGAATGGCGCCACAGTTCGCGGTAGTCCAATTCCCCGGCCGAGTCCTCAACTGCTGAGACCACGGCACTGGCGACCGACACACAGACCGCCACCTGCCGCACGGTGCGGTAACCAAGCACCGCCACACAGCGGTTGATGTCAGCGATTCCCCCACGCGACGAATAGTAGGGCGAGTTGGCCAACTTGAGAATCTTGGCCATCAGGGGGGCATCCCGGCGCACGGCAGCGGCCAGTTCGGCCGGGCCACTGTCCGGATCGTCGATCACATTGAGGATGTGGATCAGGGTCTCGGGGATGGACGGCAGATCTTCGATTGAGGCCAGCACAGCATCGATTTCGGTGCGGTCAATCTCGCTGCGGGTGATAGTGCAAGTCATCACGAGACGTCCCTCAGATGAAGATTTCCATTTCCGATTCCAGCGTATCCTGCAGCATGGAAGCCGTATTCTCGAACACTTCGGGCCCCAGTTGCAGCAATTGGTTGGACCGGCAATTCATGATGTCCAGTTCCGGATCATCAATGAAGCCGATGCCCATTTTCTTGCACAACTTGTTGGCCAGGTCCAGGTAGAGCAGCAGCGGGTTGTCTTCGGTCATGGCCTCGGAATTGTGATGATTGAGAATCACGTATTCCATCACCGGCGACAGATTCCATTTGTTGACCAGCAGGGCGCCAACGTGAGTGTGGTCGTAACCGAGCAACTCGGTTTCGGTCACGTGGAACGGCCGATTCTCGTTGTAGACAACCTGCACGATTTCGTCGAACTGTTCGGGCACCCGCAGATTCAGCACCAGCTTGCCGATGTCATGCATCAAGCCGGACAGAAAGGCTTCTTCGGCCAGTCCCGGCGACCGTTCGGAAGCCAGGATACGGGCGGCGAAAGCCGTGCCGATGGAATGTTCCCAGAGCAGGCGTTCCTTCAGTCCCGTGCGGGACTTGCGGGTATTGTAGAGGTTGCGAGCCGCGCTGGTCACCACCAGGCTGCGGATCGAATTGAAGCCCAGCATCACAATCGCTTCGGTCAGGGTCTTGACCTTACGGCTGCAGCTGTACATGGCGCTGTTGGCGATCTTGAGAATGCGGCCGGTCATGGCCTGGTCGTCGCTGATGACCTGCTGGAGCTGTTTGGCCGAGGTGTTTGGATCAGCCGAAAGCTCGAGGACCTTGCTGGCAACCTGCGGCATAGCCGGCAGGTCCCGGGTCGTCATGATGATATTCTGCAGTTGTTTGGCGGTTCGCGGGTCGACTTCGCTGGTCGGTTCCGGAGGCGCCTCCAAGGTCGTGCTCATGCCTGCTCCACAGTAGAGTGGTTCGTCCCTCTATCAGGGCGAAAGGTCGGAATTAGGCCCGACCGGTCCTGTGTACGTAATCGACCTCTTCACTGGAAGTCTTTAGCGATGAATCCGTAGTCGTTGCCGTCAGGCCCGCACTACGGCCCAGAGAGCCATGAATACGGTCCAGGCGGTCGGCCGAGGACTTCAAGCGTTGCAGAAGATTGGCCAGCATGGGGTCCGCCGCAGGCGAAGACGCGGGCGCAGGGGCCGGCGCAGCGGTAGTCGCGGCCGGTACGAAGCCCGTGGCCTCATAGACGTCCTCGGTGACAGTGATGCGGGGGGCTGCGGCTGCAATCGGTCTGGCCGCCGCGGTTTCAGTGGTGCTCTGGCGGCGCAGGAACGGCCTGCTGCCCACCATTTTTCGCACCTGGAAGAAGATGGATACCGAAAGCAGGGTCAGACCCAGGGCCACGGCGGCCAAGGCGGCCCAGAAGACAATTCCCTGGCCGTCGAATAAGGTTTGAATCTGGCTCCAGTTCACTTTCTGCCTCCCGGTTGCGTGCTTGTCAAACGCGCATGTCGATCAGGATGCCCAGTTGTTCTTCTGCCGGGCTTTCGTTTTCTTCTTCTTCGGCCAGCAGATTCTGATCTTCTTGATCATCAGTCAACTGCTTGCGGTTGCGTTTCAGGCGCCTTCTTTTGCGCTTGTCCTCGTTCTTGCCGTCGGGGTCAAGCTTCTGCTTGGCGGCTTCTTCGGATTCCTTGACGCGCTGCACTTTCAGGTCATCGTCGCGGTTCAACTGGTCGGAAAACGGTGTCGTCTGGGCCGGGACGTGCTGGCCCTTGGCCTGGGTCTTGGCCACGCTGCCCATCTGGGCTAGTGTCGTGGGAAGGGAAACGCCGTCGCCAGCTGCCATGATTCATCAACTGCTTTCGCCTAGGCCATCGCACCATGCCAGACGGTGGCGTTCTTGGCCATCCAGGCCAAGGCGGTGCCGAGCTGACAAATCGTGAGGCAGGCCATGATGTTGACCGGTTCCATCCGGCCAAGCGCTTCGGACAAACCCACCGGGACCGGCTTCTTTTCGTCCGTATCTTCCTGACGCTTCTTGATCTGGCGGGTAATCTGACCGATGGAACTCTTGCCCTCGTGGCGGTCGATTTTGCCTTTGAGTCGCAGGATGGCCTTGGTGTGGATCTGGCAAACCCGACTCTCGGTCACGGCCAGGATTTCCCCGATTTCCTTCAAGGTCAATTCTTCGTAGTAGTACAACACCAGAACCAACTGTTCCTTCTCGGGCAACTCGGACATGCGGTCGCCGATCAGGTCCTTCATTTCCTGGCGCGCGATCACCTGCTCGGCATCTTCAGTGCGTGGGTCAGCCAGGTAATCACCCAGCGTGCTGCTGCCCTCGCTGTCGTCGCCACCGGTGTCCGCGTCCAGACTCATGATCGTGGCGATGGAAACTTCGCCCACCATACCGTCCAGTTCGCTCAAATCGATTTCGAGGCGCTTGGCGACTTCGGCATCCGTTGCGGGGCGGCCGAGTCTGACCTCGAGGCTGCTGTAGGCTTCCTCGAGTTGTTTGGCCTTGCGGCGCAGCGAACGCGGAAACCAGTCCTGGCTACGCAGCTCATCGAGAATCGAGCCCCGGATGCGCGGAATGGCGTAAGTTTCGAACTTGATACCGCGATTGGGATCGAAGTTGTCGATGGCCTGGATCAGCCCGAGCAGTCCGGCGCTGATGAGGTCGTTGAATTCGACATAGTGGGGCAGCCCAATGGCCATGCGACCGGCTACGTATTTGACAATGCGGGCATAGATATCGACCAATTCCCGGCGCGCGTCCTGCCGGGCTTCGTGATCTTCATTTTGGCAACAGCGCTCCCAGATCTCATGGTGAGCAATCTGAATCGTTTCGGTCATTGTCAAACCTTTCTGGTGTGAAGTGCAAACATCTGTTTGCAGGTTCCGTGCCACGAGTTTATTCGGCATCATAAACGCCTCAACTCATTACACGGCATCAGGTTTTCTTTACCTTGCGAGAGTCCTCGTGGGGCTCGTCAGGATCATCGGCAGGACTGTTTTCGAACGCTCCGACCAACTTCACGGCCAAAGTCATCAGGGCCCCCAGGAAGAAGAATCCCAGGTAGCTGATGAGCATCCGCTTGATCGTCGTAAAGGTCCCCCAGTCATGCCACAGACTGGCGACCAGCGCGATCAGGGTGGCCCCGAGGGCCAGGTTGTGGACAATCTGGTACATCACCAGGCAACATCCGCAGTCTCGGTTGCCGTCTTGTCCGAACCGGTTTCAAGCCCAGGTGTGAAGTCGTTCTCTGGTGAACCGGCCAGCATGCTGTCCAGAACCCGGTCACTTTGGGCAATCTCCAGGCTACCGGTGCGGGCCGGATCACTGCCGATCAGGCTGACCGGGACCGGGATGTGCTCAAGAAGATCAAGCATCTTCGCCGGCCGAGCGGTCATGTCGGTGCGGCTGACGGCAATCCAATCGCAATTCCAGCTGCGCGAGGCCTGGTTGAGCACCGCCATGTCGCGGGGGTCCTTGTCCATGGGCACCATCAGGTGCCGATGAAAGGTGGTGTTGCGGGCGAGCCAGGCGTGGACCTGTCCGCCTTCGTTCATCACTTCGTGGCGCAGGTCCGGCATGTCCACCAGCACGACGTCGTAGTCCGACAGATGCTTCTCGGTGCTGGCTAATTGGCTTTCCTTCTTGATGACCGCAGCGTCGAATCCCTTGAGGGCGGCTTCCAACTGCAGGCGCTTGATGTCGCCGTTGTTGCCGGGCATCAGGCTCAGCACCAGAGTGCGGCGCCCCATCTCCTGCAGGATGCCGGCGGCCGTGAGAACCAGATCGGAGCGGCCGCTCCCGGTTTCGCCCAAGAAGGCGTGGCAACCGTAAAAATCTTCCCAGGTGCAATTGCTGGCGCGCAGGTTGTCGGTCAGCCAGGTGATGGCCGCCGGGCGGTCCTGCACCGAGGCGCCGGTTTCGCTGGTGAAGCGGGTCAGCAGTGTATTGACCGCTTCGGGCGTGGCGCCGTTTTCAATAAGGGTTTCGGCCAGCGGGTTGTCACACAGTGGCAAGCGCAATTTGGACAACCGGGCGTGGTCCTCGGCAATGGCCGCCACTAGTTTTTCGATGCGGTTGACTTCGCTCACGATATCCTGTTCCACGTCGGTGGTGTCTGGTGCCTCTTTGTGGCCCGCAAGAATACGTTCCAAAGCGCTAGCTCCCCCACGACGCCCGAGGGGCGAAGTTGCCGGGGCGGCACCGGGCATCTGCACCGTGACCTGCACCTGCCGCTCATGACCGAGGCCCAATTCCTGGCGCTGGTTCACCGTACGGGTGCCGAGAATGATCGCGTCCTCGCCGTAGTCCTCGCGCACAATGGCGTAGGCCTCCTTGAGGGTATTGGCTGAGACGACTACCGGAGCACCATCAACCGACGGCTTGCTGTTCCTGTGGGATCGCATTGGTCACCACCGTTCCTGCCGAATGGATGTTCGCCGAAGAGGAAACCTCGGTGTAGCCCATCACGGCCAAGTTGGGGTAAGTGGGCTCGATGAGCCGCTTGACAAAAAGACGAATGGGAGTCGGCACCAGAAGCACCGGCGGTGGGCCACTGGCGTAGGCCGTGCGCAGCACGGTCTCCAGGTTGCTTAGGAAATTGCGGGTAAAATAGGGGTCGAGCACGACGCCACCGGCGCTTTCGGATTCGCGCGTGGCCTGCATCAGAACGTTCTCGGTTTCGGGATGCAGGGAGACCACGTGCATCTTTCCGTTGGGCTCGGTGTACAGGGCGGTGATCGAGCGGCTGAGCGCCTCGCGCACCTTGCTGACCAGGTAGTCGGTGCCCAGGCCGGCGGACGTGTAGTTGGCCAGGGTCTCCAGAATGGTCACGATGTCCTTGACCGGGATGCGCTCATGCAGCATGGCCCGCAAGACATTGTGCAGCGTATTGACCGGCACCTTGTCCGGGATCAGGTCTTCGATCAGGCTGGGTGCAAACTCGCGTATGGACTCGCACATGTCCTTGACGTCCTGGCGGCTGACCAACTCGTCGCCATGGCCACGCACGACTTCGGACAAATGAGTAGCCAGCACCGCGGCCGGCTCCACCACCGTGTAGCCTTCGATTTCGGCGTTGGCCTTGTTGTCTTTTTCGATCCACACCGCCGGCAGATTGAAGGCGGGCTCGGTGGTCGCGATGCCGTCGATTTCGCCGGTATCGGGACGGGTGCTCATGGCCAGCAGGCGGTCGGGCTTCAAGTCCGAACGCGCGATTTCCACACCCTTGAGTTTGATCACATAGTCCTGGGCCCCAAGCTGCAGGTTGTCCCGCACCCGGATCGGGTGGATAAAAATGCCCAGCTCGGCCCCCACCTGGCGCCGGATGTTGCCCACCCGGTGCAACAGATCGCCACCGCGGGCTTCGTCGACCAAGGGAATCAGGCCGTAGCCGATCTCCAGTTCGAGCTTGTCCAGTACGAAGAGGTCTTCGCTGCGGATACCTTCAGGCTCTTCGGAGGTGGTGGTTTCTTCGAATTCTTCGGCCTCGTCCCGGGCCACTTCGGCCTTATCATAGTTGGCCACACGCTTGCCCATGAAGTAGGCCATGATCGCAGTGCCTATGGCAAACGTCAGGAACGGCATCGTCGGTAGCCCTGGAATCAGGGCGAAGATGATCATCGCGCCCGACGCCAGATACAAGGCTTTTTGCTGGCGGAAGATCTGCAGGGTCAGCGTCTGGCCCAGGTTCAATGAGCTGCTGGAACGGGTGACGACCAGACCGGCTGCGGTCGAGACCAGCAGGGCCGGGATCTGGCTGACCAGGCCGTCGCCAACAGTCAGGATCGTGAAGCGGCTGAGGGCCTCGCTGGCCGGCATTTTCATCTGCACCATGCCGATGATGAAGCCGGCGGCGATGTTCACCACGGTGATGATGATGCCGGCCACGGCGTCACCCTTGACGAACTTGCTGGCACCGTACATGGCGCCAAAGAATTCG
>CAZLUL010000008.1:0-35900 GCA_964562635.1 uncultured Fibrobacteraceae bacterium | reverse complement strand
AAAGGTACCAGGGCCGCCTTGAAGGAAAAGCCGCAAATAAACAAACCAAAGGCCACGGCTCTGGATACGGCCCATGACGGTTTCGGGCTTGGCGTGCAGATAGATGATCAGGTCCGGCGGATTCAGGAAACTGACCATGTTGCGAAAGACTTCGCGGTAGTTCTCGTAGTCGCGGTCATCCATACAGCCGCGGCGGTGCAACACCGGCGCAAAAATCTCCACGTCTTCGTAGATGGTGCGGTCCTGGATGGCACTGGCCGGCTTCTCCAAAATTCGTTTCTGCACCTCGAAACGCTGGCTCAGGAAATACACCTGCAGGTGAAAACTCCAGCGCGTCATGTCTTTGTAATAGTCTTCGAGGTAGGGATTGTTGATCACCGGTTCGAAGAACATCTGCCACCCGTTGATCTCACCGATCATGGTAGTGATCATGCTCTTGCCCACCCCGATGTTGCCGGCAATCGAGACATAAAACGGAGTCTCGGGCTGGTCCTTCTTGGGGAACTTGCGTTTCAGGCTGCGGATACTCACGAGCGGTCTTCCTCTATTTATAAGCGTTCTCGAAATCCGACACAATCTCGGCCAGGTGTTCGGGCAACATCGAGCGCACGGTCTGGGCCACATCGGCCGGCACGCTGCCGTAGTAGGCCTCGGCCACGGAACCTGCAATGCAGGCCATGGTATCGGCGTCGCCGCCCAGAGAAATGGCCAATTTGACCGTGCTGAGCCAGCCATCGCCCTCCAGGAAGCAGATCAACGACTCAGGCACCGACCCCTGGCAGGTCACATCGAACTCATAGCCGGGCCGGATCTCTTCCGTGGTCCGATCCAGGTCGTAGCCAAACCGGCTGGTGAGGGCGGCCTTGATGGCGGCCTTGTCTTCATCTTTGCGGGCCATGAAGATCGCCAGGGCCACAGCTTGCGCGCCCTTGATGCCTTCGGCGTGATTGTGGGTCACTGCGGCCGACTGTTCGGCGGCAGCCAGAACCTCGGCCTCACTCTCGAAGGCCCAACCGACAGGACTGACCCGCATGGCTGACCCGTTGCCCCAGCTGTTGTAGGGGCCCATGTGTTTGTTGCCCATCCAGCCCACGAAAAGTTGCCCATACCCCGCCAACGGATACAGGTTGGCAAAAATGCGGTAATTGGCGGCGTAGTCAGCATCGGTGAGCAGGGAAAACGCGGTCGCCACGGTCAACACCGAGTCGTCGGTGAACCGGCTGCCCTCCGGGAAAAGCGGAAATTCCGTGGTCTTGACGCCGAAGAGTTCGAAGGTCGATCCCAGGATATCGCCAGCGATGGCTCCAATCATCTCGTCCCCCTCTATTGCGGCGGTGGCGGCAGGTCCTCGTTCAGGAAATCGGCATGCTCACTGGAGATGAATTTACGGATCACGTTTTCGCCAGGCAGCAGGACAAAAACGAAGGCCCCGAAGTTGACCTCATCGGCACCCACGCCGGTGCGGTGGTCGTAGACACCAACCGCAGTCGCGCCGGGAGTCTCCGGGGTGCTGCCCAACTGGAGATCGAACTCGCCCAGTGGTTGGAAAATCTGGACCCGGTCATTGTTGGTATCAGCCACAAAAATGCGGCCCGAGCCATCCACAGCCACGTCGTTCGGGCTGTGGAATTCGTCTTCAGCGGACCCGGTCCGCCCCACCCAGTCGGTCTGGCTACAGGTCGCCGCAAAGCCCAGCACAAAATCACTGGCCGGGGCCACCAGGCAGTCCGATACCACAAAGGGCACGGCCGTTCCGCGCTGCGGATCTTCTTCGCCGGGATTGAGCGCGACATCGGTCAGGTCCGGCGTCCCGTCGAAGCGGATGACCCAGTTGCGATTGGTATCAACGTCACAGACAAGAAAGCGGTTTTCGAAATCAGTCGCCATGCCGCCGGGAATGTGTACGAAGCGCGCGGCATCACCATTGCTGCGAGCCAGGATGCCGTTGGAAGTCAGTCCGGCGAACATGTCGAAGGCATATCGATGGATCACTCCGGCCACGGGGTCCGAAAGATACAGGTAGGTCAGGGCGCCAGGCACCTGATCGATACCCGCGTCGTTGACCGCCATGGCCACGACCATATCGACGTCCGGCAACGAGGTCGATCCGCGCAGGGCCAGATTCGAACCCGAATACCAGTTCATCTGCTTGAGATCGTCTTCCCAGACAAATACCAGATTGCTGTCTTCTTCGACACACAGGGCCGAAGCGCCGCTCAATCCGCCCACCGAATCGCTCTGGCTGAAAGTCAGATTGCGCTTGGACAACGAATCAGCCGTCAGGGTGAACAACCGGCCCTGGGAAACCACCAGATCGACCACGGGCTCATCGGCCTGGAAGTTGGCCCACTCGCGATACAGGCTGATCCCGAACAGGCCTTCGGGCTGGGGAATGGCAATCTTGTCACCACAACCGCCCACCAGGGTCAAGGCCGGCGCCACCAGCAGCAAAAGCAACAACCAGATCAGATGCAAACGGGATCTCATCGGCCACTCCTTCGCCAGGCGTCCGGATCCTTGCGCCGAGCCAGGGGCGACAGATCAATGGAGATGTGGTGGATGGTGCCGAAGCTGCCCAGGTCGCTGTAGGCATAGTCCACTTTCAGCAGCATCTGCTTGCGCTTCAACTCGACGCCGAAGCCCGTGGCAAAGCCGCCTTCGGCCCGGCTCGTTTCGTAACCCACGCGCAGGAACAGGATCTTGTTCAGGCTCAGCTCGCCGCCCATGCGGAAGCTCTCCTTGTAGTCAGACGGGTGGGCAAAGTCGACCGAGGTCAAGAAGCCCATCTTCTGGCTCAACTGCCAGGTGCGGGCCGCGCCAAACTGGCCGACCGTCGGGGCCGCAAAGCTCTGGAAATCGTTGGCCGCCACATAGCCGTCCGACAGGGCTGCCGGCGTCCCGACAGGCTGCATGTCGTTGCCGAAGTTGCGCACCGAAAAGCCGATCCGCGTATCGCCCAGTCCTACGAAGTAGAGAATGCCCAGATCGGCAAAAAACGCCTTGGTCTGGTACTCGTCCAGATTTTCCTGGAAGTACTTGACCGTGCCCCCGATGGAGAATCGGTCGGTCATGGACCGCGCCACGCTGGCCCCCAGATAGAACTGGTTGGCGTTGAAAAACTGGCCGGTGCCCTCCTGATGCAGCTCGTCCGTGCGCAGGATGTCACCCGAACGCAGCACGCCCGCCGACAGACCATAGCCGAAATTCTGCCCCCGCTGGTGGTAGCTCAGGTGTTCCATGGCGATGCCCGCGGTGTATTCGGTGTGGCTGAAAAAGAAGTTCTTCCGACCCGGCGTGCGCATGATGCCCGCCGGATTCCAGAACAGGGTCGAGCCATCGCTGGCCAACGCCGAATAGGCCTTGCCCATGGCCACGGCCCGGGCGCCCACGGGAACCCGCAGGAACTGGGCTCCGGCCGTACCCACATTCTCTTCACCAAAAAGGCGAATGAATTCGGCCGCCCGACTCGGCGCCGAAAGCATGGTCGACAGTACGGTGGACAGCAACAGCACTACCAACCCGCCCCGCCAGGCAGAACGGGCAGCCCGGCGCCGCAGGAAAATTTGCAGCAGGTTTACCATGAGTAGCTCACCCCCCACATGATGATCCGGGGGTTCTCGATGTAGCTCGGGTTGACCACGCCCTTGGCGTATTCTTCGCTGTCGGTATTGCCGTCAAACAGCACGTTGCCGTCGTTGTCAAAAATCGTGTTTTCGTTGGTCCAACTGGGATTGTAGTCGCCAAGTTGGTAACCCTCACCGGTCCAGGGATTGACCCGGCGGTAATTCTTGTGATTGATCAGGTTCCGGCCCTCGAGGTAGAAGGTGATCTTCTGGCCATTGGCAAATCTCCAGAACTTGTTGAGGCGGATGTTCAGGGTGCTCTTGTAAGGACCCAGTGAACTGTAGTCTTCGCCCCGGGTGATCTCGCCGCCACCCTCGTCGGCCTCGTAGTTGGTGAAGGGCGTATACCGCTGGCCGGCTTCGACCCGCGCCAGCAGGTTCACACTCCAGTTGGCCGGCATTAGCCAGCCGAAAACTTCGGGACGGTCTTTATCGAAGACCGAAAAATCGGCGTTCAGACTCATGGTCCAGGGCTTGTCCCAGACCAGCGGGCTGCGCGTCAGTCCGCCAACGCTGATGCCACCCTCATCGCCGCCGAACTGGGCATCCAGGAAAGCCTGGTCAGCATCACTGTTGGTGCCGGTGGTGCGCTGCAATTCGGCACTGGCCGAACCGCTGAGCCAGCGAATGGTCCGCTTGATCACCGTGACTTCAAGGCCCAGGCTACGCGCCGAGTCACCGTTGAAGTAGCGCAACGGCTGCACATCCTTGGTCCCGGTGTCATTGGGGTCCGGGGTCTCTTCGGCTCCGATGGCCCGCGGGTCCAGGCTGACGGCCTTGGCGTAGTCGTAGATGTCACGATTGAAGAAAGTGACTCCCATACTCCACAGGCCACCGAACTCGTGCTGCACACCGGTCTCGTATTCAATGGTCACCTTGGGATCCAGATCCGGATTACCGAGCAACTGGATATCCGCCGCCACCTGCGCTTCCAACTGGGGATACACATAGGCGAAGCGCGGCCACTGGCTGAAGTGGCCGTAGTTGAAGAAGAACTTGTCCCGCTGCGTGACCGGGAAGCTCAGGCCCAGGCGGGGCGAAATCCTGGCCTTCCATTCGTAGCCACCGAAGGGCAGGGTCTTGCTGTAAAACTCGTTCGCCATATCCTGGGTGATGAACAGGTAGTCATCCGGATTGCTCATCACCTTCTGGACTTCCTTGCCCGGTGCCCAGACGTCGGCCCGCAGACCGGCATTCACGATCAGGCCCTTGTATTCCAGGGTGTCCTGGAAAAAGGCCGCGCCGGTCATGGGCGTCGCCCTGAAAATATCCTGCGCCTCGCCCAGAGTGCCCGGATCCGGATCAGCCAGATTGTCCTTCAGGTCGATCAGCTGCATCGCGGTGTGGCTGAAGTCAAAACCCGTCTTGAACTTGTTCATGTTCGCGCTCATGAAGGAGTAGGTGCCCTTCAAGGTGTAGGACTCGACATAGTGATCATGCCAGCGATCGGCGCTGCCCGGAAACTGGTTGTCGGGCCAGGTGCTGCGGGCCAGGGGTTCGCCATTCTCGTCCCAGCCATTGCGGGGTTCGTAGGTCGTGTAGTCGTCGTTGCCGTTGACGTTCGAATGCTGCCGGCTCCAGTTGCGCCCGGCAGTCAGTTCAAACCACGAGTTTTCGTTCAACACCTGCCGGTAATACAGCTGCGACAGGATGTTCTCGTTGGTGAACACCATGTATTTATCGAGGTTGTCCATGAACGGACGCGGATACCCTTCGCCCGGCAATCTGAAGCCCTGGCTGATGGCCACGTTGCGGCTCATGTTGAAGTTCAGCTTGTGGCGCGGAGTGAAGTTCCAGGTCCACTTGGCCATGCCGTTCCAGTTGTTCTGCTGACGCGGCGCCCAGAATTTGTCCTTATAGATCGGCGACCGCAGGCGATTCTGCCGGCTGTAGATCGGCAGGTAGCCGTCGCGGATATCGGTCGATGCGGCAACCAGCACGTATTGGGTGCCGGGCAGGTTTAGTCCCAGCTTTCTCAAGCCCGCGCTGATGGGATCCGGACCAGACATGGAGCCCTTGATGATGTCGATGTTATTGGACTCGTTGAAATTGGTGAATTCGCGCCAGTCCAGGGCATCGTTCTTGGGGATCTTAGAGAAACCATAGTCGCGCTTGAAGCTGAAATTGCCCTCGACCCGGTCGGTGCCTTCCTTGGTTGAGACGTTCACCACACCACTGACGGCCTGGCCGTACTCGGCGTTGAAACCACCGGTGAGCACCTCGACCTCGTTGATGATCGAGGGATCAATGTTGTAGCCATACCCACCACCAGCCAGCGGGTCGTTCACGTTCATGCCATCGACCACGAACATGGTGTCGTCGGCCCGGCCCCCGCGAATATGAATCTCATTGTCCTGCATCGTGACGCCCGGTTGCATGGCAATCATGTCGACCACCTGGTCGAGCGCCATCGCTTCCATGCTTTCGGAAGTCAGGTAGTGGGCGCTGCCGGTGCGTTCGACCTCGATCAGGGCACGTTCGGCGGCAATCACCAGGGGCTCGGCCAGGATGGCCTGCACATCGAGCCGGAAATCGAGGTTGATGACCTCGCCAGCATGCAGGGTGACGGTTTGTTCGCCGATACCGTAGCTGATATAGCTGGCCTTGACGGTGTAGGTGCCCGGCGGCAGGCCCTTCATGATGTAGAAGCCGTCAGTGAAGGCCATCGTACCCAGATTCGATCCGGCAATGAAGACGTTCGTATAGGGCATGGACTCTTCGGACTCGGCATCGAAGATGCGGCCCTTGATGGTGCCCGGGGCCACTGGCGCATTGGGATCAATCGGGGTTTGCACGTCGACCTGGGCCAGAGCCGAGCCACCGGCCGTGGTCAGCAGCAGGGCTGCCACCAAAGTCAGCAGGAGTTTGCGGAAACAGGAGTCCATCACGGTGCAGCCACTCCCATCTCGTCATCCAGGATCGTAGTCAGGGCGTTGATCACTTCGGTCTCGTCAAAATATTCCAACTGCAGGCCGAAGCTCACGACCTGGGCCAGCGCTGCGGTTGCGCGCTCGGGGCGGCGCACTCCCACTACCGGGTCAAATGGCGGCCGGGGTGAACCATAGCAGCGCGAGCAGAATTCCATACGGTAGAGAATTTCGCTGCCCGCCAGCGGACTGAGTCCGATGCCCTTGCCCTGCGGAGAAATGGTCGTCATGGGCAGCATGCCACTCAACTGGCCGAGGGCCTGTTTGCCCGTCGGCAAGATCAAGGCCGGTGCAGGATTGCCTGTCGGACTGACACCCAGCACGTTCAGGATAAAGGAGGGCGGCAATCCTGTCGCATTGCCGGCCATGGACTTGGAGATAAAGAGCAGCTTGCCCGGCGTTTCGCCACCGGTGGGGCTGACGTAGGATTCCAGAGCGCCATTGCGAGCCGCGGCGATGGTCAGATTCTCGCTGGTCACTCCGCCGTCGGTCCAGATCACCGTCTCAAAAATCCGCATGGTCTCCAGCAGGACAAAGGGGTGGTCCGGGAAGCCAAACCAGAAATCGTACAGGTCCCAGTTGTCGGCACCGAAGCGGCTATCCATCAGATTGCCGTACAGGGCGCGACCCAGGCTGCTGGAGTTGTCCTTCACGTAAAGGATGTTGCTCTTGGGCGCGCGAACTTCCCAGGTGTAGGAGAAGACCGAATCGGCCGCTGCTTCGTCAGCCACGGCCACCTTCAGGGTAGCCGAACCGACCGGCACACCCGACACGGCCACCTGGAACTCCTTGACCAGATCCGTGCCTTCGAACGGCACCCGAACCCAGGTGGTCAACGGGTCGGCCAGCGGATCGTCTTCGTCGTAGGTTTCGGTGGGGTCGATCGGCGCCAGGGTGTAGCGGTAGAAATCGTCCATGGTCTCGGCCCCATCGAGATCCAGGGCGAAAAAACGGAAATTGGCCGGTCCCCAGTTCCAGTACGTCGTATCGACCGGCGTGGTGCCGGACATCGTGATTTCGCGTTGCATGTTGCGCAGGGGGTCAAAATCCGACTGGAAGTTGATCGCCGGCGGCGAATTGCGCAGGGGAATCAACTGCACCAGGGTATCACTCAGGGCACCGCGGTCATCCCGGCAGACCACATAAAAGACGGCTTCGGCATTGCCCTGGTCATCAGTGGCAAAGGTCATCGTGGTATCGGTCCGGGCCGTGGTGACCCAGGGCGCGGGTACCGCGGCATCGGTGCGGATCGAAACGTAGTACTCCTGCACCCAACCGTCCTGGTCGCTGCCGTACCAGCTGAATTTGCGTTGGAAATAGCTGGTGGGATTGAGCTCGCCACCCGCGGGGGCCGAGACCGACATCTTCACCACCGGCGCCTGGTTGAGCACTGAATCCGGGTCAAAAGGATCGTTGGCCGCACACCCGGCCAGCCAGATCAATGCCCCGGCCGCCACCAGCGCCATCGAGGCCGGCAACAGTATCAGCAGTTTTCGCATTGGGGTTGAGCGAAATTCGGCACTCATTTGATGATCACCAACTTCCCACGCTGGATCTCGCCGGTGGCCAGATCCTCGACGACATAGATGTAAAGCCCAGTGGCAATCACGCGGTCAAAATCGCTCAACAGGTTCCAGCTGTGCTGACCACTGCCCGGATCGTCGTGCTCGATGGTCTTGACCAGTTCGCCGACCAGGGTGAAGACCTGCACCCGACTGCGGGCCGCCAGACCGGTGAACCAGACCTTGCGACCCAGCTCCTGTTCCCCCACCCGGGAGTCGAACAACGAGCCGGTGCGGTACGGATTGGGGTACACACCGATGGTGCGCGGATTGCTGCCGCTGGCCGGTGCGGGGCCTGGATAGACCAGCTCGCCATTCTCGTTGAATCCGCTGCGGAATTCGTCCAGCCCCTCCTGCTGATCCACGGCGCTGTAGGAGATCACCGAATACCAGTAGGGAAAACCGTCGAGCAGGTCGGTGTCCACAATTCGTCTTTTGCCATCGGCGGTCAAAGGCGGCAAACCGGTGTCGAAACCGATGCCGTCGATGATGTCGAATTCGGCCACCAGGGTCGCCACTTCTTCGGGGATGCCGGCGATGATGTCGCCCTGATAGCGGAAGACGCGATAACCCTGGAAATCTTCCCGGGCGGTGGTCTCGCTGATGTGGTGCTCAGGCGAACGCAGGGCGCTGTCGGTCGGCAGGGAGTTGCCGTCGGCATCCAGCGAATCGCCGGGGGTCCAGGTCATGATCACCGAGTTGTCTTCAAAGGAGAATTCCAGCCGGGGCGACGGCGGACCGGCCACGATTGTGAAGCCCTCGTCATAGGCTTTTTGAGCCACCTTGCTATTGGACTGCAGAGCCAGCGAATCCACGCCGGCGACAACCGCGAACGTGACGTGCAGAGTGTCGTTGGGCGCCAGACTCGGGAACGGGCCCGTCGAAAGCAGGCCCACCCAATCCGAAGCCGTGGTGTAGTCGGTGGCCTGAGTCTCGCCCACGGTGAAAGCTCCGTTGCCCATGAGCTGGTATTTGCCCGGCAACGTCTCGGTCGGCTCGTCCGGATTGGTGTACCAATCATCCTGGGCCGGCACATGGCGGAAAGCCCAGGCGTTGTAGGACACCGGTGGTGTATTGACCGCCGGTTCGGGCGCCGGCTCCGAGCCCAGTAGTCGCGTGCCGAACCAACTGGTGGCCAAGCCGTCTTCGCCGTCATCGTCGTGTTCCCACATCATCCAGATCTTATCGTCACCCTCGACCACGGCGTCTTCAGGCGCCCATTCGGGCGGGCCCCAGCCCCCGTTGACGTCGTCGTAGTAGTTCCAGCCCACCGCAGCCTGGGAATCATAGGGGTTGGTTTCGTCGGTATTGCCGACCGTCGTATCATTCCAGTAGCCCACATAGACATTGGACAGCTCGGTGCCCGAGACATTGATGATGCTGTAGTCCAGGATGACAAAATCGTCAGCGAAGGGGTCGGACCAGGCTAGAGCCCGCAAAACGACCTGCAGGCCGATGGGCGTATGGCTGGTGACATCGTTGCGGAAATCGTCGAACGCCACCTCGATGTGCTGGGTAGCCAGGGCACGCGAGTTGAAGTTGTCCTCGTTCTGGCGGTTTGACCAGATCTGGACCGGAAATTCGGCCTCGGTCAAATCGTTGTACTCGCGGGTCTCTTCACCGGCCGACAAGGTCGAGGCATCCTGGGCGCCGGTGGAAACCAGACGTTCGCCGCCGGCGGTTTCAGCGCCGATCCAGATGCCGCCGAGAAACAGATGTTCCACATTGCTGAAGATGGGGTATTCGCCGGAAGGCTGGCTGCCGTTGCCATCAAACCCGTTGCCGACGTAGCCCAGATTGGTAATCGTTACGCCAAGCAGGCCCACATCGGTGTAGATGTCCGTGCGGGGCAGACCGTAAGCCGAGCTAAGGCAGGTCACAACCGTCAGAACGACGATGAGGGCGACAACGATGTTCTTGCGCAGCAGTCGATGCTTCAAACCCATGTCACTTCCCGCAGGGGAGGAATAACCGCTCCCTCCTGGCGTCTCTCCAGCGCCAGGCGGACCGACGAATTCCGTGGTGGCCCATTCCAAGGTAGCAAGGTCCCCGGGAAACATCCCTTCAACACTGAAGAGTAGCCTGGGGGTTGGACATTCCCTGGAAGGAACTTGTTAGCAATGTCAGGGGGAGGAAATCTAGCTTGTGGCGGGGGCTTCTGTCAATCCAGGACTAGTTTTGAGGCCACATTTTACCGCTTTCTCACCGACCGACCGCACCTTCGTTCAAAAAACGGCGTTCCCCCTTCTCGCCGACCCACTTGACGAACGACCCTTGGGTGCGGATTGTGGGCATTGAGACGACAACCACGCCGCCCCTAATTCCAACCGGATGTTAAATTTCATGACCGACTTTGCCGGCCACACTTTGCGCACAGAAATCGAGCTGGCGGTGCCTTTTTGGCGCTGCGCCGAGGTCTTCCCCGCCACCGAGTGTGCTTTCCTGCTGGACAGCGGCCTGGATCCGGCGCGACTGGGGCGGTATTCCTACGTCGGTGGCCGGCCCTCGGCCTTGCTGACCGGGCGCCGAATGGGCCCGGACACCCTGGAGATGGACCTGGAATTGCAAACCTGGCGCCGGTCCGATGGCCAAACGCTCCTCGAGCCCCGGATTGACGCGTTCCTGGGTGATCCCTTTGTCGCCTTGCGGGAGTTGGCCGCCAGGTATCCGGCGGGCCCTGATGCTCCCCCAGGGGAGCACGGAGTGCCATTCGCATCCGGGTTGGTGGGCTGCTTTGGTTACGAGACCGCCTACGCCATCGAGAAATTGCCCAGCACCGGTAGCGATGATTTGGGTTTGCCGGAAATGGTCTTCATGGTGGTCGATGAAGTGCTGGTTCATGACCATGCCCGCCAGCAGACTTTCCTGCTGGTGACCGGCCGTGGCCCCCAGGCCATGCAACAGGCGGCGCAGCGCACAGCGGCCTGGCAGGCGGACCTCGCGGCGTTGGATGAGCGGGCCCCAGTGGTGGTCAATGCCGATGCGGCGCAAGCCCCGGTGCGGGCGCATTTCGATCGCGATCAGTACAAGGCCGCGGTCCAGCAATGCCGCCAACACATCCTGGCCGGAGACGTTTTCGAAGTTTGCCTCACCCAACGCCTGGAGATGGATTTGCCGGGTACTGCCTGGGCTCTCTATGGTGTGCTGCGCGAGATCAATCCGGCTCCTTTTGCCGCATACCTGCAGTTTCCGGACTTTCAGGTGGTCAGCGCTTCGCCCGAGCGATTCCTGCAACTGGGCGCTGACGGCGCCGCCGAAAGCCGTCCCATCAAAGGCACGCGGCCACGCGGGGCCACCCCCGCGGAAGATGCGCGACTGAAGGCTGAACTGGGCAGCGCCGAGAAGGATCTGGCCGAGAACATCATGATCGTGGATCTGGTCCGCAATGATCTGGGCAAGGTGTGCCGCATCGGCAGTGTCTCGGTGCCGGAATTGCAAGTCGTCGAGTCCTACGCCACGGTGCACCAACTGGTGTCCACCGTGCGGGGCGAATTGAAACCCGAATACGACGCCTTCGACCTGGTGCGGGCCTGTTTCCCCGGCGGGTCCATGACCGGGGCGCCCAAGATCGAGGCCATGAAAATCATCGACAGCATCGAACCGGTGAAGCGCGGGATTTACAGCGGCGCCCTCGGCTTCATTGCTGCCGGTGGAGCCATGGACCTGGGCATGGTGATCCGCACCGTTGTCTGCCAAAACGGTGTCGCCACCTTCGGTGTGGGCGGCGCGGTGGTCAGTGACAGTGATCCGGATGCCGAATACGAAGAGACCATGGACAAGGCGCGGGCCATGATCACGGCGATATCGGCCCTGGGCAGCGGAGGTGTGGCATGAGCGCGCAGGATTTGCCCAAGGTCGTCATCCTCGACAACTACGATTCGTTCACCTACAACCTGTTCCAGATCGTGGCCGAGATGTGTGACGGGGTGGAGCCGCAGGTATTCCGCAACGACGCGATCACCGTTGAAGAGCTGCGCGCGCTGGCGCCGGACCGCATCATCATCTCTCCCGGGCCGGGCAGTCCCGAAAAACCAGAATATTTCGGTGTTTGTCGCGACGTGATCCTGCAATTGGGTGAAAAAGTGCCGATTCTGGGTGTCTGTCTGGGGCATCTGGGCATCATCGAAGCCTTTGGCGGGAAAATTGTGCGGGCGCCCGAGCCGCGGCATGGCAAAACCAGCCACATTCTGCATGATCAGGCCGGCCTCTTTGGCCACCTGCCCGAACCGCTGGAAGTGATGCGCTACCACTCACTGGTTGGCGTGCGCGATGACCTGCCCGCCCCCTTGGTGATGACCGCCTGGACCGATGAAGGCCTGGTCATGGGCGTGCGGCACCGTCAGTGGCCGTTGGAAGGCGTGCAGTTTCACCCCGAGTCCATCGGCACCGAATATGGCCGGCAAATCCTGTGGTCCTTCCTGCGGGGTGACATGAATATCAGTATAGTGGATCGAGACATCTAGACATCTGGGCATCTGGACCTTCGCCCGACAGGAGCATGCGTGGCCTACATCCCCTATCTCGATCCCGCTTCCATCGACCCCAACGACCAGGTCGACGACCGGGACAACATCCTGCAGATCCACGGCGTGCACAGCAAGATGCTGCGCCTGCACTACGACATGTACCGCCAGTTGATGTACTCGCGCGGACCCCTGACCCGCAAGCAACGCGAGATGATCGGCGTGGTGGTTTCGGCCCGCAACGCCTGCCGCTACTGAGTGGTTCATCACGGGGCGGGTCTCCGGAGGTTGTTGACAGCAGCGAAGATGAACGAAGCGGCGCAAGAGGTTTTATTGGACGCCCTGACCGGGGATCATACCCGGGCAGAGCTGGCACCGGCCGATCGCGCAATACTGGACTATGCCCACAAGTTGACCGCCACGC
This sequence comes from uncultured Fibrobacteraceae bacterium, assembly GCA_964562635.1. Classification (GTDB taxonomy): domain Bacteria; phylum Krumholzibacteriota; class Krumholzibacteriia; order LZORAL124-64-63; family LZORAL124-64-63; genus JAGRNP01. The sequence continues at coordinate 22,901 of CAZLUL010000008.1, read as the reverse complement.
CGGCGGCCATGAACGCCGGCGATGTCGAGGCCCTGCGTCGAGTCGGGCTGGATGACCGCGGCATTCACGATGTGTGCGCCATCACGGCGTACTTCAATTTCGTCAACCGGATGGCCGATGGGTTGGGCGTGGAGTTGGAGAGCTGATCGGCTAGACTTTGTGCACGGTCTTGCACTTGGGGCATTTGGCCTCGGACGAACCGAATTTCGGCGGAATTTTCAACACCGTGCCGCAGTCGCATTCGATGCGGTTGTATCCTTTTTCCTTGTAGAAAAAAGCGTCCACCTGGCGGGCCTGTTCCCGCTGGGAGGCCGATTCGAAATGGGTGCGCTGGATCGCCGCACTGCCGTCGTCACCCTGCAGCGCAGAGCCCGGTATCACGCCCTTCTTCTGGTTCGTCACCTTGCGAAAACTCTCGTCGTAGGCGGCGAAAGATCCGCCCGCCATGCTTCTGAGGATCCGGATGCGCTCGTCGATAGGCGGATGGGTGCTGGTGCCATTGGCCGCCATCTTTCCCTGGCGCTTGAGGGGATTGATGATGTACATGGGCGCGGTCGCACTGGTGGCGCCGTTCAGCTTCTGCGGCGCCGTGCTGATTTTTTCCAGGGCGCTGGCCAAGCCTTCGGGGTAACGCGTGAAGGATGCCGCCGAGGCGTCCGCGAGGTACTCGCGCTTGCGGCTGATGGCAAAATAAATCAGTCGGGAAATGATCGGCGCCAGGATCATCAGCACGATCGCCACGATCATGATGATCGCCTGGGCTCCTCCACCCCCATCATCACGACGGCTGCGACTGCGCCCACCACCGAACCACATGCTGCGCAAACCAATTTCCGACAGCAGCACGATGGCACCGGCCAGGACGCCGGCAAAGAGCATCAACTGGATGTCCCGGTTGCGGATATGGGCCAGTTCGTGGGCGATCACGCCCTGCAGTTCGTCGCGACTGAGGCGGTGCAACAGGCCGCTGGTCACCGCCACGGAGGCGTTTTCCTCCCGGCGGCCCGTGGCAAAGGCGTTCGGCGCCGGATCGTCGATCACATAGATCGCCGGCACCTTGGCCAGCCCCGCGGCGAGGGACATTTCTTCGACCACATTGTGCAGGATCGGCAGGTCTGATTTTTCCACGCGCTTGGCCCCGGCGATGGACAACATCACGTTGTCGCCCTTGAACCAGGCGGTCAGGGTCATCACGCCCCAGACCACCAGCGCCAGCATCACGCCGTACAGACCGGCGCCGCGTCCCATGAAATATTCGCCACCGAACCAACCGAGGGCCACCAACAGCATCGCCGTGGCGAACACCAGCAGGACCGATTTGCGTTTGTTGGCCGCGATTTGTTCCCACATGCTAGCTGAAGTCCACCTTCGGAGCCTCGCGCTGCGCCTCGTCCTCCAACTCGAAGAAGGTTTCCAGCTCAAAATTGAACATGCCGGCAATGATATTGCCGGGGAACATCTGCACCTTGTTGTTCATGCGCATGACCGCCTCGTTGTAGAACTGGCGCGCGAAACTGATCTTGTTTTCGGTGCTGGACAGCTCTTCCTGCAGGGCCAGGAAGTTGGTGCTGGCCTTCAGGTCCGGATAGGACTCGCTGACGGCCAGCAGACGGCCAAGAGCCATGCCCAGACCGGATTCCGCTGCCATGCGTCCGGCCATGTCCCCACCGGCCGCATTGCCCACCGAGGCCCGCGCGTTGGTCACCGCTTCGAGGGTTTCGCGCTCATGGGTCATGTAGCCCTTGACGGTTTCAATGAGGTTGGGAATCAGGTCATAGCGGCGTTTGAGCTGCACGTCGACCTGGGCCCAGGCCTCTTTGACCTGGTTGCGCAAACCCACCAGCGAGTTGTAGATGCCGATCACAAAAATGACGGCCAAGACAATCAGTCCCAGAATAACCAGCAGGGGAATAGCAAACATCAGTCAGCACCTTTCGTGGGAAACATTTCGCTCAGGAAAGACCGAACGCGGGGCTGGACCTGCCAGCCTTCCTCCGCCATGTCTTCAGTCAACTCCACCAGTTCATTGTCGTCAAACCAGACACCGCACCCGGCGGGGCAGGTGTCAATGAGTACCCGCTCCGAGGGGCCGATATTCACCTTGTCCATTTTTTTGCGGCACAGCGGACACGAGCGCGAAGCTTCAGCGAAAGCTGCGGCCGGTCGCAAGGTCGCCGATTGTCCCAGCTCCAGCAGCAAGTCCAGTTCACCGGCATCAAACCAGATGCCTTGGCATTCCGGGCACATATCGAGTTCGATTTGGTCGTGCTCCACCGCGTAGGTGGGCACTTTGCAGACAGGGCATTTCATGGGGTTCCTCCTGGGGGAAGGATCGCGCACGGGGAGGGTTTTGGCAATGAAGAGATTGGGGTTTGCCATTATCCGCATTGTGCCTGCGGCGCAGTAATTCTTGCGATTATGTGCTCTTTGCTGAATAACACATCCCGTTTATTTTACCATAAGTTACGGGCTTTTTGTGGCAAATTCAGGTATCCTATATACACCTCCCCAAGGCCACTTATTCAGATGGGATCCCGTCATGATCATGCCCTCATTCTGCCCGGCGCGGACAGCTGCCCAAGCCCACCAATCGCTCCAGGAAAGTATCAATATTCAGGACCAGGCTCAGCACTGCGCCGTGCTGTGGTTCGCCGAAATCTTCCAACGTGACTTGTACCGCGATCTCGGATTCAGTTCCATGAATCAGTACGCAGAAGAAGGCCTCGGGTTCTCCCGTTCGCGCACGCGGGATTTCATGCAGTTGGCCAAAAAGCTGGATGCACTGCCAGCCATCAGGGACAAGCTGGCGGCCGGCGAATTGGGCTACACCCTGGCGCGGGAGATCGTGCCGGTGGCTGATGCCGGGAATGAGAAGCAGTGGCTGGAAGTGGCGGAACAGCAGTCGCGGCGTCAGTTGGAGGAGACGGTTCGGCGGTCGAAAATTGAGGCCAAGCGGCGTCGGAAAGCGAATCCAGCCCAGGGCGAGTTGATGCCCGCGCCCGCGGTTGAAACGCCACCTGCAGCAGTGCCGGTGCGGGTCGGCTTTGTGCTCACGCCCGCGCAGTTTGCGCAATATGAAGCGTTGTTGGCGAAAGTCGGGCCGGTTGTCGACAAGGGCGAATGGCTACTCGATATCGTTGAAAAATCGTTGAACACGGATCCGGTATTGCTCCCCCGGGGGAGCAATCCACCGCCCCATCAGATCCACATCCATGAGTGCCCAAGTTGCACCGAAGCCAAGGTGGCTTCCCCCAGAGGTGAAATCCTGCTCAGCGCAGCGGAAAAGCAGGCCGCTCACTGCGATGCCCAGATTCACCGCTCCAGCCAGGCCAACCAAGCCACCATCCCGCCCAGAACCCGGCGCGAAGTGCTCGCCCGTGACCGCAACCAATGCCGGCGTAAGGGGTGCCAGCACACGAGGCGGTTGCATATTCATCATCTCGAAACGCGGGCAGGCGGCGGCAGCAATGACAGTGAAAATCTGGTCACTTTGTGCGCGGGGTGCCATCACCTTTGGCATGAGCAGGGCGGCGATCTGCGCGGGTTGTTGACCACAGTACCGGACGGGCGATAGAGTGGCCGGCATCACCCTTGGCCATAACCGGAGTGCCCATGCTTAAAGCCACCAGTGAAATCCTGAAGCAAAAGGGAATCACCCGCCCCACCGTTATTCTCGACAAGGGGCGGGCCCAGAACAACATCCGGCGCATGGCAGCCAAGGCGCGGCGGTCTGGGGCCATATTCCGCCCCCACTTCAAGACCCACCAGTCGCCTGTGGTGGGGCGCTGGTTTCATGATGCGGGCGTGCGGCATATTGCGGTTTCGTCGTTGGCAATGGCGGAAAAATTTGCGGACCTGGGCTGGCGGGACATCACTCTGGCGCTGCTATTCAATCCTTTGGAATTGCCAAGGGCTGCGCGCCTGGCCCAGTACCTCGAGCAACGCAGCGGCCGTTTGGGACTGCTGGTAGACTCGCCCTATACCGCTGGCATCATCGCAGGCGGTATCGATTCTCCCACTGATATCTGGCTAAAAGTCGATACGGGATACGGGCGCACCGGCCTCAAGTGGGACGATACCGAGACCCTGCGCGCCACCCTGGCCGCCTGCCGGGAACTGGCCGTGCCCGCCGGCCTGTTGACCCACAGCGGACACAGCTACCACGCGCGAGGGGCCGAGGCCATCCGGCACATTTACGAAAAAACCATCACCCGCCTGACCGCGGCCCGGGACCAATCCGGACACGCGGGCCTGCACCTCTCGGTGGGCGATACACCCTGTTGCAGCGTCGTCGATGATCTGTCGTCCTGTGACGAGATCCGGCCCGGGAATTTTGTGTTCCATGATCTGATGCAATTGGAGATCGGTTCGTGTGCGGCCGGAGACCTGGCTTCGGCAACGGTCTGCCCGGTGGTCGGTATCTATCCGGATCGCCGGCAGGTCGTACTGCACGGCGGGGCGGTGCATCTGTCGAAGGAGAGTTTGGCAGGGCCGATTTATGGCTGCCTTGGAACCGTTGCCGAGGCTGGGCTGGGAGAAGTCTTGCCCCAGGCCCCGTTGGTTTCGCTGTCCCAGGAACACGGAGTTGTCGAATTGTCCGCGGAGAACTTTGCCGCACTTGCCGGCGACCTGAAGCCGGGTGACCTGGTGCTGGTCTGGCCCGTGCACTCCTGCCTGAACTGCGACCTGATGCGGGAACAGATGGCGGTACCGACGACCTTCTGATCACAACCCCCGCAACCGATCCCGCACCTTCTTCGGCAAAGTGCTCACGATCAGCGCATAGCTGTGGTTGATCAATTCCAACGCCAGTTCCATCTCCACCGAGCCGCCCAGCGCCACGCTGTGCCAGTGCTTCTTGTTCAAATGGTAGGCGCCTTTGATGCCCTCGTGTTCCTCACGCAGATCCTCTGACCGGTCGGGATCGCACTTGAGTGAGAGAACGACCGGTACCGACTCCCAGGCCAGGAAGCCGAAGATCTTGCCGCCGACCTTGAAGACCATGACATCGGGCCCGAACGGGTAGCCTTCCTCACAGCCGGGTTTCTGCAACAGATACTCACGCAACGGCTCCATCAGGGGATCCAGCGGTTTCGGCTCTGCCGCCGCGATTTTGCGTTCTTCAGCCTCAAGTTCGGCCGCTTTTTTTTCGGCGCGCCGGCGTTCGGCGCGCCGGCGTTCAGCCGCCCTCGGTCCTTGTAACCTCTTAGCCATCGTCTTCCTCGTAGCCGTAGTTGCACACCGGGCACAGTGTCATGCGTTTGCGTCCGGTTGGGATCACTGGAATAAAAAAGAGGGAAACCCAATTTCTCTCTTCGAAGCGTTGCCACACCCGGCGATTATTGCAGTTCGGACAGTTTCGTTCAACATCGGGTCCGAGTTCTTTGGTGCGCGGTCCATATCCAAAAATGAAAAACATCATTCCTCCACATGGGAAGTGGCCCGCGCGGCCCAATACCAGATGGATTCGGCGAACTGCTCGGCCGTATAGGCACAGTAGGTGCCGCCGGCCTTTTCTAGCATGTTGCGGGCCATTGTCAGCGGATCCATGGGTTCTTCGGCGGTGGGACCGGCCAACAGACAGACCACCTCCCAGTCGCAATCGCCGCTGCGCTGCCCCCCGTTTTCGAGCAAGGTGGCCGCCGCATACATGACCACCGAGGCACAAGTAGCGGGTTCACGTTGCCCCTCGGCCGTTACCCGCACAAACCCTGCTTCGCCGTCCTGGCGGCGGTCATAAACGGCATGCAGCACGGTATTTTCAGAAATCGGCACCGTGCTGGAAACAAATCCGGACGGATCCACCGGCACCACAACCACTTTTTCCAGGTCCCCGCGGCCCGCTCCCGGGCGGCGCTCCGGCCAGCCAACCCGTACGCGCGAAAGCAGTTCCTCGGCTGTGCCATCAAACCAGGTGTGCTTGCCGCCGGGCTGGTGCCGGCGGGCGGCAAAATCGCTCCAGCCGAAATTCAGGTCCTCGCCGCCAGCCCCTGCTTCATCATTTTTCAAGACGGATGCCTCCGGTTGTACTATTTTTCTGCGGATCATTTCTCTCTCGCATCACGCAAGGAGCCATCATGTCCTACCCGGCCAATGAAAAGCAACTGATTCGCGACTGCGAGATCGGTGAAGGCACCAAGATCTGGAATTTCGTCAACATGTACGGCTGCAAGATCGGCCGCGACAGCATGGTTGGCCACTTTGTCGAAATCCAGGAAGGCGTGACCATCGGCGACCGCACCCGCATCCAGAGCCACACTTTCATTTGCGACATGGTCAACATCGGCAACGACGTCTTCGTGGGCCACGGCGTGATGTTCATCAACGACACCATGCCCCCCCAGCCCGAAAAGGAAAAATGGTTGCCGACCATCATCGAGGATGGCGCCAGCCTGGGCTCGAACTGCACCATCATGCCAGTGCGCGTAGGCCATGACTCGGTCGTGGGCGCCGGGGCCGTGGTGACCAAGGACGTGCCCGCCGGAGCCATCGTCGCCGGCAATCCCGCCCGCTTGCTGCGCTACAAAGACGGCTACGGACCCGCGGAGTGACCATGACAAGGTTCGGTCCCCTGCTCGCCCTCACGGCGCTGTTGGCCGTGATCCCGTTCAGCGCCGGGGCGGAATCCGCCGTCGCTGATTCGTTGCTCACCAACGTCGAAACCGTGATCGTCAACGGCGCCCGGGCCCCGTTGCCGAGCCCGGACAAGACCAGCGTCGAGATGCCCGCCATCCAGGTGCAGGATCCCGGTTCGCTGGCCGACATCGGTGGGCTGATTCCTTCGGCCCGGGTGGCGACCAACAGCCGCGGCGACAGTCACCTGATGATTCGCGGCGCGCCCGAGCGGCACGTGCAGGCCTTTCTGGACGGCATCCCCTTGAATCTGCCCTGGGACGAGCGGGTCGATCTGCAGACCATCCCCATCACCGGCACCGGCCGCCTGGACGGGACCCGCGGCCTGACCACCTTGCTCGATGGCCCGGGCGTGCTGGCCGGCAGCGTCAACATCGTGGCGGCGCCGTACGACCCGGACGCGCCCCACAACCGCATCAACGTTGTCGCCGGCGACCATGTCTTCGGCCGCACCAACCTGCAACACAGCAACAGATTCGGTCAGTGGGATGTTTTGGGCGCCATGGGCTGGCAGGGCCGCAACGCCACCAATCTGGCCGGCGATGTGGTCGAAACCGGCGGCGCCGACCGGCGGCTGAACAGTGACCTGAGCCAGTACTCGACTTTCCTGCGCGGCACCCGCCCGGTCGCGGGTGTGGGCCGCCTCAACCTGCTGGCCACCGCCTGGAGCGCCGAAAAGGGCGTGCCTTCGGAGCTGCATCTGGACGACGCCGACAAGCGCTACTGGCGTTACCCGGTGAGGAGGCGGGCGCTGCTGGGCGCGTCGCTCGATTTGCCCCTGAATGAGGCCGGCACCTGGGATTTGTCCACCGCCGTGAGCGCCGATTTTTTCAACCAGGAGATCGACCCGCGAGGCCCCGACAACTGGGATACCGAGCAACTTGATGGTCAGGACTACGAGAAGAACTGGGACCGCACCGGCTTTGCCAAGGCGCGGGCCACCCATTGGCTGAACGAATCGACCCAGGTCGCGGTGCAGGCCACCGGGCGCTACACCCACCATCGCGAAATCCTGACCGTGGGCGGGCCCACCGAAAACTACAGCCAATGGCTGGCCTCGGCGGTGGCCGAAGTCGAGTTTCATCCGCTCGACAGTTGGAAAGTGCGCCTCGGTGCGGGCCTTGATCATGCCTCCACGCCCGAATCGGGCCCCCAACCGAGCAACGCCGCGGACAGCCATCCGACCTGGAACACCCGGGTGACCCACGCCTTGCCCGGCAACGCCGAGATGCACGTGGCGGCTTCGCGCCGCAGCCGCGTGCCTTCGTTGCGCGAACTGTACAGCGGTTCGCTGGGCCGTTTTGTGCCCAACCCCGCGCTCAAGCCTGAGCAGCAAAACCTCTACGAAGTGGGCTTTGCGCGGATGGCCCCGCAGTGGCGCCTGGAGGCCGCGGCATTTTTGCTCTACCTCGAGGACGGCATCGAAAAAGTCGGCCTGAACAATCCCGAACGGCAGTTCATGCGGGTGAACCAGACGGAAATTCGCGTGCCGGGGCTGGAGTTCGCCGGCGGTTGGTGGTTGCGGCCGGCCCTGGAGATGTCGCTGCAGCACACGATCCTCGCCGCCAGGGTCAAGACCGACGATGAGTTTGACAATCCGGCTGAAGATCGTCCCGACTATCTTTCGCGGGCGGGCCTGAACTGGAGCCCCGACAGGGGCCCGGGTGCCCTGGCCGAAGCCGTGTTCACCGGCGCGCGCTGGAGCGCCGACTCCACCGCGGACGAAGGACTACTGCGCCTGCCGGCGGGCGTGGTCTGGAATCTGCGAGTGCGGTGGTTGTTCGTCCATCCGGCCCGTCAGGTCGAATTGATGGCGCGGCTGGACAATGTGTTCAATCAGCGGGTGGATGATCAGGTGGGCTTGCCCAATGTGGGCCAAACGTTTTCCGGCGGGGCGACGATCTCGTTCTGATCGGCTGACGGGGACTGGCGGGGGCAGGCAATCCTGCCCCCAGCCACAATTACTCTTCTTCCTTGATCAACTCCGGCAATTCTTCACCAGCGGCGACGAACTCCATGGAAATGGAATTCACGCAGTGCCGTGTGTTTTTCTTGGTCAAGCCTTCATTGAGAAACACGTGCCCCAGATGTCCGCCGCAGTTGTTGCAGGTGATCTCGGTGCGCCGGCCGTCGGCGTCGGTGGTGCGCTTGACCGCATCACCGATGGCGTCGTCGAAGCTGGGCCAGCCGCAGCGGGCGTCAAACTTGTCGTCCGACTCGTAGAGCGCGGCATTGCAGCGTTTGCAAATATAAGTGCCTTTGGACCAGTTGGTCTCATGCTCCCCGGTGAACGGCTGCTCGGTGCCCTTTTGTTCGATGACGCGTTTTTCATCATAATTCAGTTTGTTGTATTTCACGGGTTTATCTCCGGCTTGGGCGGCCCCAACCAGCAGGCCGCACAGCATCAACAGGGTCAGGCCCTGGCTCAGGCGTTTCATTGTCGTCCTCCCAAGGGTTCAGTTTCACTCTGCCATCATTAAGATCACATATGGAAAAACCCGCAAGTTCGTGACCGGTTCCGCCCAAAAAAAAGGGCGGGGACCTGGCCCCGCCCACACGATCATGAAATGCCGAAAACTAGACCAGCACGAATTTCGCGGCCGGAGCCTTGCAAATCGGGCAATATTCTGGCGCCGAGCCAAATTCGATGTGGCCGCAAATCGGGCACAGATGGAATTCGACTTCGGTCAGGTCCTTGCCCTCCCGGACCGCCTCGAGAGCCTTGGTGTAGAGGATCGCATGCACCTCTTCGGCCTCGACGGCGAACTTGAACATCGTCTTGGCCTTGTGGCCTTCGGCAATGGCCTGCTCAAGCATGGGCGGGTACATCTCTTCGAATTCGAAGGTCTCGCCACCGATGGCGGCCTCGAGGTTGGCCAGGGTTTTGCCCACGCCTTCGAGGGCCTTGAAATGGCCCGCGGCATGAACCCGTTCGGCCTGGGCTGTGGTGCGGAACAGGCGGGCGATATTGGGCAACCCTTCCTTTTCGGCGGCTTCGGCAAATGAGGTGTACTTCTGGAAGGCCTGGCTCTCGCCGGCGAAGGCTTCCTTCAGGTTTTCTTGGGTATTGGGCATGGGAAATCCTCCATGTTTGAAAGTTGGACCAAAAATATGCGGCATCCGAAGCCAGGATTCAAATCCAATCGCACCGCGATAACCGGGCGTTTCAGTAGGTCATTTCACCAAGCGGCACCCCATGGCGATGCTGAGAAACTTGGATTCTTCGCTGTCCGCCCGGCTGGTCAGCACGCAGGGAGCAGTCGTGCCCACCACCGCGGCGGCCAGGCGCGCGCCCGCCAACAGCGTGCTGGCCTTGTAAAACACATTGCCGGTTTCGATGTTGGGGAAAACCAGAATATCAGCCCGGCCACCCACCGTTGAATCGAGCCCCTTGATGGCGCAGGCCTCTGGCGACAGCGCCACGTCCAGGGCCAGGGGTCCCTCGACAATGGCGTCGCCAAAATCCCCTTCGGCGGTGATCTCAGCGGCATCAACAGTGGCCTGCATGCGCGGGCTCACTTTTTCGGTCGCGGCAATGAGCGCCGCCCGCGGTTGGGCCACCCCGAAGCTGCGCGCCGCCTGCAGGCAGTACTCCAAAATATGCACCTTGGCCGCCTTGTCGGGCTGCGGAATGATCGCCACGTCGGCGGCGAACAGAAGCTTGTCGTGGCTCGCGCGGTAGGCCGGCAACTCAAAAACGCTCACGTGGGACAGCACATCGCCGGGCGTCAAAAGACCGGTCTGCTTGTTCAGGATGAGCTTCATGTAGTCCGAGGTGGCGATCAGGCCCTTCATCAGCACATCGGCCTCGCCCGCGCGCACCAGGGCCACGGCCCGGGCGCCGGCCGCCAGCACATCCGGCTCATCGACAACCGTCAGCCCTCCCGCATCCAGGCCCAGTTCAACACACAGTTCACCAATGCGCGCGCCATCGCCCACCAGGATCACTTCGGCAATGCCTTCAGCGGCTGCCCGCGCCGCTGCCTGGATCGTATTGGGATCGTGGCCAGCGGCCACCGCCACCCGGCGCGACGGCTGGTCTTTCAGGTTCTGCACCAGTTGGTCAAGACTGCGGATCTGGCTCATCGGGCATCCTTCACATCGGGGTTGTAATCACCGGGAATTTCGCGGCCATTGAGCACCCGCAGGGCCCCCTTGGCCAGGGCGTACATCTCGTTTTCGCCAGGATAAGCCGTCACGCCACAGCCCAGGGCAGCCACGCCCGCGGTGATATCGCGCACCAGCATTTCGCTGCGCGCCAAACCGCCGGTCAACAGCACCTGCTCCACCGTCTCGCCGTTGAAGGCCGGCAGCAGGGCCGTGATGTTCTTGCAAATCTGGTAGATCATCGCCTCGTAGACTTCGCAGGCTTCGCGGTCGCCCGCCTTGACCCGCTTTTCGACTTCACGGAAGTCGGCGGTGCCCAGCAGGTCGATCAGGCCACCCTTGCCCTTGTTCAGTTTCAGCAATTCTTCCAGGGTGTACTTCCCGCTGAAACACAACCGAATCAAATCACCGGTCGGGATCGAACCGCTGCGCTGGGGACTGAAGGGGCCTTCGCCATCGAGGCCATTGTTCACGTCGATGTACCGCCCCTTGGCGTGAGCCCCGACGGTGATGCCGCCGCCCATATGGCAGACGATCACGTTCAGGTAGCGGTAGAATGTCTCGTGTTCTTCGGCGTAGCGCCGGGCCGTCGAAATCTGGTTCAACGCGTGGCTGATCACCTTGCGCCGGATGGCTTTCATGCCCGTGACCCGCACCCGGTCGGGCGCCTCGTCGACCACCACGGGGTCAACGATGAAAGCCGGCTTGTCCGTGCCCTCGACCAGTTCGCCGGCGATCAAGGCGCCGAGGTTTGAGGCGTGGTCGCTGCCCGTGCCGCCGAGCAGGTCGTCGCGCATGCGCTGATTTACGGCATAGGCGCCGTGCTTGATGGGCGCCAGCAGCCCCCCGCGCCCACTGATGGCGTCCAGGTCCTCAATGGCCACGCCGTGTTCAGCGAGGATTTTCAGGATGACATCCTTGCGCATGCCATACTGCTCGACAATGCGCTGGCCTTCGTACGGATCCAATTCGGCGGCCGAATGCTGGATCTCTTCGCTGAAGCTTTCCTGCTCTCCTTCGTAGACCGCAATTTTCGTGGAAGTCGAACCGGGATTGATGGCCAGAATGCGGTGCCGCGGAAAGAACGTGTCCTTGGGCGTGCGCGACCAATGCCCGAAGCGATGCAGGCGCAACACACTGGCCTTGACGCCCAGGGCCGCATCCTCGGCCGTCGAGTCCATGGGCAGATCCACGCCCTGGAAACGCAAACCGAACATCACCGAAAACTTGCGGGCCTCGGGGTACCGCGTGGCGTACAGATGAAACAGCAGGTTGCCCGTATCGAGGTTCGGCACGATCAGCACGTTGGTGCCGCCGTCAAAGCCGGATTCCTGGCCGCGCCGGTACAGATGGGCCGAACGCCGCGACAGGGCCACTGAAATCTTCACTTCGCCTTCGATGTGGATCGATTTGTAGCGCTCGCCCAGGCGAATGCGATCCGCCAGAACGGCCGGCACCAATTCGCTCGCCTGGCGCACCAGCTCGGGGCTTGGGCCCTCGTCCGAACCCTTGTTCGAATACGAAACCATGGCCCCGTTGATCACCGGCAGGACATCTTCGGGAAACAAATCCCGCGCCACGGCACAGGTGCCGACTGCCACGTTGGCCAACACTTCGGGGTTCATCGTCGCGTTGCTGCCCACGTCGCCAACAACCAGGATGTTGTGCGGAAAAATGTCGTCCGGATGGCTGTCCGGCAGCACGATCACGCCTGCCTCGCACACCACTTCCTGCTTGGCCAGAATCCTGGTCATGGGCCGAAAATAGTCGCGCGGTTCGTGGGTGATGCCGCCCACGACCATGTCGGCGTGGCCTTGCCGGACGGCCATGATGCCAAAGCGGCAGGTCTGCTGCAACAAGTCGCGAGCGGTGTCCAGATCCTTGGTGCGGCTGAGCGGACGCGGCAGATCCACACAGGCCTGGGCAAACTCTTCCAGCAGGTCGGTGCGTTCCCGCGGGTCCACAAAAGTACTCTCGCTCAGGGCAAATTCGACCCGAGTCGGATCCATGTGGCCCAGTTCACGTTGAATAACCTCCTTGACTGCCTCCTCGCTGGCCAAAAACACCGGCCGGATAAACCGCGGCAGATAACAGGCGGCCTCGATGATGCGCGGATCGGTCGGTTCGGTAAAAGCCACGGCCGGCTTGTTTTTCATCACGGCAAGGATCTGTTTGTCCAGTGATGCCTCGATATCGTACATTGGGTTCCTCCGGCGGCGGCGAGCCTGCGGTGGGGCAAAACGTGATTTATTTAACACCAACTTGGTCACTTCGTGTGACTTTGGCAAGGGTGCGGCATGAGCTTTCAAAAAAACCCGGCACCAGACCTGGAACTGGCACAGCTTATCGAGCAAGCTGTTGTCAAATACAATGTTAGCGGGGACATGAATAACCAGCGCTGGCTCCTGGTCGATGCCCACCGGCAGCGTCTGGTGCTGGTCGTCGGCTGCGCGCCCCAGCACACATGGCTGGTCTCCACCGCCTCAGCCGGCCTGGACAATCGCCAGGACAGTGGCGGCACCCCACCCGGCACCCACCGCATTGCGCGCAAGATCGGCGCAAGCAGCCCGGTGGGCACCATTTTCAGCAGCCGCGAGGCCACCGGCGAGGTGTGGCAGCCGGGGCAAAAATCGGCAGACGACCTGATTCTCACCCGCATCCTGACTCTGGCCGGCTGCGAACCGGGCTTCAATCAGGGGCCGGGCGTCGACAGTGAAGAACGTCACATCTATCTGCACGGCACCAACGACGAAGCGCGCCTCGGCGAGGCGGTCTCCCACGGTTGTGTGCGGATGTCCAACGCGGACATTTGCGAAGTCTTTGACCTGGTCGAGGAAGGGGATTCTCTTGTCATCATCTGAGCAGTTGCCGAAAATCGGGGCCGGCGCCTGGTTGCACTTTGCCGGTGTGGCGGGCAGCGGCATGAGTGCCCTGGCCCAGTACCACGCCCAACAGGGCGGCCTGACCACCGGCAGCGACCGCGCTTTTGATCATAACGAACGCGCTGAAATCCGCGCCTGTCTGGAAAACCTGGCGGTAGAACTGTTGCCCCAGGATGGCTCGTTCCTGCGCTTCAACCGGGGCGACTTTGCCGGCCGCCAGCCCGATGCCGTGGTCGTCAGCACCGCCGTCGAAGACAAAGTCCCCGACGTGAAGGCGGCCAGGGACAGCGGCGTGGCCATCCTGCACCGTTCCGAATTGCTGGCCCGCTACGTGGCCGACCACCGCACCATTGCCATCAGTGGCACCAGTGGCAAGTCCACCGTGACGGCCATGGTTTTTGCCATTCTGCAGGCCGCTGGCAAGGGTCCGGGATTGCTGACCGGTGGCGCGTTGGCTTCCCTGGTAGCCGACGGGCATCTGGGCAATGCCTGGGGCCCGACCGCCCAACCGGACGGCCCACCCTGGCTGGTCATCGAGGCCGACGAAAGCGACGGCAGCCTGGTGCGTTACCACCCCTGGGCCGGCGTGGTGTTGAACCTGGGCCTGGACCACAAATCCCCGGCGGAAATCATGACGATGTTCACCACCTTCCGGCAGAACGTCAAAGGCCCGCTGGTGGTGGCCGACGAGCCCAACCTGGCTTCGCTGCACCCTGGCGGCCTCCTGTTCGGACTGGGTACGGGCCCTGGCACGCGGGCGCTGAACGTGGAGCTGTTGCCCGATGGTTCGCGTTTCACCATCGACGGCGTCGAATTCCAGCTGAAGGTGCCGGGGGCCTACAACGTGCTCAACGCCACGGCCGCCGTCGCGGTCTGCCTAGCGGCCGGCCTGACCGCCGCCCAGACAACTGCGCCCTTGGCGGATTTCACCGGCGTCGCCCGGCGGTTCCAAAGTGTCGGCAGCCAAAACGGCATCGAAGTCATTGACGATTTTGCCCACAACCCCGACAAGATCGCCGCCGCCCTGGCCGCGGCCCAGACCCGAACCCGAGGCAGAATTCTGGCGGTCTTTCAGCCCCACGGCTACGGCCCAACGCGCTTCCTGCGCGAGGCTCTGGTCGAGACATTTGCGACAGAATTGCGGCCCGAAGATGTCTTGTGGATGCCGGAAATATTCTTCGCCGGAGGCACCGTCACGCGGGATATTTCCGCGGGAGATCTGATAGGGGAAATCCAGCAGCGCGGGCGCGATGCCAGATTTTTAGCAGCCAGAAACAGCCTGCCGGCGGCCATGGCCGCCGAAGCAAAAACCGGGGACTTGGTCCTGGTGATGGGCGCGCGCGATCCGTCATTGACCGATTTTTGTCGGTCAATCCTGGCTGCATTGGGCTAGACGCAACCAGCCTGGCCTACGCCACCTGCGGTGCCAGCACCTGGGCGACAACTTCCAACAGCTTCTGGCGATCCACCGGTTTGCTGAAGGTATTGGCCACACCGAAACGCCGGGCCCACTTCAGGTAGTCTTCGGGGTTGATGCGCCCGCCACCGGAGATGGCGATGATCTTCACCGCAGCGTCAATGCCCTTCAGCTCCATGATCAACTCGATGCCCTCTTTTTCGGGCATCACGATGTCAGTGATCACCAGGTCAATGGTCTCGGCCCGATAGGCGGCCAGGGCCTTCACCCCATCGCAGGCTTCAACCACTTCGTAGTCCTCGCGCTCCAACGTGATCCGCAACATGTCCCGAATCTGCTGATCGTCGTCCACAATCAGAATTCTGCTCATGATCTGTTCTCCTTCTAGACCGCTGTCGTTTGACTGGTCAATTCCCTGAGCACTTCGGCCAAATTTTCCATCTCAAACGGTTTGGGCAAATAGTACCGAATGCCCGCGGCGCGGGCCTGTTCGTGTATCGCTTCATCGCTGTGTCCTGTGGTCAGCACCATGGGCAAGTCGGGCCGGATGGCGAGCATCTGGGTCGCCAATTCGTAGCCCGTAATGTTGGGCATCGACTGATCGGTGACAACCGCATCAAAGTGGTCGGGGCGGGCCCGAAAGGCTTCCAGCGCCTCGATGCCGTCGGCAAAACCGGTCACGTCATAGCCGAAGCGCACCATGGCCTTTTCCAGGACGTTCAAGACCATGGGCTCGTCATCGATCACCATGATGTGTCCCAGCCCCGCCGAAGTGGGCACCATCGGCTTCGTCTGCAACGACGAGGCGTTGTGGCCAACCGCCCTGGCTGGCAGGTGAATGGTGAATTCCGTGCCGACGCCGGACTCGCTGCTCACCGTGACCTGCCCACCGTGGGCCACCACAATACCGTGCACCGTAGCGAGGCCCAGCCCCGTGCCTTCATTGCCCTTGCGGGTGGTGAAATACGGTTCAAAGACCCGCTCCATCACCGCCTGATCGATGCCAGGGCCTGAGTCAGCCACCCGGATTCTGGTCCAGGACCCGGGCTTCAATCCGCCGGCAGCCGCGGCCTCGCGGCGGTTCAGCTCCACCTGTTCCACGGCAATGCGCAGCACACCCCCTTCGCCCCGCATGGCGTACTGGGCATTGGTGCAGAGGTTCAGCAGGACCTGATGGATCTGATTGACATCGGCCATGATCCGGCACTCGTCGCCGGACAGTTCGGTTTCGATCCGGATCGTGGCCGGCAAAGCGGCCCGCACCAGCACCAACCCGTTGTTCACCAGGTCAACCGCGGACACCAGTTCCTTCAGGCCATCGCTGCGTTGCCCGAAGGTGAGCATCTTGGCCACCAGGCTGGCGGCCCGATTGCCCGCCTTGGCGATTTCACGCAAAGGCGTATGAGCCGGATGCCCCGCCGGCACATCGTCCATCGCCAGGTCGGCATAGCCCAGCACCGCGTACAGGATGTTGTTGAAGTCGTGGGCGATGCCACCGGCCAGGGTGCCAACCGCCTCCATTTTCTGAGCCTCGTGCAGGCGCTCTTCCATGCCCACTTCCCGGGTCACGTCGCGCTTGGCAGCCACGTAGTGAGTGGTGACACCCTGCTCATCCTTGACCGGACTGATCGTCGAGTCTTCGGTGAACAGTTCGCCATTCTTGCCGCGGCTGACCGTCCGGCCGGACCAGCTATTACCGGCCACCAGCGTCTCCCACATGTCCCGATAAAACTCGTCGTCGTGATGTCCGCTTTTCAGGATGCGCGGATTTTGCCCGATGGCCTCATCGAGACTGTAGCCTGACATTTTGCAGAAAGCCGGATTCACATACTGGATCGTAGCGTGCACGTCGGTGATGACAATCGAATCGGCCACATGATTGATGGCCGTCGCCAGACGCTGGTTTTCCTTGGTCAGGATCTGCCGGTAGGTGGTGTCACGGCAAACGACGATTTCAGCCGGTTCTGCATTCCACGAACCCTTGTCGATCCGCACTTCGACCGGGCTGACGCCACCGGCGCCATCGACAAAACTGGCCGGCAAAGGCACCGCTTGCACGCCTCTCTCGACGTGGGCTTCAACACCTGCGACAGCATTGCGCATCCGCTGAAAGCCGGGCAGGGTCTGTTCAATATTGTTGCCCACCAGGCCCTGCCAACGTCCCCGACGGACACTGGCCGCCGCCTCATTGTGGTACAGGATGATCCCGCCCTCATCGACGATGAGCATGCGGTCGGTAAAACAGTCGAGCATCTGGGTCAGATTTTGGCTGACAGTTCGGTATTGGGTCTCAATGCGGATGCCGGTCACCAGGCTGCCGATGGAACTGGCCAGGGCTCGCAAGACCCACAGGCAATTGTCATCGACGTGAGTGTTCTGGCGACGACCGGCGGCCAGGGCACCGACAACTTGGCCGCTGCTGACCACGGGCAACACCGCCAACTGCCGCCAGCCCCCGTCTTGCAATATTTCAGCCTTTTCGGGCCAAAGATCTGCGCACGTGCCGACAAATTCTTCGTTGGCCAGCAAGCGCCTACCCATGGCCGAAGTGGTGGGAAAGGAGTTCAAATCCAGGGTCAGGCCAGCGCCGAGACTGGCGGCATCCTCGAGGCGGAAAATGTCGCCTTCGGCACTGCGAAACCAGGTCCAGACTCCATCCACACCCGGCATGTCCGCCGCGGTCTCAATGGCCTCGGCCAACCCCGCCAGAGGGTTCACCGCATCAGCCAAAATCCGGCTCAACTGATGTTGGAGCTTGAGGATCTGGTCCAATTCCATTTCAATACCGTTGTGGTCGGTCATGGCAGTGGAGTCGTCCGTCCGTCCGAAGCAGGGTGATTCGCCTTCATCTCTTACTCTGGTTATCGTTTGGAAATCTGTAGGTTTTACTAAAAAGTGAGCCCAAATGACGAAACGTGTCCTTCATGTCCTCAGCCAGCGCCCCAGCCGAACCGGCAGTGGCGTCACCCTCGAGGCGATGGTGAGGCAGGCGGGAGTTGCGGGCTGGCAGCAGGCTGCCGTGGTGGGCGTACCGGCCGGCGAAACCCACCCTTCCGTGGGAAATTTGCTCCCAAATGCCGTTTTTCCGCTCTTTTTTACCGGTGAGCAAGGAGAAAGGGCCGATCTCGACTTCCCCGTACCCGGCATGAGCGACGTCATGCCCTACGTCAGTACGGTCTGGTCGGAGATGACCACTGACCAATTGGCGCACTACACCACAGCCTGGCAACAACATCTCGCCCGGGTCATCGCCGACTTCGCCCCCGACATCATCCACGCCCACCACATCTGGCTCGTCTCTTCACTGCTGAAAGACCTTGCGCCGCAAACACCTGTGGTCGCCACTTGCCACAGCACCGGCCTGCGGCAAATGGGACTGGTGCCCCACCTGGCCGACGAAGTGCGCCGCCGCTGCGCCCGCCTCGACCATTTCTGCGTCTTGCGGGATGACCACGGCGCCATCCTGCAGGAAATGCTGGCGGTCGATAGCGGGCGGATCACCGTGGTCGGGGCCGGCTACCAACCGGATCTTTTCCACCGGGATCCCCAGGTTTTGGCTCAGCCCCAGGATTTGCTCTATATTGGCAAATACAGCCACGCCAAGGGCTTGCCTTGGCTGCTGGACGCCTTCACCAGTCTGCTCGAAAAAGATGGCGACCGGCGCCTGCACATCGCCGGCAGCGGCGCTGGCCCCGAAGCCGAGGCCTTGCGCCAGCGCATGCAGGGTCTGGCCCCCGCGGTTGTCCTGCATGGACAACTGGACCAACCGCAACTGGCGGACTTGATGCGCCGTTGTGGCGTATGCGTCCTGCCCTCGTTCTACGAAGGCGTGCCCCTGGTTCTGGTGGAAGCGGCGGCCTGCGGTTGCCGCCTGGTCTCCACCGCCCTGCCCGGGGTGGTCGAACGCATCGCCCCCCATCTGGCCGATTGCCTGACTTTGGTGCCCTTGCCACGGCTTGAAGGCAGCGATCAACCGGTAGCGGCCGACTTACCCCGCTTCGTGGCCGACCTGGAAGCGGCCCTGGCGCAAGTTGTCGCCGGGCAAAAGGGCACCCCGGGCCCCACACCTGAGGCTCTGGCACCATTCACCTGGGAGGCTGTATTTTCGCGGGTCGAACGCATTTGGAACCACCTAACCTGATGCGTTGGAACAATATAAGTGTTTCCCTTACTCAACTTCCCCACGCGCGCGGCCGATATCCCAACCACAGATAGCCAAACAACAGATAGCCCATGAATCCCCACGATCTCGCCCGCCCCCAGGCGGCGCTCAAGGACACAACACATGGCCACCCTCGAACTGCCGCGCATTTTTGCCCCTTCAGTGCAAGCCAATCTGTTGAAGGCTCGCTGCCAGAACGCAAAACTCGCCGAATATCCCTGGTTGGGGTGCCTGTCGCGGGCGGTGACCGAACCGCTGGTGATCCTCAACGACGACCGCCGGGTGATCAAAGCCAATCAGGCCCTGTTGGACCTGTTTGGGCTGGTGCATGAGTCCCAGGTGCTGGGCACATCCCTGGACATCGACAAGGCCCAGGATTTTGTCCTGCGCGACGAATTTGTCCAGATCGATGGCGACAACTACTGGGTCACAACCCTGATCAAACAGCGGGACGAAGCGAAGTGCCGAACGCTGGAAAAAGTCTTCCTGCACGACATCCTCAATACCGCCGGCGGTGTGCAGGGCTTGTCCGAGGTGATGGTCGACGCCGAACCCGGCGACATGGACTACCTCAAGGACACCGTCAAGAATCTGGCTGACCAGTTGGTCGATGAGATCACTGCCCAACGGGATTTCCTGGCCGCCGAAAGCGGGGACCTGCTGGTCGATCCCAAACCAGTCGACGCCGGCGCCCTGGCCAGCATGGTGGTGCAGCGCTACCGCAACCATCCGGTCACCGGGGACCGTGGCATGGAGCTGAAAGGTGAAGCCTCACCGGTGGTTTTCCGCACCGATCCCACGGTGCTTTCGCGAGTGCTGAGCAACATGGTCAAGAACGCCCTTGAGGCCAGTGGCGACACCGCGACAATCACGGTGGATTACGGCAGAAAACCCGGACTCAAGGGTCCGGGTCGGGTGTGGTTTTCCGTGCATAATCCGGGATTCATTGCGGCAGATCTTCAGCCTCAGGTTTTCACCCGTTCCTTTTCGACCAAGGGTGCCGGGCGGGGTTTGGGCACCTACGGCATGCGGTTGCTGAGCGAACGTTTTCTGAGCGGCCGGGTGGAATTCCAATCCCACCCGACCGCAGGCACCACTTTTACGGTCACTCTGCCTTTCGACGGGCCTGGTAGATAAGGTTGCCACCAAAGGCCACCAGCAGAATGGGCCACCAGTCCTTGATCCAGGACAGCGATATGTCGAAGTTCAGGTCCATGATGAACAACACCCCGATGATCACCAGAACCACTCCACCGAACATCGAACCACCCGACGTGGGCATCTTGAAGCCATCGGGCACCTCTTCACCACCGAGGCCAGCCTTGACTTGGTTGTAGTGCAGGGCGCGCCGGTTGGCGTCGATCATGTTGAAGATCCAGAAGAAGGCCAGGAAGACACCGACAAACGGCTCCATCCCGCGGATCGCGCCTGAAGCCAGGGCCGCGATGCAACCGGCTACGATCAGGATATTGGTGAACCCCTGCTGGTAGTAGCCCACGTAGACCTGACCGAGGCCTGGCATGCAACTGAGGATCGAGGCCAGTGCCGGCGACTTGCGGGCCGTGCGACGTTGCGGATCCTGTCCATAGGTCTGCCCGGGATAGGGAGCCTGAGGAGCCTGAGGAGCCTGGGGAGCCTCCGGATGTTGTTCCTGCTGATTTTCGAATTGCGCGCCGTTCATGGCACTCTCCTTTCGCTGTTCCATTTCTATCTCTTCTCTACGGTTCATTCGTCATTTTGGCTTCGTGCCACCACTGGTCCCAGACCACGTTCCAGCTGCTCAAGGCCGCCAGAAGTTCATAGCCCATTCCGCCCAGATCACGGGCTTCGGCCTGATCCTTCAAGGTCTCCCAGTGAAATTTCAATTCGTCCCGGCTGCTGGCCGAGCGCTCGGAGCGTCGGTCCAGGCCGGCTTCAAAATCTTGCCAGGTGTTGCCAGCGCGGTCGTGTCCGGCATCCACCGCTTCGGCGGTCCGGGTGTCCAGCCATTGGCCCGTCCGGGTCACGGCCGGTCCCACGATGGGCATCGACTCGGGGCCGGCGGTGACCACAGTCAGGGCCTGGCCCGGCACTTCGCGCAGCGGTGACCAGGGCGTGGCGGTCAACAACACCACTACGACCGTGGCGACATAGGCCGCCTGCAGGGAAAACTCGGGCCGCACAATCTGCTTTTCCCACCAGCGCCCGAAGCGGTCCATCAGGCCCGCCAGGCCCAACGGATGTTCACTGTGCACGATCGGCTGGGCGGCCAGGCTGGTGCGGGCCAGCACGCCGGCCAGAAATTCGGGGCCGGGATCTATTTCGACCATTTGCGGCAGCAGGGGGTGCAACCAACCCATGGTGACAGCCAGTTGTCGGCAGCCAGTGCAGTGTTCCAGGTGGGCCTGGACCAGTTGGCGATCAAGGCCCTGCAGTTGGTCGTCCATCAGGTCGGCCAATTGCTCGACCGCGCGGCCACAGGCGCCACCGGTGGTGCGTCCGAGCACGCCGCCGACAAAAGCATCCGCATCAAATTCGGGAAAATCGCGTTTGTTGGGGCTCATGAAACTGCCTCCGCGCCGGAGCGGCCATCAGAACCTCTGGGCCCGCCACCCAGATCGGTCACCGCTTTGGCCAATTCGAGGCGCGCCCGACTGCTGCGGCTCTTGACCGTACCGAGGGGCAAATCCAGCATGCCGCTGATCTCTTCGAGGGGCAGGCCCTGGATATCCTTCAAAACGATGATTTCACGGTTGATCTCACTCAGTTTCTGCAGCGCCCGGTGCACCAGTCGTTGGCGCGTCGAGCTGATCAGGTTTTCCTCGGGCGTGGGGCCGCCGTGGCGCAAACCGACCATGTCATCGGCTGGGATGTCCTGCCGGGGCGGCCGCGCCTTGCGGCGGCGCAGGTGGTCAATACAGGCGTTGCGGGCAATGCGCAGCAGCCAGGAGACGAATTTTTCGGCGTCGACACAGGTGCTGAGGCGTTCGTAGACCCGAACAAAGATGTCCTGCGCAAGGTCCAGGGCTTCATCCTGTTCTCCGACGTAGCCATAAGCGATGGCGCAGATTCGTCCTTGATGCTGTCTCACGAGCACCTCCCAAGCCAATTCGTCGCCCTCTTGGCAACGTCTCAGCAGTTCTGTCTGATCTACTTGCATTCGGTCGATCGCTCCCAGGGCCGTGATTCCGAGGACTCGTTCTCTGAATTGGCTATTGTTGCCATTGCCCCACAGACGCACCCCGGCTGTCAATGGTTCGGTGGAATTCGAATTTAATCTCGGATTGTAACAAAACCCTTCCTGTGGCGTAATTTGCGTTCACAACGCAACCCCCTGAACCTCCCGGAGACCCGATGCTCGCCTCTCCAGCGTTCCCGTCCCGACTGGCCGCCGTTTGCCTTGTTCTGGCTCTGGCCCTATGCACCTCAGCCCAGGCCCAGGACTATTTGCCCCATTTTGACCCCACCGGCACCGGACCCACCGATTCTGACCAGACCAACGGCACGATCACGGCAATACCCAGCCTGGCTGCCTATCGGATAGACAACAATACGATCACCATGGATGGCGTCCTGGACGAGCCCGCCTGGCAACAGGCCCAGACCGGCCGGGGTTTCCGCCAGGCCGATCCCGAACGCGGCGCGCCCGCCTCGGTGCAGTCGATTTTCAAGGTGGCCTATGACGACGATGCCATCTACTTCGCCATGGCCTGCTACGAGG
>CAZLUL010000007.1:0-36803 GCA_964562635.1 uncultured Fibrobacteraceae bacterium | reverse complement strand
ACAGTATAGTCTGGATGGTAGAAGTTGGCGGATCCGCTGGACAAATGCGTCCGGGACTATGGCAGGACTCTTTGTGATGCCTCCAGTTTCGTGCGATGGCCGTTGCGGCGCATTCCCGCTTTTTTCTGCCTCAATTCCCCGTTTTCAACAACTCCCAAGTCTAGGCGTGGCCCGCTCTGTGCGGTCATGACCTGTCGCCGAGGTGCCGTCATGGCTGACCGCGATTGCCGACAAAAATATTCTGCCGACCAGGCAGCCCAGGACGAATGCTGGATGGCCCAGGCTCTGGAGTTGGCGCAGGGTGCCGCCCGGCGCACCTGGCCCAATCCTCCCGTGGGGGCGCTGGTGGTGCGTGATGGTGAGGTCGTGGGCCGCGGTGCCCATCAGGGTGCCGGTACGCTGCACGCCGAGCCCGTGGCACTGAGCGAAGCCGGTGACCAGGCCAAAGGCGCCACTCTCTATGTGACCCTCGAACCCTGCAATCATCAGGGCCGCACCGCGCCCTGCGCACCGGCCGTTTACGCCAGCGGCGTGACCCGCGTGGTGGTCGCCAACCGGGATCCCAATCCCACGGTGATCGGTGGCGGATGTCGGCACCTGCGTGATCGTGGGGTCGAAGTGGTTTGTGGGGTGCGCGCGGCCGAAGCCCTGGAAATGATCTGGCCCTTTGTGGTGACCGACAATTTTTCGCGGCCCTACGTGGAACTGAAAACCGCCCACAGCCTGGATGGTTTTTTCGCCCCGTTGCCCAGCACCCGCCAGGAAGCGGCGCCGGTCTATCTGACCGGCGCGGACGCCCGCCTGGATGTGCACCGCCGGCGGCGCCGGGTCGACCTGGTCGTCGTGGGCAAAGGCACCGTCGCGGCTGACCGGCCCGTGCTCGACGGTCGCCTGGCCAACGAAATGCCCGATGTTCCGCAGGTCGAACCCACTGCAGCGTATGTCGATACGAACCTGAGCTGGAGCGAAGGCTTCCGCCGCGACAAGTATCTCGTTTTTGCCGGCGCCAGTGCCCGCGCGGCCTCGACCCGGACCGCCATCGAAGCCGATGGGGGACAGATCATTTTCTGCGGCGAAAGAGCGGGCCGAGTGGATCCCAGTGATCTGGTGGTCCAGGCCGCCGCCGCAGGATACCTGAGCCTGATGGTCGAAGGCGGCCCGACTTTGGCCGGCAGTTTTTTGCAGAGCAGCGCGATCGACCGTTGGCTGCGTTACCAGGCGCCGGTGATTCTGGGCGCGGGGGTGGGCTGGCCCGAAGGTTTCCTGACCGACGGCCGGATCGACCGCAATTTTCACCTGACGTCGGCGTCGCCCTTGGGCGCTGATCTGGTCACGGTCCACGACCGCCGCAAGTTCAGCGACGTCCTGGCCCGCGTGACCCTGTAGGAGGTCCCATGTTCACTGGACTGGTCCGAGAAATCGGCACGATCAAAGGCGCCCGACCCACCGCCGGTGTGATGCGCCTGGATATCGAGGCGCCGCGGACGGCCGCTGATCTGGCCCTGGGTGATAGCGTGGCCATCAACGGCATCTGCCTGACGGTGACGGCGGTGCGCGGCCGCATATTCACGGTTGAGGCCGTGGGTGAGACCCGCCGCCTGACGACCCTGGGCCAGTGGCGCAGCGGACGCAAAGTGCATCTGGAGCCGGCCTTGCGGGTCGGTGATGCCCTCGACGGACACCTCATGCAGGGCCATGTCGACGGCCTGGGCAAGGTGCAGAAATTGAAAAAAATCGGCGGCGGCCTGGCCCTGACCATCAGCGCGGGGCCGGAGCAAAGACGCTTCCTGACACCCAAGGGCTCAGTAGCGGTGGACGGCGTGAGCCTGACGGTGGACGAGGGGCCCTTCGCGGCGGGTTTCACCGTGAATCTCATTCCGCACACGTTGCAGGGGACAAATTTTGCCGGACTGCGCACCGGAGACCAGGTGAACCTCGAGATGGATGTCCTGGTCAAGGC
Organism: uncultured Fibrobacteraceae bacterium; assembly: GCA_964562635.1. Classification (GTDB taxonomy): domain Bacteria; phylum Krumholzibacteriota; class Krumholzibacteriia; order LZORAL124-64-63; family LZORAL124-64-63; genus JAGRNP01. The sequence continues at coordinate 34,843 of CAZLUL010000007.1, read as the reverse complement.
CGCCCGCAGTGGCGAATTCTCAGGCCTGCCTTCACTGGACAGCGATTCCAACAGCTACAGCAACAGCAACAGCAATCACAAATCTCCCGCCCGGCGGGAATGGACCATGGATCAATTGTTGGCCAAGGGCTTCAGTCGCCCGCGGTCGCGGAAATGAACAAAGGAACTGCCATGAGTGACAACATCCCCCGAGCCGAGATCAATACGATCGACGAGGCCCTGATCGCCTTGCAAAATGGCGAGATCATCGTCGTGGTTGACGATGAGGACCGCGAGAACGAGGGCGATTTTATCATCGCGGCCGAAAAGGTGACACCCCAGGCGGTGAATTTCATTGCCAAATACGGGCGCGGCCTGATCTGCCTTTCGGCCACCGGTGAACGCCTGAAGGAACTGGACATCCACGCCATGGTGGAGCTCAATACCGCCAGCCTGGGCACCAAGTTCACCGTCAGCATTGACGCGGCAACCGGCGTGACCACCGGCATCAGCGCGGCTGACCGCTCGCGCACCGTCGAAGTCTTCATCGACCCCAAAACCAAACCGTCGGATCTGGCCCGTCCCGGCCACATCTTTCCCCTTGAGGCTCAGGCCGGGGGCGTGTTGAAACGCGCGGGGCACACCGAAGCGGTGGTCGACCTGTGCGAGGCGGCGGGCATGTATCCGGCGGGCCTGCTGTGCGAAATCATGGACGAAGACGGCGACATGGCCCGCATGCCCCGGCTGCAGGAGATGGCGGCCGAGTACGACCTGAAACTGGTCACCATTGCCGACCTGATCACCTGGCGCCGGAACAACGACAAGCTGATCACGCGCGAAGCCGAGGTGCCCTTGCCCACTGAGTTCGGGCAGTTCAACATGGTGGCCTACTCGTCGTCGGTCGAAGGCGCGACCCACGTGGCGCTGACCAAGGGCGACATCAAGCCCGACGAAGAGACCCTGGTGCGGGTGCACAGCGAGTGCATGACCGGCGACCTGTTCCACAGCCAGCGCTGTGATTGTGGCCAGCAGATGGAGGCCGCCCTGACCGCCATCGAAAAAAACGGCAGTGGCGTCTTTCTGTACATGCGCCAGGAGGGCCGCGGCATTGGGCTGGTCAACAAGATGAAGGCCTACAACCTGCAGGATCTGGGCGCCGACACGGTCGAGGCCAATGAAAAGCTGGGCTTTCCCGCCGACCTGCGCGACTACGGCCTGGGAGCGCAGATCCTGCGGGATCTGGGCGTCAGGCGCATGAAGCTGATGACCAACAACCCGCGCAAAATCGTGGGCCTGGAAAGCTACGGCCTGGAGATCGTGGACCGGATTCCGCTGCAGATCGAACCGAATTTGAACAACGCGAAGTACCTGAAAACCAAGCAGGCCCGGATGGGCCATATACTTGACCACCTGTAAGCATTACACAGAGAGAAGGAGAAATCATGGGTCGCAAATTTGAAGGCCAGTTCGACGCCCGGGGCAAAAAAATTGCTATCGTCGGCAGCCGTTTCAACGACTTTTTCACCAACGAACTGATGAACGGTGCTCTGGACTGCCTGCACCGCCACGGCGTGGACGACGAAAACATCGACACCGCCTGGGTGCCCGGCGGCTTCGAGATTCCCATGGCCGCCAAGCGCTTCGTCCAGTCCGGACGCTACGCCGCAGTGATCTGCGTGGGCTGCGTGATCCAGGGTGATACGCCGCACTTCCACTATGTCTCCAGCGAAGTGACCAAGGGCATCGCCCAGGTCTCGCTGGATTCGGATATCCCGGTGGTCTACGGCATCATCACGGCCGAAAACCTGGACCAGGCCATCGAACGCTCCGGCACCAAGGCTGGCAACAAGGGCTTTGATGCGGCGCTGACGGCGCTGGAGATGATTGATCTGTGTGCGGAGATCGACGCAGGCTAGTCGCTGGCGCAGGAAAAAATGTGGATGTTGGCGACCGGGTCGGCATGCACCGCTTGGTACAGGGCAGGCTGTGACTGGAGGATATCCAGGAGAGCCTGACCTTTGGCGTCCAGTCGATGGGGTTGGTGGTGGACCACCGGGCCCACAAGAACATAACTGACCGCAAATTCCTGCACCATCCGGGCCACCGATTCGGCTGACAGGGAGTGTGGTGTGGCCACGACCGGCCGCTGAAAGTGGATGTGCCGCACCAGGGGCTCCTGGGCCATGATGACAGCGCCCGGTTGCGTGTGAGTCCGGAGCCAGGCCGAACCTGTTTCCGGATCCACCAGACCCCGACCATTGGCCTCAACCGCGGTGCCCAACGGCCGGGCCACCCGCCAACCGTTGTGGCCAAACGCGGCGATCAGCATCAGGCCCAATACCAGCTGCGGGATCAGGCGATGCCTGGGGTCAAATCGTTCGTGCAATCCGGCCAGAACAAACCAGACCAGAATCGGTAGGACCGGAATCAACAACCGCGTTTGCACGCCCGAAGGGTAGCCGTTGAACTGCGTCAGCACGGCGCCGTAGATCAGCAGATAAAATACGAACAGGCGCACGCGCACTCCGCCTGTTTCCCGGCCCCACAGCCGGCTAGCGGCCAGGCCGATCAGCAGGAGCAACTGGGTGCCGACAATGAAGGTGGCCGCCGGATAGAGCATTTCCATATGAAGCCGCAGCATCAGCGCTTTGACCGGGTTGCCAAAAACCGGCACCAGAATCACGGGCAATTCGGCGACGTATTGCAGGGCGTTGTGCAAAAAAAAGCGCCAATACGGCTGATTTCCGTGGCTGAACATCTGGCTGGAGTAGCCTTGGCTGAGCAGATCGCCGCCATTGGGCATCGCCTGCGAAATCAACCACACCAGGGCGGCCACCAATACCGGTAACGCGATCGCCACCCACCAGTGCCGTTGGGTCAGCAGAGTTGCCGACATCGCCAGAACCGCCGCCCAGCCAATGGTGCGCACGCTCACGGCCGCGGCGCAGAGCAGAACCAGGGCCACCACACCAACCCAGGGTACAGCCGGTTGGTCTGATCCGGACAGCCGGTCGTGCAGCCTGACAAACAAGAGCAGCGCCGCCAGGGAGAGGGCCGCAAAGGGGATGTCGCTGAGAATCCGACCCGACCAGGAAACCACCCAGGGGTTGAACATCACCACAGCCACCAGGGCCAGGCGCAGGCCACGGGCGGCCCTGGCGCCGGGCAACCACCAGCACAACGGCAACAACATCAGGGCGCCCAGCAGGGGCGCGGCTTTCAAAGCCGACAACGAATCCGGCCAGGCGCGGGCCAGGGGGCTGAGCAGAAGCGGAAAACCCGGTGGGAAAATGTCGGGGTCGTGGGGGGCGACATCAGGTCCGGTGTTGATGACCGGACCGAGGCCTTCGGCGATCGAGCGGGCCATCTCCACATAGTAGGCATCGTCGGTGACCGCCCCGATGGGCACTTCATTCAGGCGCACTGCATACAGGGTCCCCAGCACAACCAGCGCCAGACCCAGCAACAGCTGGTGGCGTAAGGAGTCGGTGAACGGTGATTGCCCATTGGTGGACATGCGCATTCCGATCGGGGCAGGAGTGAGGATGATACCGGGTGCACTCTACTCCAGCCTGGTCCGGATGATCAATGCTGCAGTTCAGTCACGGGCGATCAGGTTGGGCCGACTCTACTCGGCGATCCCCCCGGGATGCTTGTTCTTCTGTCCCAGTTCCAGTTCGCGGGTGGCCAGGCAGAACAGCGGCGCCAGTCGTGAGCGGTAGGGCGCCAGCGATTGGGCGAGGGCCGCTGGCAGGCCTTCCTGCCAGGGCAGAAAAATATGGCCGCGTTCGAGGGAGGCGATTTCGCGCTTGATGGCCAGGGCCAGTTCCGCAGTTGGGCCCGGGTCGGTGGCATCCAGCTGGTTGCGCAGAATCTGGGCAAATTCGCGGGTGGCCCGTGGGGTGACATACGGCGAGGTTGTGGGGGCTGAACCTTCGGGGGGTGGGGGACACAACCGATCGCCATAGGCTGTCGCGTAAATATAGAAATATTCGCCGAGGCTCATGCCGCGTGCCATCAATTCGCCATTGCGGACGCGGTAGAATTTCACCATCAGGGGCAGGGACTTCATGACGTTTTTGAGAGTCGTGGCGCCATCGGCCGCTGACAGGTCCTCGGCATTCATGGCGACGTCAATCCGGGCGTAGGTCTCCTGCACCTGCCCGGTCTGCTCCAGTAGAGCTTCGCGCACCGCCAGGAAGATCTCGACCCGTTCGGGGGCCACCGCGCCATCAGGAGCCGGAATATAGGTGGGAACCGCGCCGTGACGGTCGAGCAACTCCTGCTCCAGGCGTTTGGCTTCATTGACCGGTCGCAGGGCCAGAAAGCCACCCAGGACGGCAATCAGCAGGAATGCCACCAGGGCGACCAGGCAGCCCGGGCGCAGGCCTCTGAACTTGGTGCGAGACGATGCAGATGGGGACACGATTGGATCCTTTGCGGTTGCAGGTAGAGTCACCAGGATAGACGCAGGCGCAATGGACGGAGTTGCAACCGATTTCCTCTATTTGAAAATGACTTCCGAAAAACCCCCAACCCTTGAATTATCAGGCGAATTCGGCTATAATAGTGACAACAAATCACCGGGGAGGCAGCAGCCTTCCTCTTTTTGTGAGGAACGCGATGCCCCAAAACGGTGTTTCGCCTCCTCAACCTGCTCTTTGACAGGAGAATATCCCGTGGGTAAGCGCACTAAAGGCCGTGAAATCGTGCTCCAGTCCATGTACGCGTCGCTGATCAGCGGCGCCGAAATCATGGCGACCCTGGAAGACCAGATGACCCAACGGGAGTCGGCGGAAGAAACGATGGAATTCGCCCGGGATCTGGCCACCAAGGTCAAAGACAATGCCGCGGATCTGGACCGCTGGTTGAACACCCTGATCAGCGACCGCTGGGACCCTTCCCGGCTCGGTTCCCTGGAAGTGGTGGTCTTGACCATCGGCCTGGCTGAAATCAAACACAGCCCTGATGTGCCCTTTCGGGTGGTCATCAACGAAGCTTGCGACATGGCCCGGCGGTATTGCGACGAAAAGTCGGTGGGTTTTGTCAACGCGGTCCTGGATCGCGCGGCGACCCAGACCTATCCCGATCTGAAAAATTCTTCTGACAACACAGCTGATCGTTCATCTGGTGAAAGCGAAAAGGGCTCTGCGTGAGAGAATCCACTCCTGACCACTGGCAAAAATTCTGGGAAGAGGCCGATACCCTCGAACTGGATGACGTGTACGGCACCGATGGGCGCCTGGTCCGCGAAATCACGAACCTGTACGATGGCGACCTCAGCGGTCGGTGCATCCTCGAAGTGGGGGCCGGCACCGGTCGCGACGCGGTGGCTTTGGCCAAGGCCGGCGCCGAAGTGCTCACCCTCGACTACGTGGCCGGCTCGTTGGGCCTGACGGTCAAGGCGGCTGGCATGTCCGGCGTCTCGGTGGCTCCGGTCTGCGGCGACGGCATGGGCAGTCCTTTTCCCGAAGGCACCTTCGATGTGGTTTTTCACCAGGGATTGCTCGAACATTTCCCGAATCCATTGCCGTTGTTGCGCGACAATATCCGCATCCTCAAGCCCGGCGGCTACACGGTCATCGACGTGCCCCAGACCTACCACTACTACACTCTGGGCAAGATGTTCCTCATCGCCATCGACAAGTGGTTCGCCGGCTGGGAAACCCAGTTCACCATCAAGGAACTGGAAAACCTGGTCAGCGACGAAGGGCTGACCGTGACCCGCAGCTATGGCGATTATATGGTGCCCGGCCTGTGGTACCGCGCGGTGCGCAAGATCATCATGACCCGCACGGGCAAGAAGCTGCCCATGTTCCCCGAACCGGTCCCGCCGTTGGCCCGGATGGGCGAAGCCTGGCGCCGCTGGTTCGGACAAACCCGTCTGTCGTTGTACACCACGCCGACCATTGGTGTGATTGCGCGCAAACCGGAGGACGTGTCCTGAAGATCCTGGCAGTCAACTGGCGGGATATCAACGACCCCCTCGGCGGTGGGGCCGAGATGCACCTGCACCACATCCTCAAGGCGGCCGCAGCAAGGGGCTGGCACGTGGATCTGGTCTGCGCCAGCTACAAGGACGCGCCAGCCCACGATGTGATCGACGGCGTCAACATTCACCGTCACGGCCACTGGACCATCGCCAATTTTGTGCTGCCGGGCGTCGTCAAACGTCTGCTGAAGACCGGCGACTACGACCTGCTGGTCGAAGACATCAACAAAATCCCCTTCTACACGCCTCGGTACCGGGGCGATACGCCCCTGGTGGCCATCGTGCCTCACCTGTTTGGCACCACGGTCTATCGCGAAGCCAATCCGCTGACGGCGACCTATGTCTACGGCGCCGAGCGCCTGATTTCCCGGCTGTACCGGGATGTCGATTTTGAAGTGATCAGTCCTTCGACCCGCGACGATTTGATCGGCCGCGGCCTGGACGGCGACCGCATCCACACCATCTTCTGCGGCACCGATCACGAACGTTTTGCCCTGGACAACCCGCCGCCCCGCGACGAGGCCCCGCTGATTGTCAGCTGGAGCCGGTTACGCCGCTACAAAAGTGTGGATGTGGCCATCCGGGCTTTTGTGCACATCCACGGGGAAATGCCGAACGCGCGCATGCTGGTCATGGGCCGGGGGCCGGACGAAAACCGGTTGCGCAAACTGGTCCAGGAACTGGGCATGGCAGAACAGATATCATTCAGCGGTTTCATGGCCTGGGACGACCTGGTGCAGACCCTGCATCGGGCCCACGTGTTTTTGAATCCCAGCCCCAAAGAGGGTTGGGGTCTGACGGTGATCGAAGCCAATCTGTGCGGACTGCCGGTGGTGGCCAGCGACCGGCCGGGCCTGCAGGATTCGGTGCGCGACGGCGAGACCGGCTTCCTGGTGCCCTATGGCGATGACCGGGCTTTTGCGGCTAAGGCGTTGCAGTTGTTGCGCGATCCGGAATTGTTGGCCCGCCAGAGTGAGGCGGCGCGGCGTTGGGCGGCGACCTTCAGTTGGCAACGCTGTTGCGATGAATCCCTGGCATTGTTTGCCGACGTGGCTCGGCGCGGGGGGCGCGACGTATGAGCGCCGAAGCCAATCGCGGTCGCCAAATGCTGATTTTTGCCGCCAAAATGGTCGTCAGTGGCCTGTTGATCTGGTTTGTGCTGTCGCGGCTGACCTTGACCGAAATTCGCGATGCCGTGACCGCACCCCATTGGGGTTGGCTGTTGGCGGCCTTGGCGGTGTACGGATTGTCGGCGTTGGCGGGTGCCCAGCAATGGGCCTGGATCCTGCGCGCGGCCGGCATCACCGCTCCGGCCCGCGAAATCCGGCGGCTGTATTTCATCGGGCTGTTTTTCAACAACTTCCTGCCGGCCAATATTGGCGGGGACGTCTACAAAGTCATCGATCTGGGGCGCCGCGAGCACCGGCCGTTGGGCGTTTTTTGCGCCACGCTGATGGACCGCCTGATCGGCTTGGGGGCCTTGACCGCTCTGGCGGTGGTGGTCCTGGCGTTTGCGGCGGCCGCGGGCATCCTGTTGCCGACCACGTCCCTGTTGATGATTCCGGTGCTGGTGCTGCTGTTTGCGGTGTTGGCGCTGTTGCTTTCGCGCCGACTGGGCGCCCTGTTGCCCGGCTGGATTCGGCGCCTGGGCCTGCCCAAAGTGGCGGACCAGGTCGTGCGGGTGACCGAAGAGTTTGGCCGTTACCGACATCAGGTGCGGTTCATGAACGGCATTTTTGCCTTCAGCGTGCTGGTGCAGTTGCTGCGCATGGCCACCCACTTGCTGGTGGCCCTGGGGCTGGGAATTGCCCTGAGTGGCACCCAGATGGTGCAGTTGTTGGTGCTGGTGCCCATGGTGGCGATCATGTTGACCCTGCCGGTGACGATCAATGGCATCGGGCTGCGTGAAACGGTTTCGGCCGGGTTGTTGGTGGCCGCGGGGGTGACCGAGCCCCAGGCGGTAGCCATGGAAGTGGCGGCCTACCTGGTGCAGGTGGTCTTCAGTCTGCAGGGCGGAGCCCTGTTGTGGTTGGGCAAGTGGGGGCGGGCCGAAGCCCCACCGGCCTCTGCAGAGCCGAATGACGGGAACCGATAGGCAATCGCATGGTTGCACAATTCTGTTCCCAATTGCCTAAGGTGTGATAAATTCAGCGGCTGAAAGCATGGGCTAATCTGCCGTGATGTGACTTCCGCCCGGGAATCGGGCCGGATACGGGTTCCAGACATGAAGGTGTTCTCTTGACCGAAAAATGGTATCGCCGGCCGCAGGTATTGCTTGCCGCTGGTGTCTTTGCGCTGACCTTGGCCGTCTATGTGATGACGCTGAACCCGACCACTCCTTTCTGGGACGCGGGCGAGTTCATCACCACCAGTCACATCGTGGGTGTGCCGCATCAGCCGGGCACGCCGTTGTACGTCCTGGTCGGAAGGGTCTTCGACGTGCTCTTTGGCCAGGCCGACATCACGACCGCGAGCATGAATACCGCCTGGGCGGTGAACTTCATGTCGGCCTTCTTCAGCGCCTTGGCCGTTATGTTCATCTATCTGTTGATCTGGGAACTGGCCCGCCGCAGCGATCCGGATTCGGGTTGGTTGGCCCATATCGGTGGCGTGGTGGGGGCCCTGTTCCTCGCCTTCTCCGAGACCTACTGGAACAACGCCATCGAGGCCGAGGTGTACGGCCTGTCGGCCTTCATGATGGCCTGCCTCAGTTGGCTGGCCATTCGCTGGTATGACCACCGGGAAAGTGCAGGTTCCAATCAACTGTTGTTGCTGATGGTCTACCTGCTCGGACTGGGCGTGGGTTTTCACCTGGGCAGTATCCTGGTCTACCCGGGCATTTTCCTGCTGGTTCTGTTCGCCACCCGCCGCCAATTGGAACTCTGGGACCTATTACTGATCAGCTCGGGCCTTTTCATTTTCCTGATGTCCACCTCCAAGCCCCGTGAGGGTCCCCTGGCCGAATCCTGGGATACGATGATCCTGGTGGCTCTGGTGATCTACCTGTTATTCGTGGCCCTCCGTTCGATCCAGGGCAAACACTTCGCCCTGATTGGCAGCCTCCTGTTTTTTACGGGCCTGACGGTGCATCTGATGATGATGGTGCGGGCGGGCGCTTCACCTGAGCCCTACATCAATCAGACCGATCCGGACACCTTCGAGAAATTGATGTCGGTGATCCGGCGCGAACAGTACCCATCGCTGAATCCCTTCGAGCGGCAGGCGCCGTTGGGTTACCAGTTCAAGTACTACTACAACTACCTGTTCGAGCAGTTCTATTTCATCGGTGATGGCAGCAGCCTGTTGACCAAGGTGACGACCGTGATCGGTCCGATCTTCCTGGCCCTGGTCGGGTTGTTCCAGGGTCTGCGCCGGGCGTTGCCCCTGATTTTTGTGCCCTTGATCGGTTACCTGATCAACGGCGAGGGCCTGACGCTGATGCTGAACTTCACCAACCATGAAGTGCGCGACCGGGACTACTTCTACTTCTCGGCTTTCATGTTCTTTGCCGTCTTCATCGGCCTGGGCGCCGCGGCCCTGCTGCGTTACGCGGTCGGCGGCGAAGGCGAGTCGGCTGACGAAGTCGAAAAGGCGGGACGCAACTGGCGGGTGGATATTCCGCGGGTGAAAATCGGGCCGCTGGCCATGGTCACCGCCGCGGTCCTGCTGGTGGTCTCGGTGTTGCCGGCTGTGCCTGGGCAAACCAAATATTTTGAGCACGACAACAGCCAGAACTACATCGCCTACGAATACGCCTGGAACATCATGGCGGGCCTGGACGAAAACGCGATCATCTTCACCAACGGAGACAACGATACGTTCCCGATCTGGTACCTGCAGCAGGTCGAAAAATTCCGCACCGACGTGACGGTGGTGAACCTTTCACTGGTGAACCTGCCCTGGTACATCAAGCAGCTCAAACACGACACCGAAATGCCGCTGCTGATGGGCAATACCGACGCCCAGATCGATGCCCTGCGGCACCGGATGTACGAAGATCCGAAAACGGGCGAGCGGCAATTGTTCATGATCAAGGACTACGTGGTGCACGACATCATCACCACCAACTATAAAAAAGTCGGCCTGCCGGTGTTCTTTGCCGTCACCATCCCGCAGGACAACATGGCGCGCTATTTTGCCAATCTGCAAATGGAGGGCATGGCCTATCGCCTGATGGACACCGCCGGGCCCAACGATACGCCAACCACCGACGCCCAGAAGGTGCTGGAAAACATGCTCGGCGTATACCGCCTTGGCGCCTTGTTGGATGGCGATACCGAAGCCCGGCAACGTCGTTATCAGATGCTGGCCGGATTGGTCAGTGATGGCGGTGAGCAGGTGCTTGGTCGTCCGGGCCAGTCCTTGAAAACCTCGGACCTGGACAGCCTGCAGAGAATGCTGGGCAAACCGCGCACGGATGTTTTTCGCAACCGGAACGCGTCCCATTTGTTGGGCAACTATCCGGCCGCCTTGAGCCGCGCCGGTTACGAATCCTACATGCGGGCCAACGCCGCAGCGGAGATCGATTCGGTCACCTACCGCGAAGAATTGCGCAAATCCCTGGTGGCCTTTGAAGCCAGCCTGATCATCGATCCGTTCAACTCCCAGGCCCTGGAGTTCTACCCCTTGCTATTGGTGCAGGCTTACGAGGACGAGAAGGCCATGGATTTCCTCAGCTCGCTGCTGGGCCACGTGAACCAGGATGTGGAAGAGCGCACGGTCTACAATTCGTGCCGCGGATTCGTGCGCGGTGGTGTGCCTGATATCGCCTTTGCCTGGCTGGCGCAGGCCATCGACGAATATCCGGAGCGGCACTTCTATTACAAGGTGCAGTTCGCCATGTACCAGGGCCTCGGGCGTTCGGCCGAAGCCCGCGGCGTGATGGAAGCCTGGGAAAAAGTCAGCGGCGAAGTGGATACGGAGATGTCCCAGGGCATGGAAGAATTGCAACGCGGCGCCGCAGCTCGCGAACAGGGCTTCATCGAGGACGCCGTGAAAAAAGGCCAGGGAGGTCAATAGGATGCAGAAGGCGGAATTGCAGGAAATTGTCGGCTCATTACCCGACCGGGTCACAGCCGTGCTGAAGCCCGGCGCCAAAGTGGTGGTGACCGGTTGTGCGGGCTTCGTGGGCAGCACCGTGACCGAGGCTCTGCTGGAGCTGGGCTGCCACGTGACGGGCGTCGATTGCCTGACCGACTACTACGACGTCGACCTCAAACACGAAAACATGTCCGGCTTCAAGGACCACGCCGATTTCACCTGGCTCACCGAAGACCTGCAGACCCTCGATGCGGTGGCCTTGCTATCGGGCCAGGTGGCCTGTTTTCACCTGGCGGCCCAGGCCGGCGTGCGGGCCAGCTGGGGTGAGTTCTTCAACGAATACCTGGGGCGCAATGTCATGGCGACCCAACGGTTGCTCGAGGCCTGTCGCCAGCCGGAAGTGCAGTCGTCGCTGGTGCGGTTCGTGTATTCCAGCAGCAGTTCGGTCTATGGTGACCAACCCGAATTGCCGGTGACCGAGCAGGCGTTGCCGCAGCCACGCTCGCCCTATGGCGTGACCAAGATGGCGGCCGAGCATCTGTGCGTGCTGTACAGCATGAACTTCGGCGTGCCCACCAGTAGCCTGCGTTACTTCACGGTTTTTGGCCCGCGTCAGCGGCCGGACATGGCCTTCCGCAAGTATATCGAAGCGGCCCTCGACGGCCGCACGTTCGAGGTGTACGGGGACGGCAGCCAGACTCGCGATTTCACTTACGTGGGTGACGCGGTGCGCTCGAACCTCTTGGCAGTCAGCTGCGATGCCGACTGGGAAGTTTTCAACACCGGCGGCGGCAGTCGCATGGTGTTCAGTGATTGCCTGAGCCTGTTGCAGGAACTGCTGCAGGAACGCGTGCCTGGCCTGAAGGCTACGGTCGAATATCAGGAAATGGCCCTGGGGGACGTGAAGGACACTTTCGCTGACCGCACCCACGTGCACGAGACGATTGGCTACGAACCGACGATCAGTTTTGCCGGTGGCCTGGCCCGCGAAGTGGATTGGGCCATTGCCCGTCGCCAGGACTGAACGTTGCCGAAGATCGATCTTTGAAAGGAACCGGCTTGAACGACCTGCCCGACCGTGAACAAAGCACCCGCTGCGACATCGCCGTAGTTGTGCCGGCCTACAACGAAGCCGAATCCCTGCCAGAATTAATCGATCGCATCGAGGCGGCGATCACCGGCATGGGCAAGACCTGGGAAGCCTGGATCATCGACGACGGCAGCACCGACAACACCTTCGGCGTGGTCGAGGAACTGGCCGCCGCTCGGCCCCAGGTGCACGGCCTCAGCTTCGGCCGCAACTTTGGCAAGGCCGCCGCTTTGGCCGCCGGCTTCAAGGCCGTCAGCGCCGACCTGATCATCACCATGGATGCCGATCTGCAGGATGATCCCGCCGAAATTCCGGCCTTTGCCGAGCTCATCGACCAGGGTTATGACCTGGTTTCGGGCTGGAAGCAGGACCGCAAGGACAGCTTCGTCAAAAACACGACCAGCAAGGTGTTCAACTGGTTCACCAGCCGGATGTGCGGCCTGTCCCTGCACGATTTCAATTGTGGCCTGAAGGCCTACCGCCGTTCGGTGACCCAAAAGGTGCGCCTGTACGGAGACATGCACCGCTATGTGCCGGCCCTTGCTCATCTGGACGGGTTCCAAGTCACCGAGATGCCCGTCAAACATTTTGCCCGCAAGTACGGCACCACCAAGTACGGCATGGACCGTTTCATCAACGGGTTCATGGACCTGCTGACGGTTTATTTTCTGCACGCGCGCCACACTTCACCGCTGCATTTCTTTGGCCGCATGGGGCTGGTATCGCTGACGATCGGCGGCGGTATCAGTAGTTGGTTTCTGGTGCGGTGGATGCTCGGCTATGGCCTGCACGTGCGGCCGATCCTGGTGCTGGGGCTGGTCCTGATCGTCGTGGCATTCCAGTTCATCAGCCTGGGCCTGATCGCCGAACTGATCGTGGCCGGACGCCGTCCCGAAGAAGCCTACCGAATCGCACGCCGTGTTTGAAGGGGCGGGTTCGGCACCAGACTGGCAAGCGACCCGCGCCCTGGCGGTTATTGTGGTCAACTGGAATGGGCGCGAGGTCCTGGCCGACTGCTTTGCCTCCCTGAACGACGCGCTGTATCCCCAGCTGCGCCTGATCATGGTGGACAACGGTTCGACCGACGACTCGGTGGCCTGGATGCGGGTCCATTATCCGGCAGTGGAAATTGTCGAGACGGGTGAGAATTTGCGTTGGGCCGGGGGCAACAACGTCGGCCTGCGCCTGCTGCGCGAAGAATCATTTCGCGGCCATATATTACTGCTGAACAACGATACGATTGTGCCGCAGGGCAGCCTGAGTCGCCTGGTCAGGGCCCTGGAAGAGGACCCGGCGGCCTGGGTGGCCACGCCCCGCATCTGTTACGCGGCTGATCCGGCCCGGGCCTGGTACGATGGCGGGCTGGTCGGCAGTTGGAGTGGCTGGGTCCGGCACGACGGCATCCGGCAGTTGACCGGAAAACTGGATCCCGGCCAGCGCTACACCGACTACGCCACCGGTTGCGCGATGTTGCTGGGGCCGGGGGTGCTGGAAAAAGTGGGCGAGCTGGACGAGGACTTTTTCTTCTACGGCGAAGACACGGATTATTCTTTGCGGGTGACCGCCCTGGGTGGGCGCCTGCTGCATGTGCCGCTGTCGTTGGTGCTGCACAAGGTGAGCGCTTCGCTGAAGGGCGATTCGCCGCGCAAGGCCTGGTTGCGCACCCGCAGTCACATCCACCTGTTGCGCAAGCATTGGCCGGCCCGCGCCTGGCCGGTCTTGCTGGTGACCCAGTTGGCGTTTCTATCGGGCCATACGGTGTGGAACCTGTGGCATGGGCGTCTGGCTTCGGCCATGGCGTTGTGGCAGGGGGCGGCCGATGAACTGCGGGGACGGGATTATACCTGACCGAAGCGCCTGATAGCAATACCCGGACCCGGTAGACCGCGCCCCACATCAATGATATCCTTGCGGTCGATTCCGACCCTTTCAGCTGGCAGGAGAGCAAATTGGCCAAGAAAACTCCGCGACCCTCAACCGCGCAACGTTCTGTCACAGCGCCTGCCTGGTGGCAGAACATCACCGGGCAAAAAGGCCCGCTGTACTGGTTGCTGGTGGCCGCGATCCTGTGGTTGATTCTCGCGGTGATCTATCCCGGTCCGATGCTGCAGAAACAAGTTTTCCTGAGCAGCGATTCCAGCAACTCCGAAGCCTTCAGTGCCGTGGGTGATGCCAGTCTGAAAGAGGGTCATTACCCGCTGTGGAACCCGTACCTCTTTTGCGGTATGCCCAGCTTCGGCTCCGTGGCCTATCCCAAATTTGTCTATCCACCGACGCAGTTCTTCAATTTCCTGCAGCAGAAGTTGGGGTTCGCGCCTTTGACCTGGCTCATGGGGCACATGCTGTTTGGTGGCCTGGGCATGATCTGGCTGTTGTCGCGTTGGAAGCTGCCCTTGTCGTCATTGATCCTGGGTGCCGTGATCTTTCTGCTGTTTCCCAAGGTCGTGGCCTGGGGTGTGCACGGGCACGGATCCAAGCTGGGGGCGGCCATGTACCTGCCCTGGATCGTCGGCTGGGCTCTGCGCGTGCAGGATGGTGGCAGTTGGCTGCGCCAGTTGCGAGCCATGGCCTTGCTGGGCCTGCTGATGGGCCTGCAGTTTTTGCGCGGACACCCGCAGATCACCTATTACACTCTGGCGACCGTAGGCTGGCTGGCCCTATGGAATGCCGTGTGGCCGTTTGAAGAAAATCTGCGCGGCGTGGCGGCCGCCATCCGGGCCCGCGGTCTTGGTCTGGTGGTGGTTGGATTATGCCTCGGCTTTTTGGTCGGCGCCGTGCTGTTGGTGCCGCAGCACGACTATGCGGCCATTTCGATCCGCGGCCAGGACACCGCCGGTGGCGGCGGCGTCGGCCTGGACTACGCCACAGGTTGGTCCCTGGCGCCCGACGAGTTGGGCACGCTGGTGCTGCCGGCCCAGGCGGGGTTTGGCAAGGCGACCTATATGGGGCTGATGCCTTTCAATGACTACCCCAACTACCTGGGCTTTCTGCTGCTGCTGCTGGCGGCGGTGGCCTGGCAGCGCCAGACCCGGGCCTTGATGGTCCCCTTGCTGATCTTCTCGGCGCTGGTGGTATTGGCCAGTTTTGGCCAGGGTTTCTATACTTTTCTGTACAATTATCTGCCGTTTTTCAACAAGTTCCGCATACCGTCGATGATTCTGATACTACTGGCTTTCAGCGTGGCTCTGTTGGCGCCGCGGGGTGTGGCCAATTGGCAGGCCGGGCAAACCGGATTCGGCAAACCACAAACCCTGCCAATCCTGTTGGGTGCGTTGGGCGTTTTGTGCCTGATTGCCGGGGCAGCTGGCGTGTCCAAGTCTTCTTTCCTGAGCCAACTGACAGACCTGGCGGCCAAGGGCGGCAAACAATCGGCGCCGGTGTTGCTGGAGCAGGCCTGGTTGCTGCACAAGGCCAGCCTGGTGCGCATCGGTCTGGTTTGCCTGGCGTCAGCTGGCGCACTCTGGTACTCGCTGAAAAGCGAGGCCTTCCGCACCCGCGGTCTGGTGTGGGTGCTTGTCGGACTGGTGATGCTGGATCTGGCGGCGGTCAACAGCATGATCATCCATCCCGAAAGAAGCCTGCAGTCGATCGCCAGTGACGGGCGGGGCGGAGCCCGGTTGGTTACCGCGCAGAAGCTGGTGCAGAACTATGTGCCGCGCAAGGCAGTGGGCCCCGGGCCGGCCGCCGCGGTCATCGCCGAGGCCGCAGGACATGACCGCCTCTGGCCCATAGGCAAAATGGGGGGGCAGAACCTGTGGATGGCCGATGGCATCCGTTCCCTGGGCGGCTATCACGCAGCGAAGCTGGCCCAGTACGAGCAGATCCGCAAACGGCTGTACAGCGAGCGTCCGGCCGGGCGTCTGGCAGCCTGGTTGGCGGGATCGATAGTAGTCTTTGAGCAGGCTTTCCAGCCGGCTCAATTGGAGGCCCTGAAGGTTTTGGGGATGGATCTGGATCCGGCGCCGCTGAAGCTGGGCTCGCCGGTGGTCTATCGCAATCGGTCGGCCCTGCCGCGGGCCCGATTGATCACCAAGTGGCAATCGGTGTCTTCGTTGCCGGAAAAGGACGCCTTGGGGCCGTTTTTGGACGGTATCGCCAGCGGCGAGGTGGATATTCGCGAAACGGTGTACCTGACCGAAACACCCGATCCGGCACCCAAAACCTCGCCTGGCAACCTGCCAGTGCCGCAGTTTTTGGTCGATGGCCTCGATGAAGTCGAACTTCAAGTCAACAGCCCGGTTCCGGCCCTGCTCTTGCTAGCCGATATGATGGCTCCCGGTTGGAAAGTTGAAGTTGATGGCGTTTCGCGGCCTTTGCTGACGGCCGATTTGGTCCTGCGGGCCGTGGCGGTGGACGCCGGCCAGCACAAGGTGCGCTTCCATTACCACGACCCGGCAGTGCGCAAGGGATTGACTCTGACGGTGATCGGGGTGATTCTCATACTGGCGCTGTTGGCTATACCGATGGTGTTGGCGAGGTTGCGCCCTGGATTTGGAACTGAAACGAACGGGCCGGGCCCGGAACATGTGGAGAGTTGACCCCTGATGACTGAGCGGAAATTTCAGGCACCCGGACCACTGAACCTGACCAAGGCGGTCGTGGTGGTGCCCACCTACAACGAGGCCGACAACGTCGGCCGCTTGATTCCGTTGATCCTCGAGCGGGACGAGCGCCTGTCGGTGCTGGTGGTGGACGACAATTCGCCCGATGGCACCGCGGCCATCGTCAAGGCCCTGCCGGGCTTTGGCGACCGCATCCTGATTTTGGAGCGGGAAAAGAAACAGGGCCTGGGCGCGGCTTACATCGCGGCCTTCCAGTGGATCCTGGCCAACACGGATTTTGAAGCCGTGTTCGAGATGGATGCCGACTTCAGTCACGACCCCGTGGCGCTGGATGATTTTTTGCAAGAGATAGAGACCCACGATTTGGTTTTGGGCAGCCGTTACCTGTACGGCATCACGGTGGTGAACTGGCCCCTGAAACGCCTGATTTTGAGCGTGGGGGCCAATCGCTACGCCGGTTTGATCACCGGCATGAGCCTCAAGGATTGCACTGGTGGTTTCAAATGTTTCCGCCGCTCGACTCTTGAGAGCCTGCCGCTGGATAAAATTGGCAGTGACGGGTACAGCTTCCAGATCGAGATGAACTATCACTGCTGGCGGCGCAAGATGGCAATCAAAGAGATCCCCATCATGTTTGTCGACCGGGCCGTGGGTGTTTCGAAGATGAACAAGAAGATCATCATCGAGGCCATGTGGATGGTGTGGGCGTTGCGCCTGCGCCGGATTCCGTAGAGCGCGGGAGCCCGAGAGCGCTGGAACCCAAGACTGCTGGATACCCAAAATGAAAGCGATCAATTGAAGCTCGGCATCGTCATCATTCACTACAATACGAGCGCGGATCTCGATCGCTGCCTCGAGTCCTTGGCGGCCTACCCGCCGACGGCCGAGCACCAGGTTGTGATTGTGGACAACGCCTCGTCCGATGCCGGCCTCAAGGATGTGCACGCCCGTTATCCCGACAACCTCTGGATCTTCAACAATGACAATGTGGGCTATGCCAAGGGCGGCAATCAGGGCATGGCCGCCGTCGAAGCCGACTATTACCTGATCCTCAATCCGGATATCGTGATTCAGCCCGGTGGGTTGGACCACCTGTTGGCTTTTGCCGACCACAACCCGCGCGCCGGTATGGTGGCGCCGCAGTTGCTGAATGAGGATGGCTCGGTCCAGGAATCCTGCCGCCGCTTCTACACATTCAAGACGCTGCTGCTGCGGCGCACGTTTTTCGGACGCATTTTTCCCAACAGCGAAACGGTGCGCCTGCACCTGATGCAGGACTTCGATCACCGCGCGGCGCGCCCGGTGGACTGGGCCCTCGGTGGTTGCCTGCTGGTGCGCACGGCGGCCATGGACCGCACCGGTCCCATGGACGAACGTTTCTTTCTCTACTTCGAGGATGTCGACTGGTGCTACCGCATGTGGCAGGCCGGCTTCGAAGTGCAGTACACGCCCGAGGCCCGCTTCATCCACAAGCACCGCCGTGACAGTGCCAAAGGCAAATTCAACAAGACCTTCTGGCTGCATCTGGGCAGCCTGCTGTCCTTTTACGAAAAGTGGGGCATGCTGATTTGGCTGCTCAAGAAGTGGCGCGATCCCCTGCTGACCTTCCTGTGGTGGGTGATGGATCTGGCGGGCTTGACGGTGGCCTTCTGGTCGGCCTACGGCTTGCGCGGGTTGATGGGAGGGCTTTTCGCAGAGCCACTCTATGCACCTTCGGAATACGTGCCGCTGCTGGTTTTTTCGTTGTTGCTGGCGTCGGCGACTTTCCTGCTGACGGGAAGATATCGGCCGGGCGAACTGCGGGCTGACCGACCGCTCAGCGAACACCTGCGGCAGATCGGTATCGTCGGAGTACTGTTGCTGGCCAGCACCTATCTGGGCCACCAGGACTTCATCAGCCGGGCTGTATTGCTGATGTTCATCCCGTTGCTTGCATTGGCGACCGCCCTGGGCGATGGCGTTTTCAGGCGTCTGTTGCGCAAGCTGGAGCGGGGGAATTTCAGTCTCGAACGCACTTTGCTGGTGGGCTCGCCGGGACGCATCCAAAGTTGGCTGGACAGCGCTCGTGACCTGGCTGGACAGGGTGTTGACGTGGCCGGTTTTGTGGCCGATCCGGGTGAAAGTGGCGGCATGCCGCCCCTGGCCGGTGGCGAGGTGCCCTGGCTGGGCCGACGCTCGGAGATCATCGAAGTGGTGCGGCGTTACCGCATTTCGCAGGTCGTATTCTGGGATAATCCGGAAGTCGGCGGCATCGAGGCGGGTCAGGATTGGCAGTTGATGGCCGCGCTGCGCCGCTTGCGAGTGCGCTTGCGTTGGCAGGTGGGCGGAGCGTGGTTGCTGGCCGCCGGCGCCCGTCCGGAATTGTTTGGCAACGAATTGAGTGCGGTGCAGAGTGCGGGCAGCGGTATGGCCGTGCGCGCTCTTGTTGACCGCGTCTTGGCTGTGGGCATGGGACTGGTGTTGGGCGTTTTGGGTCTTTTGCCCTGGCTGTGGTTGCGCCTGGTGCGGGTCCCGGCCGGGCGCGCGCGCTGGCTGAGCCTGACGGCGTCCGATTTGTGGGGGCATGATCCGCGGTTGACCCTGGCGTTGTCTGCCACCGGCCAGGTTCTGCCGTTGCCCTGGCAGTGGCGCCTGGCGGGGCCATTGCTGCGCGGTAAGATAGCGGTGCTCGGGCCGCGCCCCTGGACCATGGGCCGGATCGATGCGCCCCGCGAACCGGGCGATGTGCTGGGTTTCTGGCGTTCGGAGCCTCGGGCCCCGGGCCTGGCGGGCGACTGGAGTCATGAGCGAGGCCAAAAGGGCTTGGCCGCCTGGCTGAGCACCTGGCGTCAACTTTGGCAGGACCCGGGGGGCTTCGGCGTCCTCGGTACCAGCTTGGACGACAGCGGTACGAACACGACTGACCGGGCAGATACCGAATCCCGGCCCAAACAATCACCGACAAGTACCGACCCGGATGCGGTTGGCAATATTTCCCCGTCCGGATGACAGTATCCGAAGGAAGGCTTGGATGATGAAGGCCACAATCACATATCGCAAAAGTCACTGGCGGATCACGCTGGCGGCAGCCCTGTTGATGCTGGGGCTGATGGGCACAGGCGTTCTGGCCCAGTCCACGAGTTTTGAGCAGTTGGTGTACGCGCGCCACACCAGCGCCTTGCTGGAGCACGATGGTCTGGTGATCAGTGGCGTGCAGGGCGGTGGGCTGGTCTTCTGGCAGGCTGCCGACCCGACAGTGTATGAGCGATTGACCGCTGGTGCCGAACTGTCGGGCAACGATGTGACGGATCTGGCCTGGACCGGACAGCACCTCTGGGTGGCGACCCTCGGTGGCGGGCTGACCCGCATCACCGACGTGGCGGGGCAACGCGCCTTCCGGCAGTACGCGAGCAACCTCGGCAGCCTCAATGTGAACGCTGTGACGGGTGTGCTGGTGGGCCAGAGCGAACGGGTCTACTACGGCATGGATGGCGGCGGCGTGGGCCTGATCACTGACGGCTTGTCGGGCGCGGTCTTCACCGCCGAACAGGACAACCTGAGTTCCAATACGGTCAACTCGCTGCAGGTCTTTGGCGGAGATCTGTTCGTGGCCACTTCGGTGGGCATTTCCCGCTTCGCCAACAACCTGTTCAGTGACCAGAACACGGGTCTCAGCAGTCTCGAAGTGCATGACCTGACCCTCGATTCGGCCGGCAATCTGCTGGCCGGTACCGAAACCGGGTTGTACCGCTGGGATCCGGTCGGCGAGGCCTGGGCCCAGGTCGGCGACAGCACTTTTCAGGTGCTGGAAGTCAGCGCCGCCAACGATTTGATCTACACCCGGGGCGGCGTGGTGCGGGTCTACAACGGGGTGTCCTGGCAGACGCTTTCCCAGCCGACCGGTGTTTCGGGCGCGATCTACGCCGGCACCGATTTCTGGCTGGGTGGACAGGCCGGCGCCGGTTCCGGTACCGAGTTTCCCATACGCAACGCCTACGTGGCGCGTCTCAGTGGCACGACCACCTTTGATGTTTTTGAAGTGCCGGCTTCGCAGGTTCTGGGGGCCAACGGCGTCACCTTCAGTGGCAGCTCACCTTATATCGGCGCCCAGGCCTGGGTGTCGATTATCAGCTCGCAGCACGGGGACACCTGGCAGCACACGCCCTTTGTCGAGGGCGTCAGCAATGGTCTGTCCCTGGCGATGGCCACCGGTCCGGACGGCATGGTCTGGTCGGCGCTTTACGCCGGCACGGGGCTGGCCAAGATCGACCCCGTCAGTGGCGCGGCCGAGTTGATCAATCCCGGCAACAGCGGTTTGCAGGGCAAAAGTGTTGTCAATGTCGTGGTCCATCCCGATGGTCCGGTGTTGACCCTGCACGATTTGTTCGATGACGAAAAAGTCGAGATCCTGGTGGATCCGGACAACCCGGCGGCGGCAGGCAGTTGGATGGTGTTGCCCCTGACCAATGGTCTGGGTGATGGCCCGTCAGTCTGGAGTGCGGTCGTGCAACGGGCCGATGTGATCTGGTTTGCGGTCGAGGCCGTGGGCCTGGTGCGCTGGGATATCAATGGTCCCCTGGCGGGCCCGGATGATCCGCTGACCTGGCTGGACCAGAGCGATGACCGTTGGGACGAACCCTTGACCGGCATTCCGGGCAGCGTCCTGGACCTGACGGTGGTTTTTGGCCTGGAAGTGGGTACTGACGGCAGCATCTGGGCCGGCGGCAACGGCCTGGTGCAATTCAGCTATGACGAGGATTCCCGCAGCGGCACTTTGCTGACCAATGTCGGTGAAAAAACCAGCGCGCTGATCAGCGGACTGGTCAATGGCAACGTCAGCGACGTTGTCCGCGATGCCAACGGTCACATCTGGGTGGCGACCGCCAGTGGTGTCAATCGCGTGCGCGGTTCGGGTCAGAATTTCGAAGTCGATACCTACATCGACCTGGCGAATTATTTCGCCAACTCCAACTACGGCGTGCTGTATTCGCCCAACGTGATTTCGGCGCTGCCGGGCATCACGTACAAAAAGATTGCCGCCAGTGCGGACCGGCGCCAAATCCTGGTCAGTGCCGACCAGGGTGCCAGCCTGATCACCGTTGGCAGCGGCGGCGGCGTGGCCACCCCGACTCTCGAAAGTGCCTACCTGTATCCCAATCCCTTCCGTGGCCAGGGCGGGGCCGGTTTGGCTGTTGGTGGTTTGCCCACCGAGGCGACCGCCGCCGTGGAGATCTACAACCTGGACGGCCAGCTGGTCTACAGCGACAAGAATGTGACGGCGGAGACGGGCTTCTGGACCGGCACCAACCGGGTGGGCGAAGAAGTGTCGACGGGCATGTATGTGGTGCGGGTGACGTCCGGGGGAGTTTCCCGGGCGATGACTCTCGCTGTGGTGCGATGACCGCAGGTCTTCAGCTGGCCGGATCGGATTTTGAGGTGAGTGTGGCGGAGGCTGCACCCACCGATTGGCATTTGTTGTTGGCGGCGGACCCTGCGGCCGACTATCCCCACACCTCCCACTGGAACGAATCTGTTTGCGCCAACCGGTCGGACGCCCGCCAACTCTGGTGGACGGTGCGCCGGAATGGGCAGTTGGTCGGCGGGCAGATCGCGGTGCTGACCCCGTCGTTTCGCCGCCTGGGGGGCGTATTGCCCCTGCACCGACTCGACAGCAGTGTCGAAGGCACCAGTGGCGGACCGTTGCTGCATCCGGACTTGGCAGCGACCACCCAGGACGATCTCTTCACCCACCTGACCGGTGACTTGCTGGCGCGCCGACCGTCAGGACTGGCCACCGCCGCGATCGCCTTGAATCCTCTTCGTGAAGCCCGTTTCGGACATCTGTTGGCCCCGGCGGCCGGCTGGATCCGGCACGAATCGCCCACGGCCATGGTTCCGCTCAGAGGTGGGCTCGAAGTGGTCGAAAAGCAGCGGATGGTGGTGAACAAGCGCAACGAGCGCAATCGTGGCTTGCGGCGGGGAGCCGAAGTCTTTGCCACCCGGGAGGCCGACCTGTTGGCGGCCTACTACCCGATCTATGAGCAGGCGAGTTCGCACTGGGGCGTGGTGCCGGCGCCGTTGGGTTTGTTGCAGGATTTGCTGGCCGACCCGCAGGACCAGGTGTTCTTCACCTGTGTGCGCCACGACGGACAGGTCATCGGTGGCCATTTGTGTCTGCATCTGGGCGACCGGGTTTTTGCCTGGAATGGCGTGACGGATCCGGCGTTTGCGCGCACCCATTTCCCGGCCACCCTCTGCTTCTGGGGCGACCTGGTCGAGGCCTGCCGACGCGGCGCCAAGTGGTTGGATTTTGGCGCCAGCGGCGGCGTGAATTCCCTGGCCGGATTCAAAAAACACTTCGGGGCCGAGTTGATGGAGTGCGGCTTTTACGTCAACGATTCGGCCGGTCTGAAAACCCTGCGCCGCTGGAGCGACCTGGTCGGCCGGGCTCAGCAGGGCGCCAACGAGCGCTGGCACGACGGCGCCACCGGCAAGCCTCGCGTTGGAGGCCCGGCGTGAAGCTGATCGAAGCCGGCAGCAAGATTCTCTTCAGCCGCGTGGGGCAGGTGCTGGCCAACGCGGCCCTGGTCATGATCGTGGCCAATATTCTGGGGCCCGAAGGACAGGGGCACTACAGCCTGACGGTGGCCCTGGCCATGTTGCTGGCATCGTTGCTCGGCGGTGGCATGGGCCTGGCGGCGGTGCCGCCCTTGCGTCAGGGCAAGATCCGGCCCGCGCGGATGTTTGCCGCCCAGATGATCTGGGTCGGGAGCATGGTGGGGGTGCTGTTCCTGCTGGGGTGGGCTTCGACCTTCGGCTACCTGCGTGAAGTGTTGGCTGACCATTTGGGTTGGTCGCGGCAGTTGGGTTATGTGGCGGCCGTGGCCGCGGTGGGCATCCTGGGTTTTGAGACGTTTTCATACGACCTGCTGGCCCGCGGACGCCTGGTGGTGGGTGCGGCGGTCAATGGGTTTCGGGCCACGGGCCATCTGGCCCTGATTGCGGTGCTGGCGGTGACGGGCACCCTGACTTTCGACCGCTCGGTGGGCGCTTTGGCGGTGGCCCAGGCCTGCGGCATGCTGATGATGCTGGTGATCCTGGTGCGGGAGATCCGGCGCGGCATTGCGGTTTCGGTTCCGGTTCGGCCCGTTGACAGCGCCTCGCCGGTGCGCTCCGGGGTGGAAGAGGTGCCGGACGATCTCGACCAGCGCAGCCTGCTGGCGATCATCGGCTACAACCTGCGTCGGGGGTGGCTCGGCCAGATCTCGGCTGTGGCCTACTTCCTGTTGTTGCGCCTGGACCAGGGCCTGCTCGAACACTATCGCGGCGCAGCCGAGGTGGGCATCTATTCGATCGCGGTCTACCTGGGCGAGATGTTGTGGTTGTTGCCCGGAGCCCTGACCCCGCTGTTGGTGCACAGCTCGGCGGCCCATGCTTCTGATCCGGAGCGCGACCGGACGGCGGCCAAGGCGGTGCGGCTGGGTATTCTGGTGACCCTGGCGGCGGGCGTGCCGCTGCTTTTCCTGGTTGATCCGATGTTGAAGGTTTTTGCCGGGGGAGAATACGCCTCAGCCGGTGGGGCCTTCAAGGCGCTGCTGCCGGGCATTGTCATCTTTGCCCCGGGTGCGGTGCTGGCCGGCGATTTCATTGGCCGCGGCAAACCCCACTGGAATACCCAGGCCAGTGCCCTGACCGTGCTGGTGAATATCGTGGTGGGGGTGCAGCTGATTCCGGTCCATGGGGCCATGGGAGCGGCCTGGTCCAGCACCATCGCTTACGCCTGCGGCTCTATTGTGATGCTGGCCCGCTTTCGCCATGCCACGGGCATGTCCCTGCGCGGGATGATTCTGGGCCAACACCGGCGCATGATCGTGACCGATTCGGACACCTCCGCCGACGACTGATTTGACCGGCGACCCGCGCTGTCGGGTGGGGATTGGGGGTCGATGGGATTCCGGCCCTTTAAGCCCGTTTTTTCAGTCAGAACTTTCTCAAAAAAATGCCTGTTCATAACGCAAAAAGAAGGCGAAAACGCCTTCTTTTTGCTGTTTGTCGCCTGTTTGCGGCAGTTGACCATACCTAAAAAACTTGCACAAGGGAGTTGACATGGTGGTGGTGACGAGCTATTCTCCGGTGGTGATGAGAGGTGACGAAAGGTGATGGGTGGGGAAATACGAGGGACCCCAGTTTGATGACGGGTGGCCGACGGATCGGCCAAAATTCGCAAGGATGCGACAAACACCCGGCATTAACCCCTTTCCCTGCCCACACCGGTCACCTCGGCAGAACCAGAACGACTCACGACGACGGCTAGTGAGGATCATGAACGAGAACCCGCACAGCATCACCCCTCTTCCGGAATCGGCTTTCGCCTTCCACGGGTCCCATTCCCGTGCGGTGGATGCCAAAGGGCGTTTCAATCTGCCCTTCAAGTTCCTGCGTGGGGGCAGCGGGCCCGAAGAAGAGAAGTTTGTCGTCAGCAAGGGTGCCGACGGATCCTTGAGTTTGCTGCCCCACAGCGTGTGGCTGGCGAATTTCAACCGGCTGCGCCAGGGCGAGCCCAGTCCCAAGCTGCGCGCCTACCTGCGCCGGATGAGCACCAACAGCAAGACTGTGGAGCCCGATAGCCAGGGCCGGGTCGCGGTCAGTCGCGAAATCCTGGCCGAAATCGGCATTGATAAAAAGATCATGATCGTGGGCATGGGGAACTACATGGAGTTGTGGGACCCGGCGACCCTCGCGGCGATGAACGCCGAAGACGAAGGCGATGATGCCTTCAATGACGAATTCTTCCGTTGATCGGCAGATCGGCGGAATGATAGCCGGTGGCAAGGATGCCTGCCGGATTCAGCCGGGCAAGCGCGGCGCCGACGGATCGGCGCACGCCCGGCCGACCAACCGCAGTCCAGAGCACGGAAATTCAGAGCCAAGGCGCAAGATGCCCCGCGTGTTCGCACCGGGGGCCCAAGGATGGGCAACATCAGGGAGGGAGCCCGCATGTCGAGAGAGTTGACCCGACAGTTTGACCGCACCGATTCCGCACCGGTTCGTCTGGATCACCTGCAGATCCAGGTCAGCCATTATGAAAAAACTGTTCGGGTCTCTCTCTCCGGCACGCTTGATTGCACGGGCGTGGACAAATTGATCAGTCGGGTCGCACCGCAGTTGGTGAGTCGGGGCTGCCGGATCATTCTGGATGGGAGTCGGCTGACCCATCTGGATTTTCGGGCGACTCACAGCCTCATTCGTTGGAATCGCCAATTGCGCGATTTCAACCACCAACTGTTTCTCAGCCAGTGGAGCGATTATCTGAAGGCGATCCTGGTCATGGAGGACTGGGATCGGGAGCTGGGCGCCGCTGGTAGCGAGCCCGCCACCTGGCGTCTCTTGGGCGCCGCCAGTACCGCTAGTCGGCCATGACAGACGCGCTCCACGTTCCCGTGCTCAAAACAGAGACCCTGGGTCTTCTGGAGCCGGGGCCGGGGCGCAGGATTGTCGATGGCACCTTTGGTTTTGGCGGACACAGCCAGGCCATGCTTGAGGCCGGGGCAGAGGTTTTGGGGCTGGATCTGGACGCGGTGGCCTACACTGCCTGCCAGGAAATGGCTGCCGAACACTCCGGACTGCACTGCCAGAATATCTCCTTTCGGAACATTGATCAGGCCCTCACTGCCGCCCATTGGGAACCGGTGGACGGGGTCTTGTTGGATTTGGGCGTCAGTTCGTTCCAGTTGGACGACGCCGACAAGGGGTTCAGCTATCGCATGGATGCGCCGCTGGACCTGCGTTTTGACCAGGCCTCCGGTGGCCAGACCGCGGCTGACCTGTTGCGCGAGATGTCCGAAGAGGACCTGGCTGACCTGATCTGGAAATGGGGCGAAGAACGGGGCAGTCGGCGCATTGCCAAGGCCATCGTGCGCGCCCGGGTCGAAGAACCGGTCCTGACAACCTGGCAACTGCGGGCCGTGGTCAAAAGCACCATGCCCAACCACATCAAGGTGCAGCCGATCCTCAGTCGGGTTTTTCAGGCCCTGCGGATCGCCGTCAATGACGAATTGGGCGCCTTGAGCGACGTTTTGGCGAAGTTGACTGCGGTGCTGCGTCCCGGTGGCGTCGTGGTCATCATCAGTTACCACTCCCTGGAAGATCGCCTCGTCAAACAGTTCATCGATCGGGAAAAGCGCGACTGCCTTTGCCCGCCCAACTTGCCCATGTGTGTGTGCGGCCATCAGGCCAGCCTCAAGGCCCTGACCCGCAAGGCTGTGGTGGCCGGCAAGGAAGAAGAAGCCACCAATTCCCGTGCCCGCAGCGCGCGTTTGCGTGCCGCCAAAAAGATTTGACAAGAAGATCAGACAAGAAGCTCTGACCATCGCCAAAAGAAAACGGGACCTCATATGTGGAAGCCAAAACTGGAAGCAACGCCCGCCGGAACACCGGGCAGCCGGGCCAACCATGGCGCCATGGCTCACCGCCGGGGCATGGGTGGCCGCAAGGTCTTGACCGGTACGGGACTGCTGTTGTTGGCAGCCGTGTTGTTTGCCGGTTCGGTGTTTGTCTCAAACCGCGTGACCAGCCTGCGCTCGGAAATCGCGCGCCTGGAAAATCGGCGCGAAGTGCTGGAAGCCAGCAGTGCCCGGTTGCTATCGGTGTGGAACCAGGCGGCCGCGCCGTCGGTGATCATCCCGCGGGCCGAATCCGAATTGGGCCTGATTGTGCCCGAGGATCCGGGCCTGGTGCTGGTGCAGACGTTTGATGATGGCGAGCGCATCAATCCCTTGCGCCGCTGGTTGGCCAGCGTGGGTGGCGGGCAGGATGCCGAAGCGGGCGAACTGAATCCCGGCCTGGTCATGGGATCGATGGTTTCGTTGACGCCCCGTGGGGCCCAGGCCCGGGGAGAGAACTGATGCAGGAGAAACAGGAACGTCAGAAGGTCAACGGCCGCTTCATGATACTGCGTTACTTGATGATCGTCGCCGGCCTGATTCTGGCTGGTCGAGTGGTGCACATCCAGATTTTTGAACACGACAAATACCACACCATTGCCGATGGCCAGTGGGGCAAGGAAATTGCCATCAACGCGGAGCGTGGCAATCTCTACGACCGCCAAGGTCGTCCCCTGGCCCTCTCGGTCACCACCTGGCAAATCGGCGTGGCCAAGGGCAACGTCGTGGACCGGGACGCGCTGTGCACGATGTTGTCCGAAGTGTTGGACATGCCGGTGCGGGACATCCGGCGCAAGATCAACCGCAAGGGCAGCCACCATGCGGTGCTGGGGCGGGACATCGTCTTGTCGGCCGAGCAAAAAAAGCGCCTGAGGTGCGAAGGCCAGCAGGCCGTGACCACTGAGGCGATCCACTCGCGCATCTATCCGGCCGACGGTGTGGGTGCGGCGTTGATCGGGTTTTATCGCAAGGACCCGGCTGAAAATATCACGACCGGTTTCGAAAATAGCCTGGATGGGTACCTGGCGGGGCAGCCGGGGCGAGCGCGCGAAATCCGCACCGGGGTGTCGAACAAGAAGTTGGGCAAGGTCGTTTTGGAAGAAGCGGTGCACGGGCAGAGCCTGGTGCTGACTGTTGATGCCGACCTGCAAACCATCTGTGAAGACCGCCTGGCCGAGTCGATGCGTCGGGTGGGGGCCGAGAACGGTTCGGTCCTGATCATGGATCCGAGCAACGGGGACCTTCTGGCGGCGGCCAGTTGGCCGTTGATGGAGACCCGGCAAGAGAGCCACGCCGATCCACGAGTCTGGCAGAACCGCAATTTTACCGAATCGTACGAACCCGGCTCGGTGTTCAAGATCTTCTCGACGGCTTCGCTGCTGCGCAACGCCGCCATCGATACCCTGACGGTTTACAACTGCGACAACAACACGGGCTACAAGATCTACGTGCGCAATGACGCCGGTCATGACTACGGAGACCTGTCGTTGATGCGGGCGTTTTCCGTGTCCAGCAACGTCTATTTTGCCAAGGCGTCGGCGAACCTGTTGGCGCAGGAATTGTACCGGGACCTGACGAACTTCGGCTTCGGGCAGGAATCCTCTCTGGCCTATCCGGGGCAGCAAAAGGGCATTCTCAAGGCGCCGGTCAACTGGTCCGGACGATCGCTGCAAACCATTGCCATTGGCCAGGAAGTGTCGGTCACTTCGTTGCAAATGGGGATGGCCCTGTGCAGCGTGGCCAACGGCGGTACGCTCTATGCGCCGCGATATATCAAGGAAGTGCGCAACGACAGGGGTCGGGCCATCGAGACGGTCCAACCGGTGGCCATGCGCCGGGTCATGGCCCAACCTCTGTCAGCTCTTTTGCGCGAAGCGATGTCGCGCGTGGTCACCGATGGCACCGGCCAGGGCACCTGCCTGGACTGGATCGCGGCCGGCGGCAAAACGGGCACCGCCCAGATGAGTGTCGACGGCAAGGGCTACACTAAAGGCGCCTACACCGCCAGCTTCGGCGGCATGGTGCCCATGGATAACCCGCGCCTGGTTGTCTTGACGGTGCTGGATCGCCCCAAGGGCATCAACCACTACGCGGCCCAGAGTGCGGTGCCGCTATTCAAATCCATCGTGTGCGACATCCGGCGTTCGACCGACTGGTTGACCGATGTACCGGGCCTGCGCACCGCGCCTTTCACGGTCCCGGACGAACAAAAACTGGTGACCGTGCCTGACGTGATGTACTTGTCGGTGAGCAGCGCGGCCCAGCGCCTGGGCGCCCAGGGTCTGGTCATTGCCGGCGCCGAAAAAGAGGGGCAGATCATTCAGCAGGTTCCGGCCGCCGGCACCCGTTGCCAGTCCGGTGCCCTGGTCACCCTTTCGGTAGCCAACAAGGCCGACTCCGCGTCGGAAGCTTCGCCCGGCCTGTGCCCGGATTTTGCGGGTCTGAGCAATCGGGAAGTGCGCAGTCTGGCCGCTCGCCTGCAGGTGCCGGTCTCGGTGCTGGGCGTGGGCTATGTCGTGCAACAGAACGTGCGTCCGGGAAACAGCTGGGGCGCCGGTGGTGTGAAACTCGTATTGCGAGGGGACCGGCTCTGATGGCCGTCGCGTTGCAAACCCTGATCTCGGAAATCCCGGGGGTTGCCTTGACAGGCGACCCCTCTTTGGCCATCAGCGGCGTGACCGCTGACAGTCGCGAGGCCGGACCCGGCGTCCTCTTTGTCGCGGTGCGCGGCACCGGCGGCGATGGTCACCGGTTCGTGGCGCAAGCGGTGGCCGCAGGTTCGCCGGCCGTGGTGGTGGAGTCCTCTTTCACGGATGAAATTTCGGCTGAGGCGGCCGTGATACGGTGCGAGCAGTCCCGCAGTTTGCCCGCGCTTTTGGCCCGCGCGCTGCACGGCGCGCCGGACCGCCAGTTGTGGACCGTGGCCATCACCGGCACCAACGGCAAAACCACGACGGCCTTTTTGGTGCAGGAAATGTTGCGCCTGTTGCATGGCCCGTGCGGGCTGCTGGGCACAATCCGCTATGATGACGGCCAGACGATCCAGGACGCGCCGCTGACGACTCCCGGCGGTCCGGTCTTCTACGAAAAACTGGGGCAGATGGTGGCCAACGGTTGCCGCAGCGTGGCGATGGAGTTGTCGTCTCACGCCCTGGACCAGCAGCGCACCGCGGGCCTGGGCTTGGACGTGGCGGTGATGACCAACCTGGGCCGGGACCATCTGGACTACCACGCGGACATGGACGAATACCTGGCGGCCAAGGCAAAGATCATGGATCTGCTGCGTGCAGGTCGGGACGGCGTGGGCACGGGATTGCCGGGCGCGCTGGCGGTGAATGTCGGCGATCGGTACCTGGCCGGTTTGGTGACCGGCAACAAACGGGTGATCCGGTATTGCACCGCGCCCGAAGCGGGGCCGCAGGCTGATCTGGTGGTTACCGAGGCGGAACTGGCGCTGACCGGAACGCGTTTGCAGGTCAGTTGGCAGGGCCAGAGTTGGGAAATCAAGAGCCCGCTGGTGGGGCGCTTCAATGTGGAGAATCTGACGGCAGCCCTGGCTACGGGGTTGGGGTTGGGGTTGGATCCGGCGGCCTGCGCCGAGGCCCTCGCCGGCGTGGACCAGGTGCCGGGTCGGTTGGAGCGGATTGTCCTGCCCACGGGCGGGATCGCGGTCGTGGACTATGCCCACACCCATGATGCGCTGGCGGCGGTGTTGACCGCCTGCGAAGAATTGACCGACCAGCGTCTGCTGCTGGTTTTTGGATGCGGCGGCGATCGCGACCGCGGCAAGCGGCCCTTGATGGCCCAGGTGGCCGCCGCGGGCAGCGATTTGGTGTGGATCACTTCGGACAACCCGCGCAGCGAAGATCCGCAGGCGATCTGCGACGACATTGTGGCGGGTTATGACGCGGTCGCAGCGCCGCGGGCGACGGGGCGGGAAGTCTTGTTGGACCGCACAGTGGCCATCGAGGCGGCCCTGGCCGCAGCCACCGCCGGTGACATTGTCATCGTGGCAGGCAAGGGACATGAAGACTACCAACTGGTGGGCGACCAGGTGCTGGACCTGGACGACCGCCGCATCGTGCGCCATTGGATTGCGCGGCAGGAAGCCCGACCGGGCGCACCGGAAACGGATAGGCAGTGATGACCGGCAACGCCACACCAAAACCCATTGGACCTGACCAGGGCTTTGCCCTGGCCGAGGCCATCGCGTTGCTGGCTGAGGCTGGATTGCTGGCGGCCGTTCTATTGCCCAGCGATGGGGGTGCGGCCAGTCACGAACCGGCAGCGGCTGCGGAGCTCGCCACCGGGCACTTTGCCGGTGCGCGCCTGGATTCGCGCCTGTTGCAAGCCGGCGAGTTGTTTGTCGCCCTGCCCGGCGAATTTGTGCACGGTCGAAATTTTGCGGCCAACTGGTTGGCCAAGGGGGGCTGGGTGCTGACGGATGTGGCGCCGATTGAACCTCTTCTGGAAGCGCCGCTGCCAGCCGACAGTGGGGTCCTTGTCAGCGCGGATGCCCAACAGGCTCTGGCGACTTTGGCTACTCACTGGCGCCAACGCCTGTCGGCGCGGATCGTCGGTGTGACCGGTACCAACGGCAAGACCACGACCAAGGATTTTCTGGCTGCCGCCCTGGGCGGTGGGGGAGCGACCCATGCCACGGCCGGCAATTTCAACAATCATCTCGGCCTGCCGCTGACCCTGCTGGGCCTGCGCGCCGAGCACCAGTACGCAGTGATTGAAATGGGCGCCTCGGCCCAGGGCGAGATCGACTACCTGGCGGGATTGGCCCAGCCCGAAGTGGGCATCATCACCAACGCCTCACCGGCTCATCTGGCCGAGTTTGGCTCGTTGGAGGGCATCATTGCCGGCAAGGGCGAGTTGTTGGACCATCTGCCGGCCGCAGGAAAGGCCATTCTGAATACCGACAGCCCCGGCTGGCCGCAATGGAACCAGCGGGCGCAGTGCGCGGTGATTTCATGCGGGAGTAAAAGTGGCGACCACCGCTGGTCGGCGGCGAGTGGCGAAGATGGGCCGGCCCTTCTGCTGGACGGTGTGGAGTGGCCGGTGCCCTTACCCGGTGAGCACAATGCGGCCAATCTGGCCCTGGCGATTCTGGCGGCCCGCGCGGTGGGCGTCAGCGACGAGAATATCCGGGCCGGCCTGCTCGCTTTTCACGGCAGCCCGCACCGCGGTATTCTGCTGCAGATCGGCGGCCGCACGGTCTTGGATGACGCCTACAACGCCAATCCCGGCAGCATGGTGGCGGCGGGCGCGGCCCTGCGTGGCCTGGCCGGCGAGGGCGGCACCGCCCGCACTTTTGCCGTGCTCGGACACATGGCCGAGTTGGGCCCCGACGCGGCGGAAATTCACCGGAACACCGGGCGCCAACTGGCCGAACTGGGCCTGGACATCCTGGTGGCCGTGGGCTCGAAGGCCCAGGCGCTCAGCGAAGGCTTTGACGCCGTGGCTGGCGGTGGCCACTATTGCGCGGTTGTCGATGAGGCCGCCCGCTGGCTGGCGACACATACTCGCCCCGGCGACCACATCCTGATCAAGGGCTCGCGCAGCGCGGCCATGGAAGAGATTCTCCCGCTGTTGGCTGAGGCCTGCGGCGATTCCGCTTCCCCATCCGAAAACCAGATCTGAGGCTGGCGTCCATGTTTTATCATTTGCTGTATCCGTTGAGCGAAAGCTACGCCCTGTTCAACGTCTTCAAATACATCACATTTCGATCGGCCTACGCCACGGTGACGGCGCTGCTGATCTGTTTCATCTTTGGCGGCTGGGTGATCCAGAAACTGGAAAAACTGCAGATCGGCGAGACCATCGACAGCGACGGTCCCAAGCATCACCAGAAGAAGGCCGGCACCCCAACCATGGGCGGCGTGCTGGTTCTGGCGGCCATCGTGATTCCGACCCTGCTGTGGGCCGACCTCACCAATCGTTTCGTATTGCTGGCCCTGCTGGGCACCGTCTGGATGGGCATCATCGGCTTCATTGATGATTACCTGAAAGTCGTGAAGAAGCGCCCCAAGGGTATGATCGGCCGCTTCAAGCTGGTCGGTCAGGTCAGCTATGGTCTGTTGTTGGGCAGTGTGTTGTATTTTGGCGGCGAAGGCGGCGACCTGGTCACCCAGACCAGCGTGCCCTTCCTGAAAGACGTGCTCATCAACTGGGGCTGGTTCTACATTCCGCTGGTGGTGCTGGTGGTCACCGGCACCAGCAACGCGGTCAATCTGTCCGATGGCCTGGACGGTTTGGCGATTGGCCTCAGCTCATTGGCTTTTGCCGGATACGCGGTCATTTCCTACCTGACGGGTCACGCGGTTTTTGCCGACTACCTGAACATGTTGAACCTGCCCGAGGCCGGCGAACTGACGGTGTACTGTGCAGCCGTCGTCGGGGCAGGGATCGGCTTCCTGTGGTTCAACGCCCATCCGGCCCGAATTTTCATGGGCGATACGGGCAGCCTGGCCCTGGGCGGCGCCCTCGGTACGGTGGCCATCCTGGTGAAGAAGGAATTTTTGCTGGTGGTGATCGGCGGCATCTTTGTGGCCGAGGCGGTGTCGGTCATGCTGCAGGTGCTGTGGTACCGGCGCACCCACGGTCAGCGTTTGTTTCGCATGGCTCCATTGCATCACCATTTCGAACTGACCGGATGGTCCGAGACGCAAGTGGTTGTGCGCTTTTGGATCGTGGGCATTTTGCTTTTGCTGGTGGGCATGTCGTCCATCAAGCTGCAGTAGTCGAATAATTTCAGGCACTGAAAAGAGGCCGGGACGTGAAAGGCAAGATTTGTTGGGTGGTGGGCCTGGCGCGCAGTGGTTGCGCGGCCGGTGGCCTGTTGCGCCGGCAAGGGGCCACTGTCCTGGGCATTGACGACAGCGATACCGCAACGGTTCACCGCCGGTGGGAACGAGAAGGCCTCAGTCAGCTGGCACCCAAGGCTTTCGACGAGATTCTCACCGGCGGTAACTGGCCCGATATCACCGGCTCAGGCCGCCCCGACCTGGTCGTGATCAGTCCGGGCGTGCCGGGCGATCATCCGCGACTGCAGG
The DNA here is from genome assembly GCA_964562635.1 of uncultured Fibrobacteraceae bacterium. GTDB lineage: Bacteria > Krumholzibacteriota > Krumholzibacteriia > LZORAL124-64-63 > LZORAL124-64-63 > JAGRNP01. Next base: position 698 of record CAZLUL010000007.1, on the reverse strand, counting down.
CCCTGGCCGCCGATGTGCCGATCATCGGCGAACTGGAACTGGGCGCGCGCTATTGCCAGGCCCGCACCGTGGCCATCACTGGCACCAACGGCAAAACCACGACCACCGAATTGACCGCTCATCTGGGCCGCATCGCAGGCCTGGACGCCCGTGCCCTGGGCAATGTGGGCCGGCCGCTGTGTGATGTGGCCGAAGAAATGGGACCTGAGGCGCTGGCGGTCGTCGAAACGAGCAGTTTTCAGCTGGAAACCATGCGTGATTTTGCCCCCGAAGTGGGCGTGGTGCTGAACCTGGCGCCGGATCACCTGGACCGTTATCCCGACCTGTCGGCCTATTACCAGGCCAAGCGGATCATGGCCAATCTGGTTCCGGCCAAAGGCACTTTTGTCACCAGCACCGACTGCGCCGAAGCGCGGGCCTGGCCGGTGGCCGGATCCCGGCGCCTGTTTGGCGACGAGGTCGCAGGCGCGGACGTGTTTTTTCGCGAGGGGCAACTGATGGCAGCCGGCCAGCCACTGGTGGCGTTGAAAGATTTGGCCCAGCAGTCGCCACCAAATCTGTTAAACGCATTGGCGGCCACGACTATCGGGTTGGCCTTGCAACTTGATGAAGCGGCGTTGGCCCAGGGGCTGGCGGACTTTCCCGGCCTGCCGGATCGGCACCAATGGGTGGCGAGCAGGGGGGGGGGGAAATTCATC